>JBNKZR010000545.1:0-4641 GCA_050301735.1 Polyangiaceae bacterium | reverse complement strand
GACACGTGCCCCAACCCTTCTGCCTTCACCAGCAGCGCGGTGCAATTCTCTCCACCGGAAACCACCACACCAACGTCCGAAACACGGACGGTCGTGCCCACAAGCTCCAGAGCAACGGCGTCACTCGCCAGTGGTGCGGCGGTGCTCCCCAGCGTGAAGACGCAACGCCCACTTCGCGTGGTGAGCCGCAAATCGTGAGCGGGCGTTCCCAGCGTGACGGGAGCGGACAGGGAGAATTCACCCGCCGGAAGCTGCCAGTCCAGGTCAGCAAGCTCGCCCGCTTCCAGCGACGCCTGCAGCGCGCGCAGCTGCGCCTCGAGATCAGTAGCACTGAGCGCAATCACGCGGGCCCCTCCAGGTCGCGGGCGAAGGTGACCGCGAGCTCGTCTCCGGTTGCCCTGAGCGTGTACAGGATATCGACGATCAACGTGACGCCGTTCACGGTGACCCGCACCGCATCGAGATCGAGGACTTCGTTCATGTGGCGGCGCACGGTCGTCGACACGACGTATTCCGCAGCGCCCGCCGCCTCGGGACTTGCTCCCGCAAAAACGAGGCGCTGCACCCCGCATCCAAACCGCGGACGATTGACTCGCTCCCCGGGCATGGTGAACAGCAGCTGCTCCAGCTGCTCGTTCACCGCCTGGGCGCGCGCCGAGCTTGCCGCGACTCCACGGTCCGTGATCTGAAACGGGAAACGCAATGCACGCACCATCAGCACAGCCTCCACATCAGCCCTGAGCTCCCAACGCGTTGCGCAACAGAGTCACGTCCGCCTCGTAGCGCGCGGTAACGGGCTCTTCCTCTGACTCGTACGGTGGCACGTTCCAGCGATGGCGCACCGCCTGGACGTACCAACGTCCATCCAGCAAGTGTCCCGCCCCTTTGAGCTCGATGGGACGCCGGGAACGAACGATGGTCGGATAGCGTTCACAACGCACCGTTCCTGTCCCGACGACAAACCATTCTGCCGTGCGAAGTGCTGAACGCGCGAGGTTCTCGAGCTCTCGCTCGTCATGGGGCACCAGTGTCGACTGGATGTCTGAAGCTTCGAAATCCAAGTTATCCGGCAATATGGCTCTCAGCCGCTCCTCGAGTACATCTGCACGATTCACCTCCCCCATGCTGGGGTACCCCGTGTCATCGATGTTGGTACGGCGAATGCGACGACTGCGTTCGTCGATGTCGAAGCCGAGAATGCGGGTCGGCTGATGGCTCTCCCAACGGGCCCGATATTCGATGAGTGACGGCGCTTCCGGCGGAAAGAGCGTCAACACGGGTTGGGGAGGCGCGTCAGGACGGGAACGGTGAAAATGCCCTTTGACCACACTCCGAGCACTGGGCTGCTCAGGAATGACGTGCTCGTCGGGTTCGACGTAGAGCTCGAATCCGTTGCGCTGAGCCAGTGCCCGAAGCAGCTCGGCGTCCGTACCGCGCTGCACGACGGTCGACCTACTCAGTTCGCGCGTGGGTGCTGTCTCCTCGATGGAGTCCCCATCGAAACTGAAACCGTACTTGCCAAAAAGCTCACGAGCGATAGCAGCGTCGTTTCGTGTGTGCCATTCCTTGGTCACAGTTTGCAGGTGCATCAGGCAGGATGCGTCGATTCCACTCAAGACGAGCTTGGAATCTGGAACGCGATTCTCGCCAAAGACGGCCTCGACGCTCGTGGCGTACCCGTCAAACACCACGGCGCGAATGTCCTCGGCGTCGGGCTCATCTTCACGCAGCCCGAACTCGATGGTGACCCGCTTCAAGAGTCGCAGATCAGGGAGCTGATTGTCGCGCGCGAAATTCCCATGCTCGAGCTGGTCCCAATCGCCGACCCCGTCATCGGCATCGATCGGGCTCATGTCCACGCTCAGACTGAAACGTGACGCCTCATCCGCTCGCTCCTCAATCTCCAACTCGATGATCCGCTCGCTGGCTTGGTCGATCGCTTCGCCATCGAGCCACACACGAATGGTCGGTTCGCGCTCGCCGGGCATCAGTCGATCTCCGGGAGGACTAGAACCCGCTGCGGTTGGATCAGCTCATCCGGATCCGACGTGGGATTGGCATCGACGATACGCCAGTACTTGTGGGGGTCCTGCAAATAGGCCTCAGCCAGCAGGTCCAACCGATCACCGGCACGTACCGTGTGCTGGCGCGGGTGAGACACGCGAGAAGTTGTCTCAGAGAATCGGGGCTCGTAGATCTTCGTGGCGCCCGCGCCGTTGGGCAGCTCGAAAACGTACTCACCGAGGCCGGCGTGACGGGACCCACGAGCACTCATGCTACTTGCCTCCCGCAAGAGGTGGATACAACGCGTTGGCGATGGCATCGTTGATACCACCACTCCAGGTGTCGGCGGTCACGGCGCGCTGCTCCGCTTTCTGTCGCCTGTCGAGCAGCTCGTTGAAGACCGTTTGAATTCGCGTGTTGTACGCTGTCTCGAACGGTTCCAGCACCCGCAGCTTGACGTCAACCTCAGCACGAATGGGCACCAGCTGCGGGCTGAACTTCTGCTCGGTAATCGTCAACGAGGTCAGCACGACCGGGAAGGTGCGCTGGCGCCCGAGCACCAACAACAGTTCACTCGGACGCACGGGTTTGGTCACCTGCGGAGGCGGTTTGCCCCGGGATGCTTCCTGCGACTCCTTGCCCAGCGCAACGTCCTCGAGCACGGCGAGTTGCGGCAGGATGCCATCAGTGTCGACCCCAGCCCGACCTGCGAGGAGTGCCTCCGTCGCGTCGAACAACAACTTGAAGCTGATCGTCTCCGACTTGGCGAGCAAGGCGCCCGCCCCCTGCCCCGACTTCCCACGTTCCTCTTGAGCCGAACTCGCTGCCTTGGACTGAACGTTCTTGTTGCGAGACTTCCACTCTCCGGTGCGCGTGCGAGTGATGGTCTCGGGGTTGTATTGAAATCGCAGAACTTGCGCTTTGAATTCGCCCTTGCCCGACTTGTCACTGGGCTCGGGGAGAACCACGAACGCCCCCTTGTGCAACTCGTTGTCAAAGGCGATCAAGCTGGGGTTCAGATCGATGGGCTCCGTACTCGCCATTTATGACCCCTCCGGAAGATCCGGCCGCTCTTGATCGGCCATCGACTTGGCGATCGCGGCGTTGTTCTTGTCAATCAGGGCAACGAGGATCTCGCCGAAGCGCTGTGCCAGCTTTTCAGGGTCCTGGGGTACCCGACGCAGCATCCAACGCACCTCGTACTCGAGCTCCCGTCGACTCAGACCAAACTTGCTGTCGTCACTCACGCTGACCTCTTCCTCTGCTCAACTCCGACGGCCATGGTCACCACCCGTCCACCAGCGGGGAACCGTTCAGCTGTCGTCGCAACAGATCCAGGTAGGTCCAGCGGCGCTCCCTCGGCAGTCCGAGGATCTGGTCTTCTTGCCAGCCGTAGTGAAACGCCAAAGCGTGGACCTCCGCGATCAGCCGGCGTGCCCCGAGGCGCAACTCTCGACACAGTAGTTCGAGGGGATCGAGCAACAGCTCCATCAGTGCCGCACAGGTCGTACATCGCGAGACGAACAGCAGATCCGGACTGCGATGCAGCGCCAGTCGACTCGCAACGGCACGGCGCGTTTCCGCGCTCAGCGCTGGCCAGCCGTTCCCGTCCGGCGCGGGCTGAGTTGACGCTGGTTCCAGGAGCCGACCGAACAACAACGCTGCTTTCTGCTCGCGGTCGAGGCCCGACTCGAGTTCGCACAACTCGTCGTCAGCGCCCGTCGGCGGCCTGAACCGAATACGCCCCTCGAGGCCATCAACCTCGAACCATTCCGCCTCCGGCTGCTCGATCTCGCCCACGACGTCATGAATCGACATCGTGAGATCCGACAGCTCGGCGCACGCCGGGTTGGGACAGCGCACACTCAACAGCAAGCGGTCCCCCGCCATCATGGCTCGGAGTTCCAGCAACAGGCGCTGCCGGTCACCGCGAGAGAGCGCAGCGACATGCGTGGTGTCGACCTCATGATACTCACCGATCCGTGCCACACATCGAGACAACAAGTTGCTGGTCGTCTGGGCAGCGAGCGTGCCGTCGAATTGCCCCAAACTGGCCTCTTCGAATCCAGTCATCGGGCGCAACCACGCCGTCAGGTGACGCCGACCGTGCTCGTCGATGAGTCCGCGACTCAAACGTACTGGATGGAGTTCAGTCTCTAACATGGTTGTCATGCGCCACGACCCAACTGGGTACCGTTAGGGCGATCAGATGCAGCCAGTTGGGTCAGCCCCCGGGCTGCACGAGCTCAAACCCTTCGTGACACACCTCCAGCGACTGAAACAGAATGTCGTTTCCATCACCGGCCAGCTCCGACATTGCTGAAAAACTGGTTGGGAAACAGTGGTGGACCAAGTACTTGCGGACGACGTTGCCGTCCAAGCCCATCACGCTGATCTCGATGTCCCGGCGAAAGTCTGGTTCGACCGCACGACTGTAGTTGGACCATTCGTTGTGAACGAGAGCATTCGCCCAGTCCTCGAAGGTCGGGTCGTTCGTCATTCCGGACTCGAACGTGACTGGAGTGTACTCCACCCGCCCCGGTATGCATTCGTCCACGGTCGAAGCACTATTGCCGGCCCGAAATTTGACCGGTGTGATCTTTGCCTCGAGCCCGCTCACCTTGCGACACGCCGCCA
>JBNKZR010000544.1:0-4645 GCA_050301735.1 Polyangiaceae bacterium | reverse complement strand
TCTCGAGGACGAGGACGAGGCCGCCACGGCCGACGGACCCGAGAGCAAGAGCGAGAAAAACCCGCTGGAGAGGTTCACAGTCAACCTCAACGAGCGCGCGGAGAAAGGGGAAATCGACCCCCTCATCGGCCGTCAGAAGGAGCTCAAGCGCGCGATTCAAGTGCTGGCCCGACGACGCAAGAACAACCCGATGTTCGTCGGAGATGCGGGCGTCGGAAAAACAGCCGTCGTGGAAGGCTTGGCCAGCAAGATCGTCGCTAAGGAAGTGCCCCCTCAGTTGCAGGGCTGCGAAGTCTTTGCTCTCGACATGGGGGCACTGCTTGCCGGCACGAAGTTCCGCGGGGACTTCGAGGAGCGCATGAAGGGCGTGATGCGCGCCTTGGAGAAGAAGAAGGGCGCCATCCTATTCGTGGACGAGATCCACACGGTCGTGGGCGCCGGGGCCGCCGGCGGAGGCACGGTGGACGCGTCCAACTTGCTCAAACCGGCGCTCAGTAGCGGGCGTCTGCGCTGCATCGGCGCGACGACGTTCGAGGAGTATCGCCGCCACATGGAGCGGGACACGGCGTTGGCGCGACGCTTCCAGAAGATCGACATCATGGAGCCCACCACCGGCGAGACCATCGAGATCCTCAAGGGACTGTCTGGCCACTACGAGGAATTCCACGGAGTCACCTACGAGCCGGAGGCACTCGAGGCCGCTGCCAAACTCGCGGAGAAGCACCTACGCGATCGTCGCCTGCCCGACAAGGCCATCGACCTGATGGACGAAGCCGGCGCGGATGCGAAGCTGGAGCAGGGCGCGGGAGCCGTCGTCGACGTCGCTCGCATCGAGCAAGTGGTGGCGCGTATGGCGCAGGTCCCGCCCAAGCAGGTCTCTTCGGACGACAAGAGTGCCCTCAAGAACCTCGCGGGCGAATTGAAGAAAGTCGTCTACGGACAGGACCAGGCCATCGCCGAATTGGCTTCGGCGATCAAGCTCGCGCGCGCCGGCCTGCGGCCACCGGAGAAACCCATCGGCTCCTACTTGTTCACCGGCCCCACCGGTGTCGGCAAGACGGAGGTCGCGCGCCAACTCGCGCGCATCTTGGGCATCGAGCTCGTGCGTTTTGACATGAGCGAATACATGGAGCGCCACACGGTCTCGCGCTTGATCGGCGCGCCGCCGGGCTACGTCGGGCACGACAACGGGGGATTGTTGACCGACGCGGTCACCAAGCAACCGCACTGCGTGTTGCTGATGGACGAAATCGAGAAAGCCCACCCCGACATCTACAACGTGCTGCTTCAAGTGATGGACCACGGAACCTTGACGGACAACAACGGCAAGAAGGCCGATTTCCGTCACGTGGTCTTGATCATGACGAGCAACGTCGGAGCCCAAGACCTGGCCAAGACCCGAGTCGGCTTCGGCCAGCGTCAGGCGCGCGGTAATGTCGACATCGCCTACAAGAACACCTTCAGCCCCGAGTTCCGCAATCGCTTGGACGCGAAGATCGATTTTGCGCCGCTGAGTCCGGAAGTGATGGCGAGCATCGTCGACAAGGCGGTTGCCGAAACGGGCGCATTGCTGGCAGAGCGCGACGTCAGTATCGAACTGACGAAGGCAGCGACCGACTACTTCGCAGAGATCGGCTATGACCGCGACAACGGCGCCCGCCCGCTCAACCGCATCATCCAGGACCGCATCAAGCGTCCGCTCGGCGACGAGTTGCTCTTCGGCGCCCTCGAGAAGGGGGGACACGTCGTCGTCGACGTCGTGGACGGCGAGGTCAAATTCGACTTCAGCAGCGAGTCCAAGCTGCCGAAGACGCCAGCCCAAGGCGACCGCGAGCAAGCCCCCGCTGAGCTTCACTGAAGCCCGGTACTGCGCGCCGGCGCGGTCGAATCATGCGAGGAAACCCAGTCCATCAGGAGGCAGACGATCTGCAACCCTGCCGCCGGCGCGAGCTACGTGGCGCTTGACGCGTCGCGTGTAGCCCGATCACACCAGGGGCGCGCTCAGCCGGCGTGCATCGACGAGCCGACGCCGCCGATCTGGCGGCAGAAGTCGTGAAGAAACAGCTTTGAAACAGAAAAGAAATGCTGAGCCCTGCATTTGTTTCGCGCCTTTTTCGAAACAAACCAGAAACCCCTGGAGGCTCCGCACATGAGAACTCTTCGCGCCAAGCTCAGTCCCCTGCTCACCGCTCTCCTGGCGCTCGCTGCCCCATCCACCGCTTTCGCCGCCGAAGGCGAGATCAACGGTGCTGACACGGCCTGGATCATGGTGTCGTCGGCGCTGGTCCTGTTCATGACCATTCCGGGGCTGTTTCTCTTCTACGCCGGGCTGGTCGCCAAACGGAACGTGCTGTCACTGATGATGCAGTGCTTTTCATTAACGGCCGCAGTGACCTTGCTCTGGCTCTTCTTCGGCTACAGCGTGGCCTTCGACACGACGGGAATGAGCAGCGAAGGCATCAATCTGCATTCCTTCGTCGGCACCTTCGACAAGGCGCTGCTGTCAGGCGTCGCTCGGGACTCGGTGTGGGGCACGATTCCCGAACCCCTCTTCTTCATGTTTCAGATGACCTTCGCCATCATCACGCCCGCTCTGATGGTGGGGGCGTTCGCAGAGCGCATGAAGTTCAGCGCCGTATTGGCTTTCTGCCTGTTGTGGGTGGTGATCGTGTACCTGCCGGTTGCCCACATGGTCTGGGGAGGCGCGGGAGCTCTGTTCGCAGACATGGGCGTGATCGACTTCGCTGGCGGCATCGTGGTGCATATCACCGCGGGCGTCGGGGCGCTGGTTGCATGCATCATGGTCGGCAAGCGCGACGGCTATCCTGAGCAAATCCGGAGGCCGCACAACCTGACGATGACGGTGACAGGTACGGCGATGTTGTGGGTGGGTTGGTTTGGATTCAACGGCGGCAGCGCCCTTGCCGCTGGCGCAGACGCCGCGATGGCGATCGTCGTCACACACATCTCGGCTTCGGTGGGCGCGCTGGTGTGGATCGTCATCGAGTGGAACAAGAACGGCAAACCCAACGTATTGGGCGCAGCTACCGGCTCGATCGCGGGCCTCGCCGCCATCACCCCAGCTTCGGGGAGCGTCGGTCCTCTGGGAGCTCTGGCCATCGGCTTGACTTCGGGTGTGCTTTGCTACTTCGCTTCAGTCAATCTGAAGTCGAAGCTCGGTTATGACGACTCATTGGATGTCTTCGGCGTTCACGGGGTCGGCGGCTTCATCGGCACGATCCTGGTCGGCATCTTCGGTGCCCCGTCTCTGGGCGGCGCGGTCGAAGACTTCGACATCGCGTCACAGCTCGGGGTGCAAACCGTCGCAGCCATCAGCGTCTTGGTGTTCGCCGCCGTGGCATCGGGGCTCATCCTGCTCGCGATCAAAGCGTGGCTCGGCGGACTTCGCGTCGGTGATCAACAAGAGCGCGAGGGCTTGGACATCACCGAGCACGAGGAGCTCGGCTACGATCTGTAGGCGGTGCGCACCCACATGCGTCGTCGAGCGAGCGCGGGCGGTGACGCCACCCACGCACACGCTGTGGCGGCGCTGCAGGGGTCTCGACGACCCCTTGTCAGCGCCACCACACCGATGAAACGCTCCGAGCCGCACACTGGCTCGACTCACTGCGCCGCGGGGTCGACGGAGACCTCTTCGACGTTGCAGTAGCCGAACTCGTCAGACTCCGACAGCTTCAGGCATTCGATGCCTTCCGGGCACTCGGCGTCCGAACCGCAGATCGCGGGCGCTGCCAAGCTCACTCCGCCGCTCGTGTCTGCGGGAAGCTCTTCGTCGCTCGCTCCCTCAGCGGGCTCCACGACGACCTCTTCCACGTTGCAGAAGCCTACCTCGTCCGACTCGGAGAGCTTGAAGCACTCGATGCCTTCCGGACAGTCCGCGTCCGAGTTGCAGGCCACCGGCAGAGCAGAACTCACGGGTGAGCCCACGACTTCACCCTCATCGTCGCCGTCCGCGGCAGCGTCGTCGGCTGCTCCGCTCGTGTTCGACTCGTCCGCCGCTTCGTTGTCCGCATCTCGAGTGTCTGCCGTCTGATCGGCTCCCTCCAGATCGTTCGAGCCTTCGTCTTGGCTCGCAGCGGTGGAGGCCATGTCCGAATCCGACCCATCGCCGCCGCCACAGGCTGTCGCGAGCGAGGTCAATAGAATGAGGAATGCGCTGGATTTCATGTTGGATACTCCTGGGGTTGGGTTGGGACTTGGCGACTCGAGGGGCCGCCATCGAGCATCGTCAGTTGCAATCCCCGGACCAGAACGGAAATGGATTTCCGAAACCAATACAAATCCGCGGTTCTTCGAGCCAATTGGCTCCAGGTCGCACCGAATAAGCGCTCGGATGCGCTGCCATTGTGTGGCACAGCCTGGCACGGTTCCGGAAACCAATTTCCGGCTCGACTGCCGATGGCTTGGTTCCCTCACCCGCACGAGCTTTGCGGGCGGGTCCGCGCTCACCGCGCGGCCCGGCTCAACCCGCCGCGCCTCACCAGCACTGCCCGCCCCGCCTCAGTTGGACGTGGTTTCAGCCAGATCGCAGAATCCTGGACCGACGCCATCGCCTGTTCGAAGCCACACGTTGGCTCACGGCCGTCGAGGTCGCCGGTGGGGCGCGTAACGAGAGCGCCCTGGC
>JBNKZR010000543.1:0-4657 GCA_050301735.1 Polyangiaceae bacterium | reverse complement strand
CGCCCACCTGCCGCTCGTGGTTCGCGGCGGGTGGGCGGGTGCGTCACCGCGCTTGTGCCGTGGGCCGGCTTGGGTGAGACTGAGCCGCAATGGGCAACGTTATCAGCCAGAAGTGTCCAACCTGCGGTGCACCACTGCCCGTTCGCAAAGGAATCAGTGACGTAACCTGCACCTACTGCGGCAACTCGATTCACATCGAGTGGGCGAAGAAGGCCCCAACCCAGGCTGATCCGCGAACGCTCTACGTCTCTCCCCAAGGCAACGCCGCGGCCATCTTCATCGCGGCGACGGCCGCGGTCGGGGTGATGGTCACTGGCATCGCGGTCTTCGCCATCAACAGCGCCTCTCCGCAGGCCAAGTTCGAACAGGTCGTCGCCGCCGTCCCGAAAATCGGCGGGCAATCTCGAGTCGAGTCCTTCCCGGTCACCTGCGGGCTGAACCAGACCCTGGAAATCGTGGACCAGACCTACGAGGGCAAAGGCCCGCTGATCGTCGGTGCCATCAACTGCAAGATCAAGATCAAGAACAGCAAGTTGAAGTCCGACGTGGTCGTCGCCGCCAAGAACCTGACGGAGATAGCCATCGAAGGCAGCACCCTCGAAGGCACGGAAACGGCGATCGAGATGGAGATGAATGCCAAGCTGTTCGCGAAGGGCAAGTCGACCATCAAAGGAAAAGAAGCCGCCATCGACAGCGGGTCGAACTGCACGGTGGAACTGACTGATTCGACCGTCGAAGGGGGCGAGGTCGGCATTCGCGCCGGGCTGAACTTCAAACTGAAGGCTCAGAACGCCACCATCAAGGGCAGAGAAGCCGCCATCGCTGGCGACACGAACCTCACCGTCGAGATGCGGGATTCGACCATCAGTGCCAACACCATCGGCCTCGAAGCGGATAGCAATCTATCCCTCGACATGCGTGGCGGGTTGATCCAAGCCAACGAGGCGGCGGTGCGCTGCAGCAAGTACAACGGCAAGCTCAAGCTGACCCACGGCGCCAAGCTCGCCGCCAAGGAGGTGGCGCTCGATGGGGGAACCAACCTGGAGTTGACTCTGGACGGAGCCAAGATCGAAGGCGGCGAGATCGGCGTCGCAGGCGGGACCAACGCGCATCTCGAGCTGCGTGATCAAGCCAAGATCAGTGGCAGGGAGTTCGCGGCGAAGTTGTCGGGCAATGCGGAAGTCGAAGTCCGAAACTCGACCCTCGACAGCAAGGGGATCGCGCTGTGCGGTGCCTACAACGCCGAAATCGAAGCGCGGGGTGCCACAGTCAACGGCGCGGAGGCGCTCGCCTTCATGCGCAAACCGCGCAAGCTCGAGCTGGGCGATTCCAAGATCACCGGCAAGCAGAACTTCTCGTCTAGGAAGTGCCAGTAGCCGCGGTGGTATCGTCGAGCGACGGGAAATGCCCCCGGGTGCGGTTGGCGAAGTGAACCAAGGACAACATCACCGGTACTTCCACCAACACACCGACCACCGTCGCCAGTGCAGCCCCCGAGGACAAACCGAACAGGCTGATGGCGACGGCCACCGCCAATTCGAAGAAGTTGGAAGTCCCGATCATCGCGGCGGGAGCCGCCACCCGATGAGGGACCTTCCACAGCCAGGCCCAAGCGTAGGCGATGGCGAAGATACCGTAGCTCTGAATCAGAAGCGGGACCGCAATCAACGCGATGACCGCCGGCTTGGCGACGATCGTCCCCGCTTGCAGGGCGAAGAGGATCACGATCGTCGCTAGCAAGCCGACCACGGACAGGGGTTTCATGCGTGAGTCGAAGCGGTGCAGTCGCTCCTCCCCTCCCGAGCCAAGCAACCAGCGCCGTGTTGCATAACCTGCCCCAAGCGGGATCACGACATACAGCACGACCGAAAGCACCAACGTGCTCCAAGGCACGACGACCTCACTGACGCCGAGCAAGAAGGCCGCGATGGGGGCGAACGCGACCACCATGATGAGGTCGTTGATGGAGACTTGCACGAGCGTGTAGTTCGCGTCCCCACGCGTCAGTTTCGACCAGACGAAGACCATCGCCGTGCACGGTGCCACACCGAGTAGGATCATCCCCGCAACGTACTGCTTGGCATCTTCTGCGGGCACCAAACCCGAAAACAGAACACCGAAGAAGAGCCAGCCGAGTGCCGCCATCGAAAAAGGTTTGATCAGCCAGTTGACGACCAACGTCACACACAGCCCCTTCGGTCGTCGCCCCACATCTCGAATGGAGGCGAAGTCGACCTGGACCATCATCGGGTAGATCATCACCCAGATGAGCAGCGCCACGACCAGGTTCACCCTGGCCACTTCCAAGTCCGCAATCGCCTCGAACACTCGCGGCACGGCGCTGCCGACGGCGACACCGCCGACGATGCATAGCAGCACCCAAACGGATAGAAAGCGACCAAACAGGCCCAACGGGTTGTCGGTGTCGTCGCTGGGGTTGGGTGCTACGAGCTGGGGTTCACTCACGGTCGTTCCTTCGGCGGTTGTTGCCCGTCTACGAGTTCGAGTTTCAGTTCGACAGCGCGGCCGCATGCCGCAACCTCCGAGGTCTGCGGGGTGCTCAGCGGCAAGCGTCGGGCCCCTGTGCCTCGAGCAAGCGCGCGACGCCGGCGCGAACGTCCTGTCGTGCGCCGTACTCCCGCGCAAGAGAACGTAGCTGTCGCTTGCGCGTGGCACTCTCTTGCTCGGCCAAGGAGTAGTAAACCCAGGCACCTTTGCGGCGGTTGTCGACGACCCCTGCTGCCCGCAAGACGCCGAGTTGGCGCGAGACGGTAGACTGCGGCAGCTCGAGCGCCTCGACGAGGTGGCACACGCACAACTCCCCGTGGCTCAGCAACGAGACGATGCGCAGGCGAGTCTCATCGCCCAACGCTCGGAACAAGTCGCTCACTTCGCGCACGTCAATTGAGGTCGGCCCAGCCATCGGCATATCCGTATTAGCGGATATCCCGAGCAGCTACGAGGCAATTGTGTGACATCGAAGCGCAGCCCGTTAGGCCGAGCCACCAGCCCCCGCGCCCTACTGAGTCTTGCGTTGGGTGAAGTGCGGTTCGCCTGCCAGACGAGCGAAAGCCTCGAGGATCCCGATCGCACCGCCTTGTAGTTCGTCCACCTGGCTCGACCCCAGACAGCCTTGAGACGTGCCGAACGCATAGGTGGCCAGGTAGGCAGAGAAACACTCTTGCACGCTCTGATCCGCCGCGAGCCCGGCCACCAACTCGTCGAGGTTTTCGAACACGATGCTCGTTCCGCTGGGGGTCACGTAACTACCGGAAGCGTCCACTGGGAAGTCGCCTTCCGTTTCGCGATAGCGCCCGGCCTCGTCGAAGTTCTCGAAGCCGTAGCCGATTGGATCGAAGAGCTGATGGCACGGCCCGCATCCGTCCAAGGTCGAATGCACTTCCTCGTAGCGCTGGCGGGTCGTCTGCACTTCGGGCTGAGCGTCAGGCAACTGGGGCACGTCGTCCGGCACCGGCGGCTTCGCCTGGCACAACATCTTGGTGTAGACGAAAACCCCGCGCTGTGTCGGCGATGAAGCATCCGAGTTGGCGTGAGTGGCCAGGAAAGAGCCCTGTGCCAGCAGACCCAGCCCACGCCCAGCCGGGCGCGCCACCGACGCGTACTCGGCGCTCGGGGCGTCAAAACCGTAGAAGCTCGCCAGCCGAGAAGACGGATTCGTGTTCTGGCTGGTCAACAGCGCCGTTAGATCCCCACCCTGACTCATGACGATCTCGTCGATGAACGCACGCGTCTCTGCCACCATGTCGACGGCAACGTCTGAATACGCCACGCCGTTGGACGTCGCGTTCGGCTTCGACTTGGCCTGAGTTCGTGGGTACCCCGTGTAGGCCTCGAAGAAGCGATGTAGCGTATCGCGTCCAGCCTCGGTCGCGAGCATGCCTCGAGCGAGTTCAACCAAGTCGCCCAGCTGCCCCGAGTCGGCCATGTCCAACAACTCGCCAGATGGCGTGCTTCCAGTGAACGTATAGGCCAGCTCCGTGACCGTCTCGTGCGGCGAGAGCTGACGTACCCCGCCGGCATCCTGCCCGATCTCGCTGCGGTAGACGGCATTGGGCGATTGAATCAATCCGACCAAGACCCACTTGATCGCCGTGGCGAAGTCTGTCTGAGCAGCGGCACTGACGAAGAAGTCCGAGTAGCGAGCTACCTCGGTCGCCGTCAGCGGCCGGCGGAAAAGCCGCCGTCCGTAGTCTGCGATGAACTGCTCGGCACATGCCTGATCGCCCGCGCTCGAACACGGTAGGATGTTGGCCAACGCCGAGCCGGAGACCGCCGTGGCGATGTCTTCTGCGGTCTCCAACAGTGCCTCCGCCAGCTGTCCGCCGATAGCCGCTGAGACGTCGTTGTCGAAGCCGTGTACGGACAGCGTGTTCGATGGCAGCGCGTTCGACCACTGACCGGAAACCTCGGGGAAGATGGCGTTGATGGTGCGCTCGAACTCGCCGCGAGTCAGCAGCCGCAGGGCGGGACTCCCGAGCGCGGGTTCACTGCAAGACAACGCGGGAGGCGCCTGGTTCACGCTTGGCGCGCCGCTCGTGGGCGCTTCAGCTCCCCCGGCGGCAGGCGATCCCGCCGGGGTCGTGGCTCCCGGCATCGCCGCGGCGCCCGCCTGCGAAGCTCCCGGCTCCGCCCCCTG
>JBNKZR010000542.1:0-4658 GCA_050301735.1 Polyangiaceae bacterium | reverse complement strand
GTTGCGCGGCAGTTTCAGTGAAAGCCTTTGGACCAAAGCGCAAAACGATTCCAGACCCTGACATGCGTGTCATAGGTCACCGCTCATAGGTCGGCCTCTGGGTAAAGTTGCGGCTGGTAGGTGACTGGGGAGTATGAGCAGCCCCAGGTTCGAACCGGCAGCCCGGGACTGCGAAAGGTCGATGCTCGGCCTGGAGGGCGTCCCATACGGCGTAGCGCACGTGCCTTGAAGCATCGCCTGCGGCCGTGAAGTGGCGGTCTGTATTTTGCTCAATCCGATTTGCGTCGTGGCCTCGGCAAGGTTTTGAACGCGCCGCGTTGCGGTGGCGCGACGGTCGGACTATTTGTCGCGTGTCGGAGACGTTGCTCGCCAGTGGCTTGGAACGTAGCCATCCCCCGCTGCCGGAGCGCATTGTTGGCAGATCACCCGCCCCTTGTGTTAGGGCAACTTCGGCGATGCGCGCTGGCTCGCAATATCAGATGCAGAAGATGCTGAAATCGCTGAAGTTTTTGTGTCGGACCGGGATCGCTGCCGCGGCGCTCTACGCATGTGGGTCGCCGGAACCTGCCAACGATCCGAACAACATCGACAACTCGGCGAGACTTGCCCCGACGACTTCGGACGAAAAGCGACTACTTGCGGAGCTCTCCGCCATCAAAGCGGGCCAACCGACTCGCGTTGGCGGCCTCATCGTTGCGGCTGGAAAGACGTATTCCGCTGCCAGTGGGCGTGAATGCAGAAGTCTGCGGCTCTCCAATCCTTTGCGGACGCGCCCACCCGAGGCGGAAGATCGCCTCGTGTGCAGGGATGGGGCACAATGGTTCTTCGTGCCTGCTGTATTCAATCCCCCTCCAGAGGGCCCTCGGTAGTGGCGTCCGCGGCGCGAGTCCTGGCACGGGGCCTCTTGGTCCAACACCAAGTGGTCCACGCGTTGGTCTTACGGGAAACGAGGACACGCTTCGGTTCTCACCAGCTCGGGTACTTTTGGGCGTTGGCGAATCCGGTGATGTTCGTCGGTACCTTCGCCGTCATGCTCCACATCACTGGGCGTGGTGCCCCCCTGGGGATGGACGTCAACTCCTTTCTCGCCACTGGCTTCCTGACGTTCTTCTTCTTTCGTGACGTGGCCAATCGCGGTTCGGGCGCGGTCAAGGCGAACAAGGGCCTGCTGTTCTATCCGCAGGTCCATCCTCTGGACTTGATTGCTGCGCGAACACAGCTCGAGATCACCACCCTTGCCGTGGTGTTCGTGTTGGTGATGGGAGGCAACGCGCTTTGGCAGCAGCAGTTCAACATCGACGACCCGCTGTTGGTTGTCGTGGGGCTTGCGCTGGCCGCCGGGATCGGCGCTAGCCTGGGCCTGGTGCTGTGTGCGATTGCAGTGTTCTCGAACTCCGTCGAACGCATTTCGGGTTTTGCCCTGCGTCCGCTGTTCTGGGTGTCTGGCCTGTTCTTCACGGCCAATGATCTGCCTCCGCAGGCCCGCGATGTCCTGCTCTACAACCCGCTTCTTCACTGCATCGAGCTAGTTCGAACGGGATGGTTCCCGGCCTACGATTCGCGTTACGCTGATTGGGCCTACCCCGCCATCTGGGCTGTTGGGTTGGCGTTCGTGGGGCTCACGTTGGAACGAGTCGCGCGACAGCACGTGGAGGTGACGTGATCGAACTCAGCAACGTGTGCAAGTCATACCGAACCCAGTGGGGCGAGAACGTGATCTTGGACCACGTGAACCTCTGCTTTCCGGCGTTGACGAGTGTCGGCATTCTCGGGCGCAATGGCGCTGGCAAGTCGACGTTGTTGCGCGTCTTGTCGGGTGTGGAGTTGCCGGACTCGGGAGAAGTCAAACGCAATGCCCGGCTGTCCTGGCCGATCGGCTTTGCGGGGGGATTCAACGGCTCGTTGACGGGGGAGGAGAACTGTCGCTTTGTGGCTCGGATTTACGGCGAAGACGTCGACCGGGTGGCTGGGTTCGCGAGGGACTTTGCCGAGCTGGGTGACTACTTCTTCATGCCCGTGCGCACGTATTCGTCTGGAATGAAGGCCCGATTGGCTTTCGGATTGAGCATGGCGATCGATTTTGACTACTACCTGGTCGACGAAGTGACGGCAGTGGGTGATTCGCGCTTTCAGGCGAAGTGCCAGCGCGCCTTTAGCGAGCGTCGAGAGCGCGCTGCCGTCATCATGGTGTCCCACAACATGAAGACGATCCGCGACTACTGCTCGACGTGTGCCATCTTGGACAAAGGGACGCTGCGGCTCTTCGAGTCAATCGAGGCAGCGACCGAGGAGTATCGGGTGTAGATATGTCCGAACCAGCCGAAAAACTGAATGACAAGAGCGGCAGCGAGCCAGTTGACGACGCTCCGGACAACGTTCGGCAGCTCGACGTGAGCTCCCAACCACCGGTAGCCCCCTCTGAGCCGAGTGAGGCTCGCCAAAAGGGCCCAGAGAAGCCGAAGCCGACCAAGGCAAAGCCCGCCGCGAAGCCTGCACCAAAGCGCAAAGCCAAGCCAAATACCGATGCGCACAAAGCGACTGGCGCATCCCAGCCAAAGGTGAACGACGGGGCGTCCGAATCGGCGGTCGAGGAGGAGGCGACGTCGCCCGAGCCCGCCAAGCAGCCGCGCCCGAAGCCGGAGGATGAGGCGCCGCCCGGACCGGACCAGCGAGCGGAGACTCCGCAGCCGGATCCCCGAACTGCGATGCGCCAGCTGCGTCGCCGGCGTGCCTGGAAGTTGGTTCTCAAGTTCGCCTTGGGCGTTCTGCTTCCGACGGCGCTGGCTGGCACGTACTACTGGGGCTTCGCCAGCGACCTCTACGAGTCGACGTCGATGTTTACGATTCAGTCGGCAGATGGCCGCTCGGGCGTGGCGCTCGATTCCTTGCTCGGTGCCATTCCCGCAACATCACCGGCGGCCCGGGATACGCTTGCTGTGCGTGACCACATCTTGTCGCGCGACATGCTTTCGAAGTTGGACGCAGCGTACGGCTTCAGCGAGCACTACCAACAAGAGAACTACGATTGGCTGGCGCGCTTGCCCAAAGACGCGAGCTTCGAAGACGCTTACGACTACTACCTGTCACGACTCGCAGTCGACTACGACTCCACGTCAGGCGTACTCACCGTGAAGGTCAAGGCGTTCTCGCCTGATGCAGCGGTCAAGTTCACCGATGGCGTGCTGCACTACAGCGAGGAGATGGTCAACCAACTGTCCGAGCGCTCGAGGCGGGACCAGACGAAGTATGCGCTGTCGGAGCTGAAGCAAGCCGAAGAGCGACTGAGCGAGGCCCGTCAGCGTGTTCTGGCGCTGCAGGGAGAGCGCGCAGAGTTCAACCCGCAGCAGTCAGCAGAAGAGGCGCTGTCGATCCGTGGGCAGCTCAAAGCCGACTTGGCGCGCGTGCGTGCGGAGCTATCCCAGGCACGGGCCTACATGGCCCCCACCGCTCCCAAAGTCATCGCTCTGCAACAACAGGCGGCCTCGTTGGCGGCGCAGGTGTCGAACGAAAGCCGGCGCCTGGTCAATCCCGGGGGAGAGCGCGGCCTCAACGAGTCCATCGCCAGCTTCGAAGACGCGATGATCGAGAAGGAGTTTGCGCAGAGCGCTTATCAGTCCGCGCTCACCTCACTCGAAATCGCGCGCAACGAAGCCGTGCGCCAACATCGCTATCTGGCGCGCATCGCGCAGCCATCGACTCCTGACGAAGCGACTTATCCAAGACGCTTTCTGGGCACGCTGACGGTGCTGATTCTCAGTTTGGCGCTGGTCGGTATCTCGTCGCTGCTGCTGGCAGCCGTTCGCGAGCACGCCAAGATCTGAGGTCTTCATGTTTACGCTCGTTCGACTTTCGACAACCCGGTTTCCGAGACCGCCGCTGGTTGCCGCCATCTCCTTGGCGGTCGTGTGCTGGTGTGCGTTCTTGCCTCGTGCTCACGCACAACTGCCCATTCCCAACCTGCCCGGGAGCGCGTCAGCCTCCAAGGGGAGCAACAAGCTTCCGCGGTTCGACGACGATGACGACGCTCCCGGCCCGTCGAAAGCGCCCTCGAAGCCCTCTTCGCCCGAAGAACCAGCAATCGAGCCCTTTGGTAGCTCTCTGTTTGAGGGCAACTTCCTCCACGCTCGGGAGGATGGCCTCAACGCGAACTACCAGATCATGCCAGGTGACCACGTTGCCGTGTACACCTGGGGAGCGGTCAACATCAACCAGACCTTCGTCGTCGACGGTCAAGGCAACATCTTTCTGCCAGAGATCGGCCCCATCCGGTTGGAGGGCGTTCGCAACGCGGATCTCACGCAGGCGGTGGAGCATGGGATCCGCCGTGTCTACACTCGTTTCTTCAACGTCTACACGAATCTGATAACGGCGAAGCCCGTGGGCGTGTTCGTCACTGGCGGGGTGAAGAGGCCTGGCAGGTACGCAGGCGTCCCCTCAGATTCGGTACTGGTCTTCCTGAACCAGGCTGGGGGTATCGACCCGAAGTTGGGCAGCTACCGTTCCATCGAAGTGCTGCGCGATGGGGCCGTGGTGGACGAAGTCGACCTCTACGACTTCTTGCTTCACGGGCGGCTTGCGGTAACGCAGTTCCAGGAAGGTGACACCGTTCTCGTCAAACAACGTGGTCCAGTCGTGGAGTTGCGGGGCAACGTTGCAAG
>JBNKZR010000541.1:0-4660 GCA_050301735.1 Polyangiaceae bacterium | reverse complement strand
CAGCCGTTGTGCGCCCGCATAGGCGATCATCGCAGCATTGTCCGTGCAGCTGCGAAACGGCGGCACCACGACTCGAATGCCGAGCGCCTCGCCCTTGGCGACGGAGCTGCGTCGCAGCTCACTGTTGGCGGCTACACCGCCGCCCAGCACCACCGTCCCGATGCCCTGGATGCGGGCCGCCCGCAGACTCTTGTCGACGAGCGTATCGACCACCCGGCGCTGAAACGCAGCGCACAGGTCGCGTAGCGTCGTGTCGTTGCCTGGGCGGCCATGTGTCTCCACCCAGCGTGCGACGTTCGTCTTGAGCCCTGAAAAGGAGAACTCCAACGACGTCTTGCTCGCCATGGGTTTGCTCAGTTTCACCCCATCCGGGTTCCCCTCCGCCGCCAGCTTGTCGATGATCGGCCCGCCGGGGTACCCGAGACCGAGGAGCTTGGCGACCTTGTCGTACGCTTCGCCGGCGGCGTCATCGCGCGTGGCACCCAGTTCGCTGATCTGATCCGTTGCCGGGCCGCGCACTTCGTAGATTGCAGTGTGGCCTCCAGAGGCCAGCATTGCCACGAAAGGGTAGCTCGGAGGAGGGTCGATGGGCGGCAGGCCCGGGTGCTTCAAGAACACGGCGAGCAGGTGACCGACGAGATGATCGACCCCCACGAGCGGCTTGTCGAGCGCCCAAGCAAGCCCGCGAGCCATCTGCACGCCGACCAGCAAAGCGCCGGATAGCCCCGGTCGGCACGTGACGGCGATGCCGTCGACATCGCTCAGGGCCATGCCCGCCTTTTCGACGGCAGTCAGCACGACTGGACGAATGTTGCGCATGTGGTCCCTCGACGCGAGCTCGGGCACCACTCCGCCGTAGGGCGCATGAACCTCGACTTGGCTGTGCACGACGTCGCTAACGACCACCCCGTCGGCGGTGACGATAGCGGCCGCCGTTTCGTCACAAGAAGTCTCGATACCGAGCACGCGCATTGGACGTGGGTTGCTCATCACCCCGTCGCCGGAGTCGTCCGACACACGCGGATCTCGTCGCTCACTTCGCTCTGTGGAGCTCGCTTCGGTTGGAGCTAAATTAACGGTCTCAGGATGGTCCACGTGTCTCGTTCTGGGTTGCTTGTACAAAATTACCACTTGCGGTGGTTCGGGCGTGTGGGTTTCTGACCCAAGCTGCCATACCGTGCCTTCTGCTGCTCCTGCCGCAAATGTTGAGGCATTTCAAGGACTATCGGACTCGCTTGGTGTGTCCATTCCAGCGCCTGGTTCGTATCATATCCCGAGTGCCGGAGCTGATGGCGCGGGGACACACCACACCACCCAGCGGCAGACGGGCTCACTCCCCCGCTGACGTACGAGCCCAAATCAGGGTTCCCGCATTAGAATCCGACCACCGCCGGTCGTAGGGTACGAGCAGTGGTTGACGACCAAGACCCAAAGCAGGCCTTGCCCACGAGTGACGTTGCCGATGAGCCCGGGTCAGCATCAGAAGGTTTTGGGCGGCAGCTGGACCGCCGGCTGCTCCTGGCACTATCTGCCGGCGCCGCGACCCTCGTCGGGTCGGGTGGAGTGGCATTGGCCGAGACGGGTCTGCGCCTTGCCGCCTACTTGAAGGTCGGTATCAAGGTGTCGGTCTTCGAATCCGAGATGCGCAAGGAGCTGCCGGGTGTCAAACCAACTTTCTTGGGGCGTTTGCGTGACTTCCGGGAGGCAGCTACCGATCGTGGGACGCAGATCGTCCTTGCGCCGGGCCCGGTGCTCGAAGAAGTTGGCCTCAAGCCCTCTCTGCAGGGGATGAAAGACGGGGCGGCTGTGGAAGGCTATGCGCTGGTGTCCGTGGGTCAGGCCATGGATCCGAGCGACGCGCCGCAGCGCACAATCGGTATGGTGGATCTCGTAGGACGTCGCAAGGCGTCGGAATTGGTGGAAAAGATGTTAGGCGGGCATTCACCCAAGAAGGTGAAGCGAGTGACGAAGGAGGCCGACCTACTCGGCTTGCTTCAGTTCGCGGTCGCCGATGCGATCATCGTTCGGGAGGCGTCTCTCGAAAGGCTTCGCAGCGGCAGTCAGATGAAGCTCGTCACCACGGCGCTGCCCAAGGGACGTTTGGGGCTTCCGGCGTTCTGGTTCTCTGACGATTCGGTGAAGTCTAAGGTGGAGCCCCGCGTGAAGGAGTTCAGCTCGAACCTG
This sequence comes from Polyangiaceae bacterium, assembly GCA_050301735.1. GTDB lineage: Bacteria > Myxococcota_A > Polyangia > Polyangiales > Polyangiaceae > SZUA-265. The sequence goes on along the minus strand of JBNKZR010000541.1, from coordinate 2,476 downwards.
TTGAAAATGTTGGGAGTTGATGGATGGCGTTGAATCGTCGCTCGATACTCACCGGGTTCTTGGTCGGGCTCTTGTTCGGGTGCGCCAGTCACCAGGTCGAGCATGCGTCGGTCGTTCACCCCTTGACGGTGAAGGATCCTCCGAGACGCCCGGGCACCGACCTGGTCATGATGGTGATGCCCATCGGGACTGAGACTCAGGAACTCCGCAAGGCGCTGCTGGAGGAAGTCAGTGAAGACCTGGATTTGGTGACGGTCAATTCCGCAAACCTGACCGTCGACGGCTTGGCACGACAGCTTGCTCAACACGCGCCGCAGGCGCTGGTGCTGGTCGACAATCGGAACGTGAAGCTGTACCGGCGCTATCAACGCAATGCCCCGGCAGGAACGCTCTTTCCGCCAGCGCTCGTGCTCATGACCTCCTTTGCCGCCGAATCCATCTCAGGGCTTCAGAACGTCTCCGCGATTGGCTACGAGCCAGCGGCGCTCACCGGCATGGTGGCCATGCGCAAGGTATTGGACAAGCCGCTGAAGCGAATGGGTGTGCTCTACCGGCGCCCACTCGTCGACTTCGTCAACAAGCAGGAGCACCTCGCTTGGGTCGAGAGCATCGAGTTCGAACGCATCGAGCTTGGAGCGGCGCCCACTCGGGAGGAGGTCGAGTGGGCGGTGGACCTGTTGGTGGAAGAGCGCGACATCGACGTGCTCTGGGTGCTCAACGACAACGTGCTGTTGTCGCGGGAATATCTCAAAGAGGTGTGGTTGCCCACGCTGCGTCACAACCACGTTCCAGTGCTAGTCGGGGTCGAGGCGTTGGTGAGCCCGCAGCTCGACTTTGGTTCGTTGGCGGTGATTCCAAATCTGGAGTTGCTCGGAGTTCAGGCGGCAAATGTCCTATTGGATATGGCGGATGAGGACTGGCAGGCTTCTTCGGAAGTCCTGCAGCCGCTGTCGGTCAAGACTGTCATGAACGGTCCCCAGGTGCGGAAGTTCTTTGGACTCACTGTGGAAGGCACACGTCAAATCGATCGGGTCTTGGAGTGACCGCACGCTTGCTGATGAAGAACTACGCACCGCTCCTCGTTTTCGTCCTTTGCGCACTGCCCAGCGTCGCGCAGGCGCAAACGAGTGACGCAACGATGGAGTCCGACGAGCTCGGCGAGTTGTCGCTCGTCGACCTGATGAAGATTGACGCCAAAGTGACGACCGCGACTCGTTCCGTTGCAGTTGCTCTCGAAGAGGCGCCATCGACCGTCACGCTCATCACCCGCGCCGATATCGACCGCTACGGGTACCGGACCATGGGCGAGGCGCTCAATTCCGTGCCAGGCCTGTTCGTGGTGGACGATTTGGTGACGGCGAATCTAGCCGTTCGCGGCATTCACGCAGGACCGGATTCGTGGAGTCGGACGGTCAAGTTCATGATCGACGGCAAGCCGGTTCAGTTTCAGTCGACGGGTGGCGCGCTCCTCGGTCCCGAGTTCATTCCGATGGACGTCGTTGAGTCGATTGAGGTGATCCGAGGGCCTGGCTCGGCTCTCTACGGCGCGAACGCGTTTCTCGGGGTCGTGAACGTCATCACCCGCAAACCGGACGCCGACGGAGTGGCTGGGAGTGCCAGTGTCGAAGGGGGCTTTGTCCGTGACAATCCCGGTGTTGGGGCAGGTGGCTATGTCAGCTACCGGGGAGGTGGAGATAGGCCGTTCTGGTTGAGTCTGGGTGCTTCCGCGGCGCGGATGGACCGCTCAGGGTTGACAGCTCCGGATTCTTCCCCCGACGCGAGCGCCTTCGATGGCGTGGAGTCCCAGGGCGATCTCAATCGACCTTTGAGTACGTTGGGGCGTGCCGGCTGGGACTTGCGCGAATACGGCGCTATCGAGTTTGAAAGCATCTACCAACGGCTCGATAGCGGCGCGGTGGTCTCCGAGCTCGGTGCGTTCGAGTCAGACACGCGCTTCGCTCAGTCGAACTTCGTCAACCGGGTCGACTATCGCCTTCCTGTGCTGAAGACTTGGGTTCTGGGTCCCGGCTGGAAGCAGACCGCCGGGATTCACACCTGGTTCGGTACGAACCGAGGGCAGACCCTCGACGACGAGATCTTGGCGGCGCCCTCTGGTGAGTTTCATCGTCGGCGACTCAGCAATACGTTGGAAGGAGGCGCTGAGTTCAACTACTCGTTGGGACGCAACTCCGCCTTGGTCGGTATCGACTATCAGCAGCTCGATGATGAGGGCGAGACCATCTACGACATCGACGAGAGCACTGGGGCACGCTCCCGCCGCAACGATCCGGACCCGTTCGCCACCACGAACGTGGGCGTGCTCGGTCAGGTCATGGTCTACCCCGTTCGCAGCCTCGGGCTCACGGGCAGCTTCCGTCTGGACGAGAACACCAAGTGGGGTACCAACGCGACCTACCGGGTTGCAGGTGTGCAGAAGCTCTTCGAACAACTTCACCTCAAGGCCCTCGTGGGCACG
>JBNKZR010000540.1:0-4663 GCA_050301735.1 Polyangiaceae bacterium | reverse complement strand
GGTGGGCCAAGATAGAGCCAGGCCGGTCAGTGCTTCACTCACCATCAACGCGACCCCGGGCCACAACAGCCACCCCCGCGGTCCGTCGCTGTAGCTCATCACCTTGCCAGGCGCCCAACCCTGCGCTTGGGCATACGGTCCGAGCACGCCCCAGGCAAGCACCGCTCCGAACGCGAGTGAGCCAGTCACCCGCGGTCCGATCAGAAAGCCCGCACCAAAGAGCGAGGGGCCGAGATAGAGCGAGAACGTCCAGCTGGCGGCCACCGCCAAAAAGCCGATGCCCAACCACTCGTGCAGGGGTGGTGACTCCAGCTGCGGCACGAAGTGGGAGGCCAGGGTGTACGCGCCCGCCAGTACCGCGCTCCAGATCAACACCCGTGCCTTGAGCAGCGCTTCCCCCGCTTCGCTGAACATCGCCAGGATCGTCTCGGCCGTCGCGGTGCCCGTCGGAAATCGCAGGCGCTCGATCTCCACCAGCTGTCGTCGCAGCGGTACCGCGTAGAACACCCCCAGGTAGGCCACCGACAGCGACCACAGCATCAGCGCTTGCCACGAGAAGTGATGACCCAAGAGCTCCATCGCCGGGATGGCAGCGACCAGACCCGCCGCCGACGCCATGCTGCCCGCCGCCGAGCCCGCGGTCTGCGTGATGTTCGTCTCCAACACGGTGAGTCGCTTGGAGAGCGAGGCAAAGAGTGCGAAGGCGAGCACTGCCGAGACGATGGAGGCGCCGAAGGTCCAGCCGATCTTCAGCCCGATGTAGATGTTGGTGCACGCCACCACCCCACCCACGACGCAGCCCGCGAGCACGGCGCGCGGCGTGAGTTGCGCTTCACCCGGCGCCGGAGTGTACTTTCGCTCCTCGACCGCAGCGTCGTGCGCAGTGGCGTTCCGCGCGTCGCTGTGTTGGGCGTCGCCGTGTCGGTCGGCGTCGGGGGTCCGGGGACTCATCGTCGAGGGCTCGCTTCGCGGGGAGGCTCAGAGCGCTGGCTGCACGGGTCGGTTGCCATCGTAGAGGTAAAAACCGCGGCCGCTCTTGACGCCGAGGTGCCCCGCGGCAACGAGGTTACGCAGCAGCACCGCGGGGCGGTACTTCGGATCGCCGATGTCTCGGTGCAGCACCTCGGCGATGGCCAGCACGGTGTCGAGCCCGATCCAGTCCGCGAGGCGAAAGGGGCCCATCGGGTGGTTCAGCCCCAAGGTGATGGCCTGATCCATGTCGGCGATGCTGGCGACGCCTTCACTCAGCGCGAAGCAGGCCTCGTTCAGCATCGGGATCAGCACGCGATTGACGATGAAGCCCGGGCGATCCGCGCTGGTGACGACCGTTTTTTCGAGTTTGTCGCCGAACGCGACGAGCAGCGCGTGGGTCTCGTCGGAAGTGACGAGGCCCCGGATCAATTCCACCAGCTTCATCACCGGGACGGGATTCATGAAGTGTACACCCGCGACCAGCTCCGGGCGGGAGGTGGCAGCGGCGAGCTGCGTTATCGAGATCGACGACGTGTTGGAGCACAGAAGGGCGCCCTCGGGCGCCAGCTGGTCGAGGCGCTGAAAGAGCTGGCGCTTGAGTTCGAAGTTCTCGGTCGCCGCCTCGACCACGAGCTGTGCTCTGCCGACACCGAGCTGCAGCTCGATGGCCTCGATGCGAGCGAGCGTGGCTTGCGCTTCGTCGTCGACCAGCTTGCCCTTGTCGACCAGCCTCTGCAACTGCTTGGCGATGGTGGCCTTGCCCGCCTCGGCGACGGACGCGTCGACGTCACACAGGGCCACGTCGAAGCCGTGCTGCGCGCAGACTTGAGCGATGCCGCGCCCCATTTGACCAGCGCCGACGACGGCGACAGTGCGGATCTCTTCGAGCTTCATCATGTCAGCCCGAAGGGTAGGGGGGACGGGGGTTCTTCCGCAAGGCCGCTTCGCAAGAGTGCTGCGGCCTCGGGCACGAGTTCGCTGCAGCCTCGTGGCAGAGCTGCCGAGGCCGCCCTCAGTCGTTCATTTCTTCGACCTTGCCGTCGGCGTGCCGCGCGAAGCGCTTCTGCTCGGGCGCGTGGGTCGGGGCATCGTCGGGCCAGGGCCAGCCGCCGTATTGGGTGCGCTGGTAGTCGACGAAGGCCTGCTGCAGCTCTGCGCGCGTGTTCATCACGAAGGGGCCGTAGTGGGCCACCGGCTCGGCGATGGGGCGGCCCTGCAACAGCAAACACTCCACCTCGGACTCGCCGGCTTTGAGCGGTACGGGCTTCGAACCGTCGAGCACCAGCCCTTGGTGACTGTCGGCGCGGTGATCACCGATCTCGAGCGACGTACCGCGATGGAAGTACAAGGTGCGGATCACCCCGCTCTCGGAGGCAGGCGGCAGGGTGAGCTCCGCGCCGGGCTGCATCGAAAACCACCAGATGGCGACGTCAGACTCGGGTTTCGAGGCCCACGATTCGGGGGGTGGGGGCGGTGCCTTCTGCCCCTGCAACTGACCCGCGACCACCATCACCTCGGACTTCCTGCCCGCGGCATCTTCGAGCACGACGTTGGGGATCTCGTTGCCCCACAGCATGCTGAAGTGCGGCTCCACCATCTTGTCTTTGGCCGGCAGGTTCAGCCAGATTTGAAATAGTTCCAGCGGGTTATCGCGGTCCTCGTGCACGAGAGGGAACATCTCCGAGTGCACGATGCCGCGACCGGCGGTCACCCACTGCGCGTCTCCGCGACCGAAGCGGGCCGTCGCGCCCAAGGAGTCGGAGTGGTCGACCAGACCGCTGCGCACGACGGTCACGGTTTCGAAGCCGCGATGGGGGTGCTGGGGGAAGCCGGGCACGGAGTCACCGTGGTACATGCGCCAGCCGTCGATGCCCTCGAAGTCTTGGCCGATGTGTCGCCCTTGAAGCGAGGCTTTGGGACCGAGTTTGCCGTTGCCCTGGGGGTAGGCGTCCTTGTGGTAGGCGCAGAAGAGGAAGGGGTCGACCGTTTGCCACGGGAAGCCGAGAGGGAAGGTTTCCAGGATGAGACCGCTCATGGATGCGAGTCTAGGGCAGTCGTTGCCCAGGCGGTAGTCTGCTCGCGCGCCTCTCAGCCCCAGCGCCCCTCGTAGGTGGCGTGGCTCATGCCATCTCGTCCGCCGGAGACCAGTTGGACCAAGACGCGCATGGCTCCCGTCAGTTCCAGGTACTGCTCCGCCGACCCGAGGATCTCGACGTACATGTTGTGGTCGAAGCCCTCGCAGTCGCGCAGCATGATGCGGGCGTAGTTGCGGCTGTCAGCTTCCACCAGGAGCTTGCCCTTGCTGTAGTAGTTCGAAAACAGGCGCGAGTAGAGCGAGAGCAGCGTGGCGGGTTTGACCAACTTGAGCAGCGCCTTGTACACGCCGTTGATATCCTGCATGGCGGCGCGTCGGCCCAATTCGCGCGTGAACTCGTCGGCGTTCCGTCCGCTCTTGTCCACCATGGCTGCCAACAGCTCGCGGTACCATTCGACGGGGTACCAGCCGGTCGCGATCAGCTTGCGGTACTGGATGCCCTCGCGCAGCTCCACAGAGCACGCTTCCAGCACAGCATCCAACTTGCCGGGGCACATCAGCTCGAAGCAGGCCACGTTGGTACGAAAAGCAACGCCCTTGACCAACGTTCCCGATGCCCCCACAGGGATCAGTGAATTGCGCGACCACGCGCTGGCTCCGGAGGTCGTCACTCTGTCAGATATCCTCGAGTATCGTTACGTCTCACGCCGCGGAGACATTAAGGCATCGTCTCGTCAGGTGGGGCACCGCGCAGGATTCGCACCCACGCGCATTCAGTGCAGCTGGCTACCCCGAGCGGCCTCGAGTCAGTGCAGCTGGCTACCCCAGCGGCCTCAATGAGGTGCAGCTGGCTACTGGAGCAGCGAGCAGTGCAGTTCGCTACTCCAGCAGCATCAGAAGATCGTCTCGGGTCAGGCTTGCGGCCTTTTCCGCGTCTTCCAGCGCTGCTGAAGCGATGCCACGTTTGTGCTTCTGCAGCTCGACAATACGTTCTTCCACCGTATTGCGCGCCACCAGGCGGTGCACGAATACGGGGCGATCTTGCCCGATGCGGTGCGCCCGGTCCGCCGCTTGCTCTTCCACCGCCGGGTTCCACCAAGGATCGAGCAAAAAGACGTGGTCGGCCGCGGTCAGGTTCAGACCCGTGCCGCCCGCTTTGAGGCTCAGCAGCAGCACTTCCGGGCCGCCCTCGGATTGAAACTCTTCCACCACACCTTGGCGGTCCCGCGTCGAGCCATCCAGACGTCCGTAGCGGATCGCCGCGGCGTCCAGCTTCGGCTCCACCAGATCGAGCAGGCTCGTCCACTGAGAGAAGACCAAGGCGCGATGGCCGTCTGCTGCTGCTTCAATCAGCGATTCGAGCAGGCGCTCCAGCTTGGCAGACGAGTCGGCGAGCTGCCCGGGAATGAGGCTCGGGTGGCAGGCGGCCTGACGCAGCCGCAGCAAGGCTTCGAGTGCTTGCATCACGTTTCCGCCTTCGCGTAAGCGTTCGACGACCTCTTTGCGCGTGGCGGCGGCCAGCGCGTCGTAGAGTTCGCGCTCTTGCTCTCCGAGCTCACAGTGCAGCACGATGTCCGTGCGCGGGGGTAACTCGGGAGCCACCGTGCGCTTGTCGCGTCGGAGCAAGAACGGCGCGATGCGTTTACGCAGCGCGGC
>JBNKZR010000539.1:0-4674 GCA_050301735.1 Polyangiaceae bacterium | reverse complement strand
GGGAACGGCGCAGGTAGTCCCGGTACCAACGAAGACTGTTGGCGTCATCGCCTAACTTGTCATAGGCGCGCGCGATGTTGAAGGAGAACTCGGGGCGAGAAATGATGCGATCGGCACGCAGAAAGTAAACGACCGCCTCGGGGTAGTCTCCCCGCTTGTAGGCTTCAACCCCTTTGCGATAGACGGCGGCCGCCTGAGCTCGTCGCTCTTCTTCGTCCTTCGCCGCTTCGCCCTCGGAACTCGCCGCGTCGCCGCTGCCCGCCGCTGCTGCCTCCGCCGTTGCCGCGCCCTGTTCGGTCTTCGCAGCGTTGGGGGCGTTCGCGACCTCGTCACTGCCTTGGGCTGGCGCGAGATCCGTCCAAGTCGTCAACGCCAACAGCAGCGCCCATCGTGCCCAGAGCCGCATTCAGAACGGGTCCTTCAGATCCAGGTCCGGCTTCGCAGGCTTGGTTTCTTGATGTTCGGAGGCGGGCGGCGTGGGCGCTTGCTTCTTGGGCTGGGGGCGGCGCGACTTCGGGACCGGAGACACGGCGAGAGCCGGTGGTGTGCTCTTGGGTGGGGGCTCATCCTGGTCGTCGGCGACTTTCCCTGCTCGTTCGGCGTTCACGGCATCGTCCTTCGATCCGGCGCTCGGCGCGGCAGTATCCGTCGCGGGCTCTCCAGCAGCCTCGGGCTCCGCGCCCTCGCCACTCCCTCGCTCGCCCGGGGCGTCTGGCTGCTCGAGCGTCGCTTCGGGTTGCAGGCCCAGCGTGCTGACCTCGGTCGCCGACGCTTGCTCGCCCGCGGCAGCCGACGCTTGCTCGCCCGCGGTCGACGCGTCGGACCTCGAAAGCCCAGCGCGGATGCCCCAAAAGGCCAACGCCGCGGAGACCGCGAAGAGCGCAGCGAGCACGCCCAGCCGCGGACGCCGGCGCCCCACCGCCGGCGTGCCGGCAAAGTCGCCCGATGTTCGTTCGACGATCGCCGACTCACGCGGCTGCGTCACATCGAGCCCCGACTCCGCACGCTCGAGCCACTCGTCAGAGTACGAAGGCGGCGGGGTCGACCCGGGCACCGACGACAGCGTCACTCGGTCGCTCTCCAGCCAGGTCGCGGCGATGCTGGCGCCGGTGATGTCCGTCTTGATGCCCTGCCCCGAGAGCCACAAGGCCAAGGCACGACCCAATTCGTCCGCACTCTGCCAGCGCGCGACGTGGTCTCGGGCGAGCCCCTGCATGATGATCGCGACTAGCGATGGGTCGACTTTGCTTTCGTCGATGGGTGCGGGCTTGTCTTCGATGATGGCTCGTAACAGCGCGTTGTAGTTGTCAGCGACGAACGGCATGCGCCCGGTGACGGCTTCGTACAACACGACGGAGACCGACCACAGGTCCACTCGCTGATCGACGACCAAGCCCCGAGCTTGCTCGGGAGACATGTAGAAGGGACTGCCCAGCGTAGTGCCCGTGTTCGTCAGATCTCCGGCGAATTGCTCTTGCTGTAGCTTGACCACGCCGAAGTCCAGCAGCTTCGGTTGCAGCCCCGTGTCCGTGTGCTCCAAAAAGACGTTGTCGGGTTTGACGTCTCGGTGAACGATGCCGGCGCGGTGCGCAGCAGCCAAAGCGTGAAGGATCGGCAGCACGATTTGCGCCGCTTGCTCGCCCGAGATCGAGCGCCGGCGCTCCAACAAGCGACCGAGCGTCTCTCCCGTCAGTCGCTCCATGACGATGAACGGATCGCCCAGCTCCGTCTCACCGACGTCGAAGACGCGGACGATCGCGCGATGACGCAGCCGAGCCGTTGCCCGCGCTTCGTGGATGAGGCGCTGCCGAGCTTCTTCGTTGTCAGTGCCCGTGCGAATGACTTTGATCGCGACGGGGGCGTCGAGGTGCGTGTTGACCGCCGCCCACACCTCGCCCATGCCTCCCTTGCCCAAGACCTGTCGCAGGCGGTACTTGCCTGCGATGAGGTCACCGCGAACGTAAACCCGCGCCACGAGCGGCTCTGCAGCTGCAGCTGATTTCGGGTCGGTCGCCGTCACGGTTCTTACGAGGATACCCACTACGTCATGGGAAACAATGCTGCTGACCCAAACACAGGTGTAGGTCCTCGGCGCAGACCCTAGTGGATTCTACAGCCAGGTGCGCCGTAGTCGCGTTGCCTCTCACCTTCGCAATGCGCCAGTTTGCGCTTTCATATCCACCATCTGCGCCCCAGCCCCAGCGCCAGTGGCGCAGACTCTGACCCAAGCGGGACGCTGAGCGTGAATCGGCCGGCACGCTCGGGTGGTGAAAAATGAACCATTTCACGGGGCATTGCAGAAACGGAATCGCAGCCTCTACACCGCCTTTTCGCCCCAATTCGGTCCGGCAGCGGCCGCCCCGCGTCCCCGATCGCAACGCCCGCAAATCGCGACGAAGTCACCCAGCGCCCGGGTGGAGTGGCTCTGCGCGTGAAAGCCGCCTAGCCGCGAGCTCCTCGCGATGCGTGCAGCGCGGAGTCGCGCTGCTCCCAAGCCACGACGAGCGCGGTGGATGCTTGCCCCTCCAGCGACGCGACGCTTTCCGCTAGGGTCTCCGGCATCGGCGTGCCCGCCGTTCCTTGCATCGAGCGGGCGGCGGTCGCAGGCCGAACCGTCGTCGCCCCGCTGGCGTGGGTGGACATCTTGATCGCAGCCCACGCCACGGCCTGTTCCAATGCGCGGCCCCCTGAGTGCGCCTGCTCACCCATCGATTGCTGCAAACGGACGACTTCTTCCCAGAAGTCTTCGGGGTGGACGAGGATGGCTGGGTGGTTTGGCGTGTGCTCCGCCTTGCCTTGGGGGTCCGCCTGCTCGGAACCCTGCTCGTGTTGCGCCTCCGAACGCTCCATCTGGTCCGAGGTGAACAGTTCGACGGCGCCCTCCGGCGTCTCGACCTCCGCTTCTTCGTTCGTAGCAGCGTCGTCCGCGGGCTCGAGCTCCGCCTCCGACTCTAGCTCGCCGAGGTCATCCGTCGGCTCGAGTTGGTCCGTCGGGTCACGTTCGTCAGTCGCATCGAGAACGTAGAATTCGAGCCCCAAGGGCTCTTCGGCCGGGTTGGGAGTGGTGAGCCCCAGCGACACCGCGGACAAGTCAATCACGGCTGGCCTCCCGCGTGACGCTGACCTCGCAGCAACGTCGCGGCCGCCTGCAACAGACGCTCAGCGACCTCGGGTTGTCCCATCTGCTCGTGACAGCGCGCGAGCCCCAACCATACCGAACGGTGGCGACAGCGTGCAGCGAGGAGGTAGCGGTAGATCGAAGCGGCATGGGCGTACTCGTCGTTTGCGAAGAGGCTGCAGGCGACTGCGAGCAAGTCCTGAACGGAGCGCCCCCGAGCGCGCTGCAGCGCCTCGGGCAAGGCTGGCAGGACGAGCCCGAGCGGCCCCAGGGCGACGGGAGTGGTCGGATCGAGTTGCATGTCCGGCCTTCGTCCCGCGTGGGGTCGAGTTGACTCCTTTTTTGTACGCTGGTGATAGATACTCGCGCCCATGTCGGAGGAGTGGTTGCGCCGCGCGGGAGAGCCCGCGCTCAGATTTCGGGTCTACGAACCTCGCACCGCGGCGCGCGGAGCCGTGTTCGCCACTCCGGGTTTCAGCGAACACCTCGGGCGCTACGAGCATGTGTGCCGAGCCTGGCGCGAACGCGGCTACGTGGTCGCCAATTGGGACCTTCGGGGTCAGGGTCGGTCCGAAGGCAAGCGCGGCTTCGTCGAACGATTCGACGACTTCGTCGAGGATGCGCTCGCGCTCCTGGCTCACCTGGAGCAGCGATTCACCTGGCACGAGCAGAGCCCACCCATCGCGTTCGGTCACAGCTTGGGCGCCCTGGTCACGATCGCGACGGCGCTGCGCGCTCCATCAAGATTTCGTGCCCTGGCGCTGACCTCGCCGTACCTGGGACTGGCCCTGAAGACCCCGGCTTGGAAGAAGGCCGCCGGGCGACTCCTGAATCAGGCCTGGCCCACGTTCTCCCAACCGACGGAGATCGGCGGGCACCAGCTGACCCACGAAAAGTCGATCGCCCGCGCCATCGACGACGATCCGCTCGGGGTGCGGCACATGACCGCGCGCATGTTCACCGAGATCGAACACGCCCAAGAGCGCGTGTTGGCGCAGGCGGGGGAGCTCACGTTACCGGTGCACTGCATCGCCGCCGGCGACGACCTCGTCGTCGACCTGGAGGTGACGAAGCGATTCATGGCTGCCCTAGGCAGCTCGGAAAAGCAGCTCTCCGTCTCCGAAGGGCACTACCACGAGCTGCATCAGGAGACGGATCGCGAGGCCCACATCGACAGGCTCGCCGAGCACTTCGACCACTGGTATCCGGAGTGAGTTCAGAGCCGGCCATCGGCGCACGCGGCCCCCATCGGCGCGCCGCCACCATTGGCGCGCGGCCGCCATTGGACAAAACGCGTGCGGAAGCGGCGGCCCCGCGCCGTGCTCCAGCGCGAACGGCTGCCAACGGTGCGAACAGCGGCGGAGCTAACGTCCAGAAACCGCATTCCAGCGTCTGCAGTCGTGGAGCAGCCGCACTGACGTCGTACCTGAGCGCGAGCATCGCTTGCAGAGCGTTTCGCACGCTCCACCTCGCCGCCTGCAAGCGTGGTTGACGCCGGCACGCGCGCACCATTTGCGCCTGCAGCCGCTGCAGGGCCCACCTGGGACGCGCCATGT
>JBNKZR010000538.1:0-4691 GCA_050301735.1 Polyangiaceae bacterium | reverse complement strand
CCGCCGGACGAGAACCGCGCCAGCGCCCTCGACACGTGGACCGTCGATCCGATGGACCGACACATCGAGGAGGCCCGACAGCGGCGGCAGGCGCACAGACGGAATTCGACACAGCCGAGTACTGGGTCAGCCGCACCAGTCATTGCTTGACTCGTTGATGCGTCAGCAAGTCACGATACCGCTTCAACGTGTCCGAAGGCAGCAAGACAGCGGGCTCCACGCCCTCGGTTGAAGTGCGTTTCACGCTAGAAACATCCGCCTTGCCAGACAAGAGTTGCTTCGTCCGAGCCGCCTTCTCCTTCGTCACGTCTACCCGCGCCCGCGCCAGGGCAGCCTCCCGCAGCGCCTGCTCCTCGGTCTTCAGTGCCTTCTTGGTCGCTTCGCCTGCCGCGTCTTTCTGCCGCAATCCAGCGAGCTGTTCCTGCGCTCTCTCGACCTTCTCTTCCGCCTCAGCACGCGCCTGCTCGGCATCGGCGAGTTGTCTCTCGAGTTCCTCGAGACGCTCCTTCTCCTTGGTAGCAGCATCGCGAGCCTTCTCGCTCAGCAGCGTCATGCTCCGGCGGATCCGAGGGTGCTCTTCCGTTTGCGAGGCAAACTCTGCCACCAGAGCCAACCTGTCCAAGCCACCTTCGACGAGCAAGTCCATGTACGCAAGGCGCAGTTGTTGTTCCTGCTGCTTTGTCTGAAGCTCCAACTCACGTTGCTTCTGCAGGTACCCTTGAATACCCGTAGCGCATGAAATGAACGACCCCAGGATCGTAGCGAACACCGTACCCGTCAACCAACTCTTGTCTGCCATGTCAGTACCCCCGAGCTGAAACTGAAGCTCATAGGTTGACAGATGGCACGACGGCCGTCCATGGTCATCGTGCCTAGATTTTCCCCTACTCTGGGCGTACGTCCGCAGCCAACACCAACCCAGGCAATGTCCGCACCATCGCCTGTCGCCGAGCGGGTGCTCCGGTTCAACAAGGACAATCGAAATTCACGTAGTTGACCTGTTCGACGGGTTGCAGGGATTCGTCGAGCAGCACGATACACGAGATGCACCGCCGCTTGCCTCGTGCTCTGCGCGCCGATGGTTTTGGAACCAGTGCGCTTTATACCTGTGAACCGACTCGCATACGCCTTCTCGTAGCTCTCGAACGAGTGTTCATTTTGGCGTCGAAGAAGTGCGCCTCCAACCTTCGTAGACTTCAGGCGGGACCTTGCCGCTCCGAAGCTGCGCACGACCGTGAACGCTTCCAGCGGCAAGCGCACGACAGGGGTGAGGCGCTCCTGCTCCGCTTTGGGAGCAACTTTTTGCATGCCCAAGCCCGCCCCCAGCGACCATGATTCGAGGCTTGCGCCAGCGCTCTGCCATCCGACGAGCTCCCGCAACTCCCCGTTCACGGTACCCCGCCCTTCGCGCCGAGCAAACGACAGCAATTCGCTCCTATGACGTATCCAATGCGCAGCCTCCGCTTGCTCTCCCTCGCAGCTCTTTCGACGGGGCTCGTGCAATGTCACGGCGGGGGCCGAACGGGGGACGAAGCCGCATCCAGACCAGGTGCGGGAGAGGGGACGAGCTCCAGCGCACCCTCCACGGGATCGAGCGCAGCGGCCACGACGGACGAAAGCGGCGAAACGGCATCCGACGAAAACGTTACCGCCGTGAGCGACGGCGGCACACCAGGTCGCGACCCGGGTACACCTGACTCCAACCAGGGAGTGACCACTGACGGCACTGTCACGACACCAGCCAGCAGTGGTGAAACAGCGATGGACCCGGCGATGGCTACTGAGGCTCCTGCTCCCACGACGTCCGTCGGCGGCGAGATGACCAGCCCGATGACCGAGCCGTCCGGAGTCTGCGGTGGAATCGTCTGCAACGAACTACCCAACGTGCTTGCTGGCGCGGAGACCGTTTGTCAGGACGGTCGTTGCGTGTTCCCGTCGACAAGTTGTGCCGAGGGGTTCGCTCACTGCAGTGAGGACTTGGAGAGCGGTTGCGAAACCTACCTCGGAGAGGCGGCCACCTGCGGAGCGTGTGGCAACGCCTGTCCGCCTGCCTCGCCGGTCTGCACCAAGTCAGACGGTCAGTTCGTGTGCGCGACGGCTTGCATCGAGCAGACCCCGGACTTCTGCGACGGCTGTGTAAGCCTGGCAACGAGTCTGCTGCACTGCGGTGCTTGCGACACCCCGTGCGCGAGCAACTACAATCAAGTCCAGTGCGTGCAAGGTGAATGCGTGCATGGCGACTGCTATCCCGGACACGAGCGCTGCTCCGGGGGCCTCGAGTGTGAACCGCTCAACACGCCGCAAAACTGTGGAGCTTGCGGGCGCGACGACTGCGGCGCCGAGAACGCGAGCGTGGATTGCACGGATCCCGACTCCTGTGGACAACCCACCTGCAACACTGGCTACGCCAATTGCGATCGCACGTCACCGGATTGCGAAACGGAGTTCGGCGGCGGCTGTACGCCCGAATACGTCGGGACACTGCGCCTCGACGTAGCGGACCCACCCGTGGTTGCCCGGGCGTCGGACAACGTCACTTGGTTGGCGGGCACCTTCAGCGGTGAGGTCGATCTCGATCCCACAGCCACGTCCGACATCCGCGATGGCGGCGTCGGCGGTATGGCCTACGTCAGCAAGCTCGACGCAGATGGCAACTACGGCTGGTCCATCGCCATCGGCAATGCGGCGATCGACGTGAGCGACGTGGCCCCGGGTGCATCCGGCTCGGTCCTCATCACCGGCACCCTGTCCGGCATGATCGACTTCGACCCGGGACCGGGCAACGTCGAACTCGGCATCGAGAACTCGAACGATCAAGCGTACGTCGCCAGGTACGGTGGGGACGGCGAGCTTCTCTGGGCGCGAGCGTGGCCTCCACGAGCGACCTATGGTCTCGACGTGGTCAGCGACGGTAGCGGCAACGTCTACTGTGCCGGATCGTTCAACCTCGGAACAAAGGACATCGACCCCACTGCGGGCGTTGATGAACGAGAAATGGAGCACGCGATCACCGGCTTTCTCGTCAAGCTCGACCCCGACGGGAACTACCTTTGGGGCGATGTTCGCAAGGGAGCCGTCGCAGATCTGGCGGCGTCAGCTACGGACGTCTGGACTGCGGGAGGAACCTTCGAGCAGGGAACGTGGACCTACCCCGGTGGAGCGCGTCGCACGTACTGGCCTGACTTCGGCTCTTCGCTCGTGACCACTTCAGCTGGCGTCGTCATGCTGGGCGGAAGCGTGCGCACGTCACTGGCTCCTCCCGACTTTCCTGAAGAGCGTCTGCTGGTGTACGGCACGAGCGCCGCTACGCTACTGCACCTGCGAGATGACGGCACGTCCATGGGGGTGAACTTGCTGCCCGACGAAGTCTTCATCGGCCTCGGGGCAGCCCCCGGCGGCGCTGTGGTGCTCACCGAATCGGGCTCGGTGCTCGGCTATGACGCGGATGGCACCTCGGCCTACCGCTTTCAGTCCGGAGCTGGGTCGAACACCATGGCGCTGGTCGAGAGCCCCGACGGCTTTCTGCTCGTCGGAAAGCTCGCGGCCGCGACGGATCTGGATCCAGGTCCCGCTGCCGACGTCATCGAGAGTGGCGTCTTCGTATCGGAGTTTCGCTTCTGAGCGCGTAGCCCAGCCACGCCCCTCGCAACCCGCAGAAGTGTGGAGTTTCCTCTCTGCGCTCTAGCGACTGGCTCGAGTGGTTCGACCGGGGCTCGGCGCCTGTCTCTTCGTCTGCCGTAGGACGTTCAGAGTCAGGGGGGCAGTACCCACGTCATGGGCTGGGTGAGGTACTTGTCGAGCACTTTGACCTGTGCGTCTGGCCTGCTTGCCAGAAGCGACTCGGTCCGCAGCTTCTTGGCGTCCTCTTTGTTCCCCAGCAACCGCGAGTTCTTTATGAGCATGACCGAGACGGGGCCCGTCATGTGGTTTGTCGTCCAATGGGGACTCACTCGCTCATCCGTGCCAGAGGTGTCACTCGTGCCAAGCTGTCCAGCATTTGCGCCCTCTGCTTTCAGGTGACAGGCGTAGTAGTAGGCCATCAGCGTCCCGAGTCCGCGAATCCCCTTCGCCTCGTGGTTGACGTGCACCTCTATCCGCTGGACCTTGCCCACTTTCACATTCTTGTTGAGGGATTCGACGCTGAACTGGATGAAACCCAGCTCACGCCCACCCTTGCACAGGCGAATCGAACCCGCTTTCCTCGTGAAGCAGTAGCGACCCATCGTGCCAGGAATGGCACCGCGCTCGTCTGAGTATGCTGTTTGGATCTCGCGGGCAGCAACCGTGGCTGGTCCTGCTTTCATGAGAGCTGGCACCGGCTTCCCGATCATTCGCGGCCCCAACCGTCGCTCTGGCAACACGTCGTCCATTGGCGGGGCGCTCGCGGCCACGCCAAAATGGTAGGGGTACGACGACAGGTCCGTGGCCTTGATGTACACGTTGTCGCTCATGTGCGGGACATACTTCAGCTCGTACTTAGAACCGACGTGCACACGAGGAAGCAGGTCCACGTGCTCGGAGCCTGTCCAGAGCTTCCTCTGGATCACGAGTTGACCATCGGCAGAGCTTCGTGTCGACGTTGCAGACTCGCGCCGGCGTGCTGTCGTCAGTTGCCCCATCGCGCTCGTCGTCGACCGTGATGCATCGGCAGCCAGGCGTCCCATTTCGTCGGCCTCTGCCTCCAGCAGGGG
>JBNKZR010000537.1:0-4696 GCA_050301735.1 Polyangiaceae bacterium | reverse complement strand
GCCTGCCGCCGGAGGATTCGTGCAGGAGGGCCAAGGCGTCGCTGTCGAAGAGGTCTCGCTTGCAGCCGGCCAGCGACATGCGGTGCTGGACGTACTCGTTGGTGTCCTCGGGAAGTGACTCGCCGAGATTGAGGCGGGTGTGGATCCGGGACCACAGTGAGCGATTCTTGTGCAACGTCAGCCGTTCCTCGAGTTCCGGCAGACCCACCAGGACGATGCTGAGCAACGGCGCCGAGTCCCAGCCGTAGTTGCTCAGGATGTGCAGGTGTTCGAGGACCTGCTGGTTGAGCAGATGAGCCTCGTCGAGGAGGAAGACCGGGTGCAGTTTCTCGGTGCCGAGGTTCTTGATGTGTTCGCTGACGGCGAAGAAGACCGCCGCTGCAGTAGCCTTCGGATGCATGCCGAGGGCCATACAGAGCTGGCGGTAGAAGTCCCGGCGTCCCAGGGTCGCGTTGTGGCAGTATGTTAGACGGAAACCGGAATCCGGGAGTCGTTGCCGTGCTGCACGCAGGACGCAGGTCTTGCCGACGCCGGGCTCGCCCGTGAGCAGGACGTGCGTGCGCTCGCCGCACGCCTCGACCAGCTCGTCGACGACGGACTTGCGGGACGAGGGCACCCACAGGTCGTGGTCGACGATGTCCTTGGTGAAAGGCACCATCCCGAGGCCGAAGTGGCTGATCCAGCGAGGGGCACTCATCGGTTCCCTCCCTTCTTGCCGAGCAGGCGGCTCAGATGGGCTCCGGGCGGGTCGAAGGGGATGGCATCGATGCCGCGCCGGGGACGCGTGTCACGCATGCGCTTCGAGTTGGCGACGGGATCCACGGGACGCAGGACCAGGCGCTTTCCCTCGTGCTCCAGCCAGGGCGGCGCCGTGGGGTCGGCCAGGGTGCGAAAGATGCTGACGCGGGCTCCCGCGAGGAATCCCTGCTCCACCTCGAAGAGCTGCCCCGCGATGGTGAGGGTCCCGTCACCACGGATGCGACGGCGCCCCTCGACGGTGAGGGCGTCACGAAGCTGCTGCTCGGTGACACGGTCGCGCTGCTCGGCGCTGACCCCGTTTTCGTAGACCTGCCTGGGGGACTTGCCCAGGAGCGAGGAGTGGGGTGCCACCTGGTAGTGCCGCTCCAGCCACGCGAGCAGTCGCACCTGGACGTCGTGCAAGGAGCTCATGGGTCCCATGTGGCTGAGACACTGGCTTCTCATTGTCCGCCAGAATCGCTCCATCTTCCCACGCGCCTGCGGGTCGTAAGGGCGTGCATGCACCAGCGTGATGCCCAGCCGCCCGCAGGCCGTGTAGAGCGCGTCGCCTACGTAGGTCGGACCGTTGTCGAGATACAGCTTCTCGGGCAATCCGTGCCCCCGCCAGGCGCGGACCAGCAGGGCCAGCATCTCGCTTTCGCGCTCGTTGGAGCACGCCTGCAAGGCCACCACGTACCGACTGTGGTCGTCGAGCAGTGCGTGGATGCGCAGCGGCCGCGACTGACCATCCACGGACAGCGCCGGGCCATGGCAGACATCAGCGTGCCAGATGACGTTCGGGCGTGCCGCCTCCCACCGACGGCGATCTCGCGCGGAGCCGGCGAGCTGGCGACTCGTCGTGGCTCCCAGGCCATGCTCGGCGTACAGCCTCCGCACTGTGCTGAGGCGCACCAACTTGCGTGGCAGGCGCCCGTCTTCCACCAGCGTCCGCAGAATCAGAGCGGCGGAGGCGTCTGGGCGCTCGCGCTTGATGTCGAGCAGCAGCTTGGCCTGTTCCTCGTTGAGCTTCCGACCGTGCCCAGTGTCGCGGCGGCGCTTCGGCTTCAGGGCGTCGAGGCCTCCCCGCCGGTAGGCATACAGCCAAGCCTCGTAGGTGGAGGCACCGTAGCACCGTGTGCAGTCGGCTCCCGGTGGCAGTACGGGGCGTGCACTGAGCCGACGCAGCTCGTCGGCGAGCTCCCCGTGCGTGAGGCTGCCACGCGAGCACAGTGAGCCGATCAGGGCGTGCCGGAACAGCGCCATCGCCTCGGCGTGGTCCTTCGGTTTCAGTTCGTCATTCATCGAGATCTCCTTCCCGGCCTCGCAGGCCGTGACGGAGTCATCGCGAATCGACGCCCTCTGTTCGACGTCGCTAACTGGTGGGCGTCACCTCCGGTGTCACGCAGACGCTATGCCCATCGAAGCTCTGGGCGGCTTCGACCGCGCCGGCCAGCAGCTCTCCGGTGCCGTTCCGAGCCCGCGCCGCCAGCCGTTGCAGCAGCGCCTCAACTTGCTGCCGAACGCCGCCACTGCCGCCGACGGCCTGACGCCGTAGGCCCCACCAGTCCCACGCCTCCCGTGCCCAGCGCCGCAGCGACGGCCAGCCGCGCTCGGACTCTTGCGATCCCAGACTAGCCGGGGCCATCCGCCGTCGCACTGCCGCCGACGCCAGGCCCCCCAGCGCCCAGAGCGCCAGGGCCAGCAACACCGCACTCGGCCGGTACCGCGTCCGCGGCAACAACCCCGCCGGCATGACCGTCACCACGGCGCTGCAGTCGCGGCATCGGAAGCGCCGGACCGGTACCTCGTCATCGAACGGCGCCCCATCCACCGCGTCCGGGCCCATTTGCGACCGCCAGCGAACCCCGTGTCCTTGCAGGGTCACCCGCTCCCCCACCGGGGCTCCTGGGGCTCCGCAACCGGGGCACGTGGCCGGCCTCGCAGCGGCCGTCGATGGCAAAGCCGCCAACCAGCTCTTGACGCTCAGCGTCGAGTAGACAACGCGTACCTGGCTCTGACTTTCTCTAGGCATTGAGTTGGAGCACGACGGGGAAGGTGCGGTAACACCTCCCCGTCACCTGATTTCTGCGGCTCGCCCCATGCGAGTGCTCCGCCTTCCGGCGCCCCTTCTACCCGAGCTGCTCTCCAAGTCGAACCGTCAGCGCTCGGGGACTGGGATTCCAGCCGGTCTCAATCCCACGACTGAGCCTGCTCAGCATCCGGGCGCTGTCCACGTCGGACGCTGGGCGCCAACAATGTGGAGAGCACGAGGCGTGTACCTTCGCCATTCCACAGTTCGCAAGAACGGCAAGACCCACAAGTACTGGAGGCTTGTTCGCTCGGTGCGGCGTGGGAACAAGGTTCGCCAGGAAACTGTCGCTCAATTGGGTGAGTTGGACGCGCAAGGGCGGGCCCATGCTCAAGCATTGGCTCGCACGATCACGGGGCGTTCAGAGCAGCGCGATCTGTTCGAGGATCCCTCGCCGACACCGATGAAGGTTGAGGTCAGGCTCGACCAGGTCCGTCTCGAGCGAGGACGCCGCTTCGGTGATGTCTGGCTTGCGTGGACTCTGTGGCGCGCGCTGCAGTTCGACAAGGTCTGCGCTCAGCAGATGACCGAAGGTCGAGAGGCCGTAGCGTGGTCAACGATGGCTGCCATCCTGACGATCGCTCGGCTGTGCGAGCCGGCGAGCGAGCTAAACATCGCTGAGGATTGGTATCGGCGTACTGCGCTGGAGGATCTACTCGGTGTGCCCATCGAACAGGTAAACGACGATCGCCTCTACCGCGCGCTTGACCAACTCCTGCCACACAAGACTGCCATCGAGCAGCATCTGCGACAGCGTCTGGGTGAGCTATTCACACTGGACTACGACCTGCTCCTGTACGACGTGACAAGCACCTACTTCGAAGGCCAAGCGCTTCGCAATCCCCAAGCCAAGCGCGGCCACAGTCGTGACCATCGCCCAGACTGCAAACAAGTGTGCATCGCGTTGGTCGTCACACGGGAGGGTATCCCGCTCGGCTACGAGGTCTTCGACGGTAACCGCACTGACGTGACAACCGTCGAAGAGATCGTGGACACGATGGAGGCGCGCTTCGGTATCGCAGGGCGAATCTGGGTCATGGATCGCGGTATGACCAGCGCAGCCAATATCACATGGCTCCAGAAGACGGGGCGCCGCTATCTCGTGGGTACACCCAAGAGCGACCTGAAAAAGTTCGCTGCGCAGATCACCGATGCACGCGACTGGCAGACTGTGCGCGAGGGAGTCGAGGCCAAGCTCTGTGCTGGACCCAACGGTGCCGAGACGTTTGTGCTCGTCCGCTCTGCAGACCGTCGTGAAAAAGAAACAGCGATGCACCAGCGCTTCATTGAGCGCATCGAGCTTGGACTCCAGAAACTGCAAGCCCGGATTGCGCGTTCACGTAAGCCGCTCGACCGGGGCCCCATCGAGAGACAGATCGGGCGCCTCCTGGGTCGCAACTCCCGTGGCGCCGGGCGCTATATCGTGCGTGTACAGGACGACGTTGCCGCTCCCGCCACGTTCCGGCTCGAATGGTCCATCCGTACTGAGTGGGACGACTGGGCGCGTCACAGTGAGGGATGTTACATCCTCCGGAGCAACGTCAACGACTGGACGCCCGAAGCTCTCTGGCAAACGTACATCCAACTTACCGAGGCCGAAGCTGCGTTCCGTATCCAGAAGAGTGACCTGTCGATTCGTCCCATCTGGCATCAAAAGCAAGAGCGAGTGCAGGCCCACATCTTCGTATGCTTTCTCGCCTACGCGATGTGGAAGACTCTCGAGCAATGGCAGCGACGCGCTGGCCTTGGCAATAGTCCCCGGACGATTCTCTATGAACTCGGACAGATTCAGAGTGCCGACATCGTCTTGCCCCTGGCCGACCATCACGCTCGCGAAGTCCGCCTGCGCTGCGTCATACGGCCCGACAA
>JBNKZR010000536.1:0-4712 GCA_050301735.1 Polyangiaceae bacterium | reverse complement strand
ATTCTCCTGCGCGAGACCGGCAGCTGCACCTTCACGCTACCCGAGACATTGTTCGATTTGGACTATCCTGGGCACTACCTCAGGCGCATCAAGTCCGTGAGCCTCAGCATCCCGTGTGTCGTCGGACCGAACGAAGGCGTGCACGCGACACTGTCGCTCATCAGCAGCAAGATCCGATTCGAGCCGACCTTGCTCAACGGAGACTACGTCGAGCAGTCGGGCTCCGATCCCCGCTTCTTGGTCAACTTCACAGCCGTGCAAAGCATTGCGACCAGCAATGCTCAGGCCGATGCTGGTGTCTTCGAATTGTCGCTGCGTGACGAGCGATTCCTGCCCTTCGAAGGTGCCGGCCTGGTCTCCACATGGCAGCTCGAAATGCCCCAAGCGACCAACGCCATCGACTTCGACACGATCGCCGACGTCGTGCTGCGGATCCAGTACACCTCGCGAGACGCCGGCGAGCCGCTTCGTTCCGAGGCGCTGGCAGCGGCGACGCTGCCGGACGATGGCAGTCTGGTCGGCGCGGCGAGCGGGCTATCAGCACCAGCACAGCCGAACCTGACGCGCATGTTCAGCGTCCGCCAGGAATTCTCTGATAGCTGGCCGGGCTTCCTACAAGACGTGGCGGGGAGTCATACACTCGCCTTCGCGCTGGAGTCCGATCGTTTCCCCCTCCGTCACAGACGAAAAGCCATCAATCCGAAGTCGTGGACGATCATCCTCAAGCCCCGCCCTGACCTCCTCGGCACTCTGGGAACCATCAGCACCACCCTGTCCGTGGACACGCCGAATGGCCTTGCAATCACCGGCGACATCACTGAAACGGCGGGCGTCTTGGCAGGGGTCCCACTGGTGACCCTCGATCTGGACACGGGGGCGTTGCAGCAACCGGGTCAAGTCTTCTCCATCGTGCTACCTCACATTGCGGCGCTTTTTGCGCCAGGTGCCTTGGACGACATCTTGCTGGTTTGTCACTACGAGGTCAGCTGATGATGTCCACCAACAGCGCAGCCTCGACGGTCATCGCCATCTTGACCTGCGACCGCTCCAAAGGCTTCTATCTGCCCCAAACCGCGAAGCAGATCGATGCACAAGGTGGCCGCCAGCTCACGCGTCGAGTTTACGTCGATGGCGAACAGGACGAAGCACGACGCATCTCGCGACGGCTGCGTCAGTCGGGCGTGCCCTCCGCCTGGGACGTGATCCCCCTCGGACCACGAGCGGGCAGCACGGAGGCAATGCGTCGCCTGCTGGTGCATGCTTCGGAGACGAGCGCGGATCTCTTGTTCTTCGAAGATGACCTGGCGTTCTGTCGCAACGCCGTGACACACATGGTGCAGCAGAAGATCCCGCCGAGCGTCGGCATCCTGAGCTTCTTCGACATGAAAGAGGTCAACAAGGGTGCAGCACCTGGACTGTATCGGCGCCCGCCGACGGGTGGTGACGGCATGGGCCTTTGGGGCGCGCAGGCCCTGAAGTTCCCGGCTGAAGTCGTTGCTTGGTTGGCAACCGAGGACTGGTATCAGCTGCGTTTCGGCACGACCCGAATGGCGAGTGACCAGTACATGGGAGCCCTCGTCGCACGGCACGAGAAGCGCAACCGCATGGCAGTTCACATTCCCAACCTGGTGCAACACATCGGACATTCGAGTGCCTGTTTCCCGGGACTCGGTCTCAAGACGTGGCGCAGAGCAACGAACTTCGCAGGGCGCGAGTTCGACGCGCTCGCGTTACCCGAGATGGGTTGACGGCGGCGCGCGCAAGGCTTCCGCTGCCACGGCCCGTTGGGGACTAGCGCACGCGCAGGGATACACGCCGAGTTCTCGAAGTGCGGGATGTGGGGGCCGGCCGCTCCTTCGTCGCGTAGAAGTCGAACATGCAGTGGCAGACCGGCGTTTCGCAGCGTACCGGGCGCGTGCGGAACTGGAAGTCTGCAACGTGTCCGATGGGACCACCCTGTTGGCACCAACCGCGAAAGACCCGCCCATCCACGCCGATGCAGATCTGATCGTGCCCGGCATGGCATTTCCATCCCCGCCAATAGTTGCTCGCGCGGTTCAGGAAACTACCAGGGTCAACCCAATGGTCGTTCCCACTTTCATCCGTCATCCACAGGTCGTAACTACCGATGCCTTGCCGACCGGGCGGTGAGTGCACGAAGTTGTCCATCAGCGCCAATTGGGACGGGGTGTATGGGAAGCGGCGCGGATCGGGATGCTTGATATCGACCAGCAAGCGTTTCAACGTGACGCCAACTGGCAGCTCGTCACGCAATCGCCGCGCTTGCTCTAACGCCTCGTCGAAACGGGATGGCAGCATCATGACGTTGACGTGAACGTAGGGGCGCGTGTGGCTCGACAGAAACTCCGCCACCCTGAAGAAATGCTCCGCGTCGACGAACTCCGTGTGAAAGCTCAGATTCACCTCATCGACCAGCTCACGATTGCGCTCCCACCAACTCAACGGCATCGACCCGTTGGAGATCATCAGAATGTGGGTCCGCCGCTCGTACGACTTTATCTGCCTCAGCACGTTTGGGAGGGGTTTGAACGTTCCAGGTTCACCGCCGCTCAACTCGACGTGTAGATCATTTTCTTTTCTGCGACAGTGGGCCAGCAAACGCTCCACAAACCCACGGGCAACCTGCGGGGAAAGCGGCGGGACGCTGCCATCGTGCAGGATGTTCGGGCAGTAGCTGCAGCTGTAGTTGCAGCGATTGGTCACCGCCCAGTTGACGGCGAAGGTCTGTTCACGAAAGCGGGAGAAGAAACGCACTGCGTTCCTGGCCAGCTCAGCGTTGCCGCGAGCAACCGTCTGCCGACGCGCCGCACTCATCGTCGAGTAGAGTACTATCTGCTCGGACCAAATAGAAGCTCGCCGGTGGCGCCGCTCACTTCGTCTGCCCGAGGTGCCGCGTGGGAGATACGTTGAGTTCTGACCGCTGGCGTCTCGTAAATCTAGCGAGCCTGGATCTCGCCGTCGTAGGAAGGTGTGGAACAGCGGCCGTCGCGATGGAGATATCACTTTCCAGGACCGTGGAGAACCCCCGAAGCACTATCGTGCCTCGGGGATTCTCGTCCTCCCAATCAACGTCGCAGCTCGCCTACGGCGCAGCCAGCCGTCTCGACGCACCAATCCCGTAGTGTTCCAAAACTCGGGCCGATGAAATCTCGTGGCATATCCGAGCATTTCGTGGCCCTGTCAAGGCACGCTTGGCCCGACTACGCTCCCTCCAATGAACGCGATCATCCTCCAACTCTGGGTCGTGGCCATCGCGGGTTGGATCAACCGCAGCCAGCAGCAGGTCATCGAGTTACCTGCTAGAAGAGAACCGAGTGCTCCGTGAGCAGCTTCGGGGGGCGGCGGCTGAGGCTCACTGATGCTCAACGTCGCCGACTGGCGGTGCGAGCGAGAGCGTTGGGTCGAAGGGCACTCACGAGCATCGCTTGCATCGTGACGCCGGACACGCTGCTACGCTGGTATCGAAGGTTGGTCGCCAGCAAGTACGATGGGAGTCGACGACGCCGTCCAGGAAGGCCGCTGACGGCTTCAGCTCTGGCAAAACTCGTCGCCCGCATGGCGCGGGAGAATCCCACGTGGGGCTACACCAGGATCCGCGGCGCGCTGCACAACCTCGGCCACGACCTGGGGCGCAGCACCATCAAGCGCATTCTCGACGACCAGGGCATCGAAAATGCGCCGGAGCGTGGCAAGCGAACCCCGTGGGCGAGCTTTCTCAAAGCTCACTGGGGAGCCATCGCTGCGCAAGACCCAGGAATTCGTCTACTACCTGTACGCACCGACTTGGCACGCGAAACACCCCGAGGAATTTCTCGACGGGTGCTCGGCTGTGCTGCAGGGCGATGCCTATCGCGGCTACGAGCGGATCGCCGATCCGAACGTCGGCGACGAAGTGAAGAAGCTGCTCGCCGGCTGCGCAATGCACGCGCGACGTCCTTTCGTACAGGCGCTGGAAGCGAAGGACCCGTCGTCGGTCTTCTTCGTGGAGCGCTTCCAGTCCGTGTACCAAGTTGAAGCCACGGCTCGTGAGCAAGGCCTGACTGCGGAACAACGCCTGGAGCTGCGTCAAGAACGGAGCGTGCCCATCCTGAACGAGCTTCACGAGCGTGCTCAGGAGCTCCAGCTGTTGCCGCTCACCAAGCCGATGGACAAGGGCGTGACTTACTGGCTCAATCAGTGGGACAAGCTGCTGGTGCCGTTTACCCTCGACGGGCGGCTCGAGATCGACAACGGCTGTGCTGAGCGCTTCGTAAGGCCTATTGCCTCTGGGCGGAAAGCTTGGCTGTTTGCAGGTGCCGAAAGCGGCGCCCACCGGATTGCGGGGCAGATGTCGCTGGTCTCCACCGCGCGGACGGCTGGCGTAGACCCCGGTGGCTACCTCGTCGACGTCTTGCCCAGAGTCGACAGCTGGCCCAACCATCGCATCGATGAACTCCTCCCCCACAACTGGGTTACCCAGGGCGACGACCTCGGCGAGTAAGACTCCGCAGCTCAGCTCATTCAGCACGGATGATCAGCTACCGCGCTCTGCTTGATCACGCCACGTGCACTGCTCGGGATAGATACTGACGTACACTGCGAAATACGAGCTGGAAATACGGCAGCACAAGAACGGCGAGCTGCACGCCTTTCCGATCGGCCTCAAGGATGTGTCCGGGGGTGAGGTCGCCTACGCTCTCAATGAGCGCGAC
>JBNKZR010000535.1:0-4726 GCA_050301735.1 Polyangiaceae bacterium | reverse complement strand
GTAGCGTGACGATGGAGTTCACGGCCACGGCGAGCGGCGAGAACTCCAACGCGGTCTGGAAGCGGACTGGATCCGGCTCGACGTAGAAGAGCGAACGGTCGACGGCCGACCCCAAGTCGTTCGGCATGCGTTCGAAGATGGCGTCCAGCACGGGGTCGAACGGTTTGTTGTCCAGTACGCCTCCGTCGATCAGCGGGTGGTCCTGGCTGAAGTCTTCGTCATCGGGATCTCCCTCCTTGAGCGGACTACCAGAGGTTCGCTGGAGCGCCGTCCGCACCAGCTGGGGCGTGTTTGGTACAGCGTCGGGGCGTGGGTTCTTGCCCAACTCGGCACACGTGAACGGCGGAAACGCCCCCGGAAAGCTGGACGTGATGCGCGAGACGCTGGCCAGGATGTCCGCTTGGAGAGCCGTTTGTGAATCGCCGATGCTCTGGAGCGCCGAATCGTCGAGCGCGTCGATGCCGAGGCGAGCCCGACCCCGTCGGTGTTTGAGGTGAAAAACGAGGTTGTGCGTCTTGGTTTGTATCTTGCTGCCCGCGCCGTCCACGAATTCATCAACCTGTCCCGACAAATCCGTGCCCGTCACGTAAACATCGATCTCCTTCGGACACAAATCCTGAAGCGAGCGGCGCCGGTCGTCGCCACTCAGAAGTTCGCGAAACGCACCACGCAGTTGGTTGATGTAGTAGGTCTCGCCCCTGAGCAGCGACAACGGGTTCTTCTCCTCGGGGTCGCGCAGGAGGGCGTCCAGACCACCCGCCCTGCGCCAGAGCTCCGCTGTCGTAGCGAAACGCGCACCACCTTCGAGGGCTGCCGCCAGCAGCAGACCATTGATGCCGCCAGCGGAGGAGCCAGAAATGACGTCCACGACGAAACGTCCACCCAGCAGCTCGAGCAAGGGCGCGAACACGCTGCGTCGGCAAACCGCTTCATGAAACGCGCGAGCGACCCCGTTCTCGTAGATCGCGAGCGACACGCCTCCGTAGAAGACGACCGCCGCCCGATACTCCCGCTGCACACCCTCATCGCCCCCTTTGACTTGCTGCGTCATATAACCACTTTCCGCGCGCCGAAATGAATCGCTGTTCGGACGAACGCGGCGGCAGTGTGTCGTACTCTGCCCGCGGCGCCAAGCTCGCCGTGGCGCTAGTCAGCGCTCGGTGCGGGCAATTGGGAAGGACGACCGCAGCACCTCCTGTGCCCGGAGTTCATTGGGTGGTGGGGAAGGGTGGGTTGATGGATCACTCCATGGCGATCGCCTCGATCTGCCGCTCGAGGGTGTCCACCTCTGCTTGCGCGAAGGTGCTCGTCCCGTCGGGCTGCAGTGAGTAGGCAATCGAAAAGGAGTACTTCACCTTGGAACCTTCCCTGTACGGGTACACGGCCACGGAGACCGGAACCTGGTCGTTCTCGCAAAACGTAGGGCGATCTCCGAAGCGGCTCCGCTGGCTTTCGTCGAGAAGCCGTCGACTTGGAGTTCGCTTGTTGAGGGCCGCCTCCAGGCTCTGACCTCGTTCGCTACGCTCAAAGCAGAACGTGATCGACTTTTCGATGTCGATGGCGACCATGCCTTTGCGATTTCCAAAGGTGCGTACGTAGTTCGCGTAGACGCTGGAGTCCGGGAACTCCGAGTCGAATTCGCCCTTGACCTGATGATCGAGGTAGATGACGGGCCGCAGGTTCGCATGAATTCTGCGGACCTCCTCCGCCAACTCCTGCTCGTCGAGCAAGGGAGCGACGGCGAGAAAGAGGGTGCCGCGCCCGATGTTGTTGATGAACTCCGTGGGTGCAATGAAGGAAGCCTTTGTGTTGGCGGATTCTTGCGCCAAGGCGACGGCGTAGCGCCCGATCGTCTGGGTGACCTTTCCTTGCGAATCTGCGTTCGTGTAGACGAGGGAGACTCCTGCGCCGGATTCTCGCACAGCGAGGCCAAATCTCGGGTTGGGCGAAGTCTTGGCGGAGTTCTCTCGAACTGCGCGGGCTAGGGCGTGGACGATCGCTGCCTGGGGCACCGAGGTCCCGTCAACTTGCGGGGCGTACAGTGCCTCCACGGGGGGCTGAGGCGGTATCGTGACGTTGGTTGGGGCGCCGGTCGTTGAGGCACTCAGACTGCCTCCGCAGCCGAGCACGGCGGTACAACCCAGACAAACCAATACTCCAAAGAACTTGAACGACTCCATGATTTCTCTCCGGCGGGCGTAGGTCGTGGCGTGGAAGGTCTCTCACAACGTCTTGGATCGCCGACGAGCCTCGCGGCTAGGACGAATCCGAGGTCCCGCCGACCGAGCAGATCTGACGTGGCAGTTGTCACTCGAGCCTCGTCGGCTCTGATGAGCCGAAAAGTTCGAGGTCATCGTCAAAACACGCGCTTGCGTCTTACGGTGGGTATTGGCTTCGGACTTTCCGTCCTTTCTTCGCGTCGAGTGCGGGGTATAAGCTCTGGCAAGAGCGCTGGATGTCCGCGCCTAGTGACCTCAACAGAGGAGGATTCAGTTGCCGGAGCGGGCGGAAATGGAGACAGTGAGCGTTCGCCGAGCCGCTGACGGGGTGGACATCTTCACCGTGCGTTCTTCCTCCCGCCTGTGGCGAGCCGTCAACGATTGTTACATCATCACGGTGGCCCGGACGGGGCTGGGCAGCTGGGGCTATCGTCAGCGCCAGTGGCAGACGGGCGAGGGGTGGCTGATGCTGATGGAGCCCGGGGAGGTGCACGTGACCCTGGAGGTGCGACACCCGGCAGATTTTGATGTCGTCCGCGTCGAACCCGGGGTGATGCAGGAGCTGTTCCTGGACGTTCTGGGGACCGAGAACGTGCACTTCAACCGGGGGGACGTGTGGCACCCGGCGCTTCATCGCGCCTGGCGACTCTGGCTTGCGGAGGTGCAAGCAGGACTGGCGCATGAGCTAGCGGCGGCGGAGCTACGGGGGCTGCTGAGGCAGCTGATTGAACTGGTTGCGGAGCAGGGACGCCATCGTCGACTCGTGCAGGTCGCTGCTGAGGTCGTCAAAGCACAGCAGCTGCTACGCGATGTCGGCAACTACCGCACCGTCGCCGACGTCGCTGCAGTGGTTCAGAAGCACCCGGACTACCTGAGCCATCGTTTCAGACGCGCCTACGGGATCTCCCCCAAACAGTTCCAAGCGCTCGTTCGCGTCTCGGCCGCCAAACGTCTGCTGCTGCGTGGGCCGACCGCTGAGTTGAGGGATCTGGCCGCAGTCTCTCAGGCGGTCGGCTATTACGACCAATCCCACATGGCGCGAGAGTTCAAGGCACTGCTCGGAGCCCGACCAAGCATACTGGCTCAGGTGGCGGGTTGGTAGTTGGCTGAGTACGCCAGACCCCGATCCGCAATTGGTCTTCGTTTGCGCTTCTTCTAGCGTGGGTTGCGACGGCAAGGCGTTGCTCCCCGAGGAGAAGCGCAAATGTTCGAGCCCAACCACGACAGACTCAGCTCGCGAACACTGATCGAACGCATCGACGAGCTCTTGGAGCCGACGGTGCCCGTCTATTGCGACATCGGCAACACGATGTGCCACGCCATTCGCCACCTGAGGCGTCGTGGTCCGGGCTCGTGGCATTTGTCGCTGGTACTCGGGGGGATGGGCAACGCCGTGCCTCAGGCAATGGGGGCGTGTTTTGGTCGTCGGGAGCCAACAGTTGCGTTGGTTGGGGATGGTGCGCTGTTGATGTGCGTGGGTGAACTGCGTACGGCCGTGGAGCATCGATTGCCGGTCGTCGTCGTTGCATTCAACAACGAGGGATGGGGCATGGTCGAGCAAGGACGGCGCCTCGACTTTGCGGATGCCGGCCTGCCGAGCATGTTGTTTCGTTCGAAGCCGAGCTTGGCGACGCTTGCGGCAGGCGTGGGGGTCCACGCGGAGGTCGTGCGCGACGTTGCGCACTTCGAGTCTGCTTTGGGCTCGGCGTTGCGCCGCCCGGAGCCGACGGTCCTCGAAGTACTAGTCGACCCACATGAGCCCGCCCCTTTCGAAAGCCGTCGGCACACCCTCAGCGCCGGAGCATGAGCACTCACCGACGCGAGAAACGGAGAACCCTATGAAGCAGAAGCACACACCCAGCGGAAACCAGCGGCACACCTGCAACGTTGAAACCTGCGGCTCCGACAATGCCGCGGAAACCGGCGCCGAGGCGATCGTACGCACGCTCAGGGACGTCGGCTATCGGTATGTCTTCTGCGTTCCGGGGGGATACGCGATGCTCTTGGAGGCCGCTGCCAATCGTTGTTCCGACTTGGAAGTGGTTCAGTGTCACGACGAGCGTCATGCGGGCAGTATGGCCGAAGGCTGTATCCGCAGTGGCGTGCCAGCGGTATTGTTGACGATCACGGGGCCCGGGTTGACGGGCGCTTCGACGGCGATAGCTAACGCCCGACAGGAAGGCACGCCGATCTTTCACCTCGGAGCAGAGGTCTCGACCTCGAGACGTCATCGCGGCGCTGCGCAGCACATCGACACGCTGGCTCTGATGCGGCCTTTGGTGAAGGAGGCGCGCCTGCTGAGCGCGGAGTCCGACGTTCGGCAGACGGTATTGGAGCTCGTCGCACGATCGTGGCAGGGGCATCCGGGACCTGCCTACTTGGGAGTACCCCTGGAGGTGGCTGCCCAGCAGAGGCAGTTACTTCCCGCTTCGGAACTGACGGCAGTTGGTGCTGGCGACCAGTTGCCGACGTGGGACGCGACCGCCTCGAGTTTCGCTTCTGCGGAC
>JBNKZR010000534.1:0-4729 GCA_050301735.1 Polyangiaceae bacterium | reverse complement strand
GGGCCATGCAGGCAGCAAGCGCTGCGGGCTCTCGCGTCGTTGCGGGTGCCGCGTGGACTTCAGCGACGCCCCGGGCTCGGAATGGGCGGAGCGCTTGTGTCCAACGCGGAGGGCACGGTGCTTGCACACGCGGAGTGCATGAACCGACGATCGAAGCTCACTCTGGGTGGCCTGCTCGCGTTGGGGCTGGGGCTCGCTGCCAGCTCCTTGCCCGCGCAAGTGCGCCTGCGTCCCGCTCAACCAGCTAGGAAACTGAACACGACAGCGTTGACCATGACGGCCAAGAGTCGCGCCGTCACTGCCGCTGCTCCGACGGGCGCTACGGGCGCGGCGCCCTCAACGCTATCACCCGCCACCCGCCTCGAGGCAGCGCGACATCTGGCTCGCTTGGCGAGTTCGGCGTTGGGCAAAGCGACGCCCGACATGGATCATGCCCCGCCCGCCAGTGTGACGCTGACGGCAGCACACCCGCTGCACGGTGAGAACTACTTGGCCGTGTTTCGAGGGGGGAGCCGTCCCCTCGACGGCTACGTCTACGCAACGTACGATGATGGCTCGGGCTTCAACCTGAGATATCGACCGCTCGTCGTCAACAGCGCCTACATGCTCGACTGCCGGGTGGACGCGACTCCGAAGCGTGGCAAGTCCAGCGTGAACGGCGCATGGCAGCTCGATGGTGCCGTGCAAGCCAGCATTCAACCGCAGTCTGGACATCTGATCGCCGGGTTCATCGCGAACACGACGGACGCGCTGGTTCTCATCGGCCCCCCCAAGGATGCCAGCGTGGCCCGCATCTACGCCTGCGAGCTGACACGCCTGCCGTGACCCCCTGCCCTCTGAGCACCCGGGGCGCACCCACGGCACGACCATGAACCCGCAGCCAGCGAACCACATACGCCGTGCTGCGCGTTTCGTGCTGCGGGTTGGTGAGCGTTTGTATCGCAAGCACGGGCTGATCCTCGCCTCTGCCCTCGCCTTCGATCTGTTGCTGTCCATCGTGCCGCTGTTGGCGCTCACCCTGATCGCACTCTCGCGCCTATTGGGGGACACACGCGTCAGAGAGTTGATCGGCTCCCAGTTGGACAGACTGCTTCCAGGCGCCATCGATCCCGTGCTGGGAGCGTACGCGACGTTCGTCGAAGAGAGCGGCAGCATCGGGGTCGTCGGGGTGCTCAGCCTCGCGGTGTTTGCGGTGATGGCGTTCAGAACACTGAAGGAGGCCATGGACATCGTCTTTGGCCCACCTGCGGTGCCGCGCCCCGCCTGGCGCGCCGTGCTCATCCCGGTGGCGTACCTGCCCGTGTTCGGCGCGGGATTGCTCGCGGTAACCGGTCTGATGACAGCGGCCGATACCCTGCCATTGGGCGCGGTGCGCTGGCTGGGTATCGATCCCGGATCGTTGCTGCCGACCGCCCTGCGCGCCGGAGGATTTCTGGGCCTGGTGTCCCTCTTTGCGTCGTTCTATCGGTTTCTGCCCGCCAACACGCCGCCCTGGTCCCTCGCTGCTGTGGGAGGGGTTCTGGCAGGCAGTCTGTGGGAGCTCACGCGCAGCGTGCTGACCTGGTATTTTTCACACCTGTCCATGGTCGGTGTGGTGTACGGCTCGCTGGCTTCCGTCATCATACTGCTCATCAGCTTCGACTTCGCGGCGCTGGTCGTCCTGTTTGCCGGACAGGTGGTGGCCGAGAAGATGGGGCACCCCTCCGCGTAAGCGGTTCACCGCCGCGCCATGGCTTGGCTCGCAGCGCGGGCAATGGCGGGTGCCGTCGCGCGCGCAACACGGGTCAGGGCTTGGCCAGCTCCCGCCGCGACGCCCTCCGGCGTTTGCTGGGTGATAGCCTGGTGCTCGTCCACACGTGGGGACCACAGCACGTGACCCGTAGCACCCTCGCGGAGCGTGAGCTCCACGGCCACGTGCACCTGCCACTGTCATCGGACGTGTCCACCTCTTCCAGAGCGACAACGCGGCCGTTCAGCACGAAGTCCGCGCGTGCGTCGAAGCCACCAACCACGTGCTCGAAGTGCACGCCTCGTCCACCGTGAAGGAACTCACCGCGAGCGGAACGGACGTCGTGGCGGGGATCTCGAGCACCAGCGTGACCCTATCGGTCCTCAACGCCCCCCCCTCGGCGCGGTTGGGTGCGGCTTGCGTACGGGTGGATTCACGAACGCGAATCCGGAAGCTGTTGTCTGAGGTGTGGGTCGTTTGCTACAACCCGTGCCTTGGCTCGGTATCCTGTACCGGCTCTGCAACGCAAAACTCACTTGGCCACGAGCCCCGGGGTGTATCATGAACAACAGCACTAGCGCGGTACGTGATGAACGTTCTTCGCCGACCGTCACCCCCCTGCTCGCCGGCGCCATCTTCATCGTAATGGCGACTGCGTACGGCTGCTCTAGCGAAGACAACGGTTCGGGCGAAGACCAACGGAGCGCAACCGTTGGAGGCGCCTCGTCTGGAGCAGGCAGCAGCGCACCTTCCACAGGATCACAGGGCGTTGACGGGATTGCGAATGGCTCAATGACCGGTGTGGTCGGCGGCGAGGGTGCTGGCGGGGGCTCGACGTCAGCAACCAGCACCGCAGCTGGGGGCGGGGGTAGCGATGGCGACGTTGGCAACCCAGAAGTGGACAGCGGCGAAAGCAACGGTGACGGTGGGGCCACCAGCGATCTGGGTGGGGACACGGGCACAGATGTCAGTCCGGGAGCTGGTGGGGCGCCTGGCGCAGAAACGACCGCAGGTGTTGCGGGAGCTAGCACCGTGGATGAGGAGGGGAGCGGCGGAACCGGCCGCGATGAAGCCGGGGACCAAGGGACCAGTGATGATGAAGGCGCTGGTGGTGGCGACGGCGGCAACGAAGAGGTCGAAGATACAGCGCCCGAATGTCCGAAACCTGAGGGCGAAATCTGCCACGAGTTCTTCGCGAACGACAACAGCCAGCACCAGATCCTCTACGTCAACGAGTTCGACCCATCGCTGAATTGGACGCAACCGACACAGGATACGAACGGTGGCAACTCACCACGGCAGCTCGAACTCGTGGACAACCCCATGGCCACCGACGGTCGCGCGATCATGGTCAGTGTCGAATCCGGCTACGAGGAGTACGATGCGGTCACGCACGAGCTTCTCGATCGCGTCGACGTGGGCGCGATCAGCGTTCGTGGTGCGCAGCGCCTTCCCGACGGGAACACCGTGCTCGGCATCGGTGACGCCGCACTTCGCGTAGTCGATTCGAGCGGCGCAACAGTGGGCGCCGAATGCAACCTGCCCGGCTCTGGTGACTCGACTCTCCGAATCTTGAGCCGCGACGCGGAAACGGGCTTCATCTACTATGGACGCGGTCTCGACGTATTTGCCGTCAACCTGAACTGCGAGCAGCAATGGACTGCACGCTTCCCCGACAGTGGAAGCAAAGCGTACCGCGTACTAGCGCGACCTGACGGGGGCGCCTGGGCGACCACCGGTGATCCGTCGTCCGTAATCGAGTTCGATTCGGCGGGGCGAGTCGTGAGTGAGGTGGGTGGCAAGTCGATGTTTCCCGGACTGGTCGACTTCTTCTCCGGCTTCGATGTTGCTGAATCCGGCAATATCGTCGTTGCGAACTGGTGGGGACACATCACGAACCCACCCCAGGAGGGACCCCACATCGTGGAGTTGAACGCTGCCAACGAGATGGTGTGGCGCTGGGGTACGCAGACCGAAGCCACTAACATCACCAACGTCCTACTGGCACGTTAACCCAATGGATTAGTTAGCAGGGCTGGCACTCGCTGCCCCAGATGAACTCCCGTATCAGCCATTCGACGGGCTACGGACGATTCCTGAACCAGCACGACATCCTGCCGGAGCGCAGACGTTCGAACAGCTGCGCTCCCCGTCGAGTGAACGACCGGACCATACGCCCAATCGCGCGAGGTTTGGTTGCGCTTTTCGGAGTTCACGATCACTTGCTGCGCCTTGTCGCGGTGCGGAGGCGTCTACAAGCGGACTTCGTCGACGAGCACGGTGACATCACCATCGCCGGTCACGTCGACTCCAACCTCGATGATCTCTGTTGGATCGAAGGCTGCGTTGGCAAACGATGGAGTGCTGAGCTCAAAGCTCAAGCAGAGCCACTGACCTGCCGGGGGGTACACTCGGCCGCCATCAGCCCAGGCGAAGGTGGGCCCCGATTGGGCGTACAGTTTGAAACCCACGTTCGTGCCAGCGACGATGTACACACGGGCGCTGAGGACTCGCCCCGAGTAGTCAGTCTCGGACATCGGTAGATTGATGAGAGAGAGCTCGTCCCCAGGAGTGACGTTCAACTGCACCAGTCCGGTCGCCGCTGGCGTTCCACCGGTGGCGACCCAGTCGAGAGAGTAGGGGACGGGCGCGCTGGAGCTGAACACCCAACTTTCGAGATCCGACGTGAACCACCATTGAGCCAAGCTGGGAGCGCCGTCACAATTGCTTGGGAAAGTGGGCCCCGTGCCAGCTTCGAGGCCGGCGTCCGCGGGACTTCCGGCGTCGGGTTCGTCACCTGATCCTGGTGGCGTGTCCGTGGAAGTCGAACCGGTGCCCGCGTCGTCCTCGGAGGTCGCTCCAGAGTCGATGGTCGCCTGCGGCGGGTCATCCAGGGTCAAGCTAGCGTCCGGCGTGCCGGTGCCAGAGGGCGCTGGGGTGGGTGGCATCATGCCGGCGTCCGTTGGGGCACTGGACGGACTGGTCGGGGTGGGCGCATTC
>JBNKZR010000533.1:0-4746 GCA_050301735.1 Polyangiaceae bacterium | reverse complement strand
AGCCGGCGCTGTGGTGCCGGCGGTGATGCAAACGTACGCTGCGCCAGCGCTTTTCTCAAGCCAGATTGGCTACTCACAGACACGCGGGTGCAAGATGTGCGTGCGGTGCGCCGCGGCGCCTACGGTGCCACCCCGAACAGACGCTCATAGTTTTCGTCCAGCTGCCGTTCTACGGCGGCTGCGGAGGCGTCCCACAGCTCGGCCATGTACTCCATGGTGCCTTTGACGTTCTTTGGCTCGTTGGCGACATCCCGTTCCGGACCCAAGTAGGGACAATCCGTTTCCAGCAGCAGCTGCTCGCGTGGGAGCGTTTGCACCATCCGAGTGAACGATTCGGAGCGTCGGGCATTCGCGGGAATGGAGAAACAGTGGCCGTGTTCGGCGATCGCGCGTGCCAGCTTCACCTTGCCGCCGAAGCAGTGCCAATTGACCTTCTTGGCCCCCATCTCAACGAGGATTTCCAAAGCACGACGTTCCCGTTTGCGGGTGTGGATGATGACTGTCTTGTCCGCATCCATCGCGAGGCCGACCAAGCGACGAAAGGCTGCTTCCTGAGCTGGCCAATACGGCTCCTTCACCCAATAGCCGTCGAGTCCGATCTCTCCGATCGCAAACGCTTCGTTCACGTGGTCCGCAACCCAGCCGATGGCGTCGTCCGCCTCCCAGGCGTCTCGCTGGTCTGGATAATCGTCTCCGTTGCGACGCATCTCCGCCAGCACCGCGTCCACGGGGTACCACCCGAAAGCCGGTTGAATGATGTCGTGCGCCCTGGCCAACTCCAGTACTCGTTGGTTGTCGGCCGGGTTGAGGCCGTTGCAGATGATGGACGTCACGCCCGCTGTCGCGGCTCGCTCGAGGATGCCGTCGAGATCGGGCAGCAACCGGTCGTGAGTGAGGTGAGCGTGCACATCGAACAGAGCCATGGGCGCTGGGTCTAGCTCATGCGAGGGTCCGTCGCTACCATGCCCCACCCGATGCCTCACTTCCCCCTGCTTTACACCGACCGCCCGTGGGTGCTGTGTCGTCCTCCAAGCCGTTCCCGTTTTCGAACGTTGGCTTTCGTCGCTGGCCTAGCCTTGGGCGGTTGTTCGAGAAACCAAACCACGGAGCCCGAGGTCGATGCCCAGCGGGTGACCCAGGCTGGCTCCCAGACGAGTGGTACGGCGACCACTGCCGCGTCAGAGCCGCCTATATTGCCAGTTCTGCCGGACGGCATGCACTACGTTGGTGGGCCCGAGCTCGTCGAACGGATTCGCAAGACGAAAGCAAAGGGCGTGGTGGTCAACGTTTGGGCGAGCTGGTGCGGTCCATGCCGCGTCGAGGTGCCCATGTTGCAGAAGCTGCACGCGGACTTGGGCAAGGAGCAACTGGAGTTTCTGTTCGTCTCCGTCGACGCCCCCGACAAAGCCACGGCCGCTGCCGAGTTCATCGAGCAGCAGAGGCTACCCCGTCCAGGCTATCTCGCGAAACCACCACTGGGCGAGTTCAAGGAGGCGATGACGCCACGCTGGCGTGGCTCGTTGCCTGCCACCTTCCTGTTCGATCCTGACGGCAAATTGCGCTACTGGTGGGGCGCACAGGTGTTCGAACACGAGATCGCTCCGGTTCTTCAGGGCTTCATCGCAGGGGAGACCATCGATGGCGAAGCGAACTTCAAGATCCGGCAAGGCGGCGCTCAACCGTGACGGCGCTGACGATGGTGTACCGTCCAACACCAAACGAGCGCCGTGGGTAGTCACCGGGACTCGACCAAGCTCGAATCCAGTAGCCGCTCGACGTCCAGCCGTTTGCTTTGCAGTCCTTGCTCCACGTGGAAGGCGTTCGCCACGGTCGTCGAGTGGAGCAGCGAATCGAGGTTCGTGCTTGGACGAAAATGTCGACGGTTGGCTTCGAGTCCCTCAAAGCGTGTCCCGTCGACCAGCTTGCGCATCGTGTTCTCGGTAACGCCGGCTCGTTCGGCCATCAGGGCGATGGCTTCTGGGCGAGTTTCTTCGTTGGTCACGAAGTCCACGACGCGCTGCCACACCGGCATCAACGCACTCCACGCTGCCCGCTCCTCCTTGAGACGGTTCGGCCGCACGCACAAAAGCTGGTAGAAGAGTCCTGGTGCTTTGCGAGTCGTGAAGATGGCTTGGCTGCCGGCTACCGTTTGCAGTGCCTTGCTGGCGAAGGGCTCCCGGGTTGCTATGGCGTCCACGTCGCGGCGCTGCAAGTTCCGAGGCCCGAGCTGCGAGGCGACGTTTACTAACCGCACGTCGTCGCTGCTCATCTCGGCTTGCGCCAAGGCGTGCAGCACCAAAGAGTGAGAAGAGAAGCCGAGCTCGACGCCGACCTTCTTGCCGCGAAGAGCACCCACGTCCCCGATGCCCTTTCGCGCGACGAGAACGTCGTTGCCGAAGCTCGTTGCATTGACCAGGATTGCGATGCTTTCGACTCCGGTACTCGCCATCAAGAGCTGGTCACGGTTCGTCACGGCGACGGCATCCGCCTTGCCCGCGGCGAATGCTTCGAGGGACGGAACGTAGTCGTAGTATTCGAGCTCGACCTGCAGCCCAGCCTCAGCGAACCACGACTTCTTCTGCGCGATGTTCCAGGCGAGCCAAGCAGGTGCATCGCTTGCCGCGATCCGGAGCCGCACCTCTGAGACCTTCGGACTGCCACCGGTTTCGGCCGGTTCGGACGCAGCTCGCTGTGGCGCACCAACCTGCACCCCCGTCGTTGAGTTCTTGGCAGCCGAGTGCATGGGTTCGGCAGTGCCGTGGCTTTCGGCGTGCTCGCGTTCGCGGCTGCAGGACGATAGGAGCAGCGAAATCGCGAGCAACGTCAAGAACCAGACAGCGTCAGACTTGGGTAGCACTCGAAGGTAGGGTGGCATGGGCGTCGAATGAACGCACGGCCGTGGGCGTGCGCGGCCAAACGAGGTGTGGTGGAGGCGACCGGCCATCGCAAGTCACTGCACGGGCGATGGCGCCGTGTTGGCCATTCCTGTGGGCGGCTGTTCTCTGCCGCTTCTTGAGTGGGTGTGCGCACGACACCGCGCCCGGCTCCTCAATTGGGCGTCTCATTCCGCCCTCAAACGACGCGAGTTCAGTAGATGGTCAAGCTCCAGGAATTGAACGTGCCGGTGATCAGCTGCTCGTCGTCGAAGACCACCAGATCCCAATCGCCGTTGGCGTCGAAGCCCTCAAACGTGCCGAGACTCTCCGAGGGGCGGAAGGTACCGCTGTACGGGGCCGTGCCCTCCGTGATGAGAGTCGTTGCGTCGTCGTCGAAAGTGGCCCCGTTCATGTTCTGGCCTTTTTCGTTGTCTGTCGACAAGTAGTCAGAGTCGAAGAGCACGATGAACGTGTCATCCGGAGCTTCGAGCACGATGATGATGTCACCGATCCAAGAATGTGAGATGTCGACCTCCACCACGACCTTGCCCACGGGGAAGGTGGCGCCGGTCACGGTGATCGTCGAGATCGCTGAGCCCCAATCACCGTTCGCTGATCCGTCGGGAATTGGCTGCGACGTCGTGTTGGCGCCTTCGAACTGCGGCGGTAGACAGGTGCCGTAATCGATATCCCCGAGACTGATGGGAGATAAGAACTGACCGAGGTAGGGGTGCGGCACACACTCTTCACCGCTGGGACAGTCGTTCCCCCCGAGTTCGCACCATGGTTCACAGACACCGCTAGCGTCGAGCCCGACACAAGTCAGGCCGGGGCCGCACGTGTCTTCACTCGAACACGTCGCGCCCTCCGGCGCTGACACGGTGGGTGTGAGGCAAACACTGCTGTCCGGGACGTCCGTCCAAATCGTACAGCTTTGGCCCGTTTGGCAGCCGTTGAAGGGGCCGGAATTGGATTGTGGGTTGCGCGGGTCGCAGCCGAAAAGACACTGCTTGACGTCGGGCGCCTCCCATTCCACGCAGGGCTGCCCGTTGGGGCAATCTTCATCGGTTTCGCAGAATGGCGAGCACACGCCGGTGTCCAACCACCGCATGCAGTCTGTCCCTGGCTCGCATTCACCCACCGATGCACCGCAGGATGCCCCGCTAGAGATACTGCCTTCGGAGACGCAACCAACCTCCCCACTGTCGAAATCGAGGATCGCGCACATCTCCCCGGAAGGGCACCCGCACTGGGAAACGGGATCGCAACTGTCGGCACTCGTGTTGGGGCAGAGGTCACAGAAGCCGAAGTCTCGCGTGGTCGCGCCTTGGCTCGGCTGGTAGCTCGTGCAGCGATAGCCGACGGGGCAGTCGGTCACTCCGAGTTCACAATGTTGCTTGCAGATCGAGTCGCTGTCGACGCTGACGCAGGCAAACCCGACGTCGCACAGTTTGGGATCGGCCGCTCCGGAAGGGCCCTCGCACGACTCGTCCTGGGAGGAGTTGCCGTTCGACGCCACGCACGTGCTGACGCCGCCGGGACCGGGGATGCAGTTCACTCCTTCGCCACAGGCGTCATACGGCCCATCGCTGCGAGTGGGGTCGAGGGGATCGCACGTCCGCAGGCAAACGGCATACTCGGGGACCACCGTGCCGCTGGCGGTCACTGGAGTACAGGTTGCATAGACGCCTTGTGCGCAGGTGGGGGTTTCGTCTGGGTCGCAGTACTCTTTGCACACGCCAGCTACACATCCGTAGCCAAGCTGGCAATCGGTGGAGTCAGCGCACGGTGAATACGGAGCGGCGTCGCCTTCAGCGACGCAAGCCGTTGCGCCGGTGGTGGTATTGACGACGATGCACATTTCGCCGTC
>JBNKZR010000532.1:0-4757 GCA_050301735.1 Polyangiaceae bacterium | reverse complement strand
ACGATGTCGGCCGGCTGTGGCAGCGCTCCGACGCTGATGAACAGTCCTTCGCCGAACATGAGCAACTACAACACGCTGACCAGTAGCGGAGCTCAGCGGAGCTACCTCCTTCGACTGCCAGACGACTACGACAACACCCACCCGTACCGTCTCATCCTGGGTTTTCACGGTGCGACGAATCGGGCGACGGATGTGTCAGGCAACCCAGCATACTTCGGACTCTTCGAGCTGGCTCAGGGGAGCACCATATTCGTAGCTCCTGAGGCGGTGGACGGCATTTGGTCTGCGGACAGCGACGTGACCCTGGTCGACGACATTCTCGAGCAGGTCGAAGCCGATCTCTGCATCGATACCACTCGCGTCATCATTCAAGGCTTCAGTCAAGGTGCCGCGATGGTGCGTGCTCTGGCGTGTGAACGCCCGGGGGTATTTCAGGCAGCAGTGGGGCACTCTGCCGGCGGACTCGCGCTGCCCAGCGATTGCGAGCCCATTCCTTACCTCGGGTCCCTCGGGCTGCAGGAAGGTGGCAATGGGGGGGGACAGGGCGGTCAGACCGACCCGTTCGCCACCTGGGCAGGATGCAGCATCGAGACGCTACCCTCGGCGCCGAGTGGAGGGCACGTCTGCTCAGACTACGCCGGCTGCTCCGATGGCAATCCGGTCCGCTGGTGTTCGTTTGACGGGCCACACACGCCGTTGCCCAACGACGCGGGCCAGAACTCCTCGTGGATGCCGGAGGAGGTGTGGGAGTTTCTTTCCCAGTTCTGAGAGGCGAACTGGCCGTCGCAGCCAGCCAACGCGGTCGTGTCGGGTGTGTCAGGTGCGGGTCGTTGCAGGTGTTCATCTGGAGCGGCGGGTACATGCTCATCGGCGTCATCGAACTCACCGAGTGCGCCGCGCTTCGCGGAAAGCAAACCGCGCTCTGCAGCGACGGGATTGGTCGATAGGGACGGGTCGATCGTCGACAGCTGATGTGGGCCGAGCGCGAAGCGAGTTCGCACTGCTGGCGCGTCGACGATGAGTGTACACCTTTTGCAGAAGGTTCAGGTTCTTGGGCCAGTGGATTGGGCGACGAGCTGGCGGCCGGGCCACCTGATTCGCACCCGTTTGGCGCTACTCCGGTGGTTGCATACGACCGGTGTCGACCCGCTCGATAGGCCGCGCGCCACGAAACCCGCGGGGTTCGTGGGGATGATTAGTCAAAAATGACAAAATCCCCCTTGGCTCCCCGAACGCGCAAGAAAAGCCACGCTCGGTGGCGTCGTCCTGTTCCAGATGTTCATGTGGTCACTTGTGACGGCAACGTGAGCGAAGGTGCGACACGTGGTCGAGCCATTGAGCCGACTCCATCACCGCCTCCATGACAGTTCACATGACCGCAAAGCATTCCGTGCTACGCCCTGCAAGGGCACGAGAGTGTGCCTCCCTAACGGTTCTGGATTCCTTAGTAAGCAGTGGACAAGTTCGCGGAGGCCTGCGGTGTGCTCGAAAGGTTCATCTCGCCGATGAACGCTCGGGCTTTGTTGCAACGCGTGCTTCGCGCCGAAGGCGTCGATCCGGCCGCGGTCACCGCGCCGGAGCTGAGGCGCTGCAGCTCTGCATTGCGAACGGGGGCGTCATTGTTCGTCCCTCCGTCGCAGCTGGACCAAGCGATGAGCGCCATCAACGCCATCTGCGGTAGCGACTCCATGGCGATCGAAGCCTGCGCCGTCGAGCTGCGCAGTGAGTTGGATATCGGTCAAGTACGGGCCACTGCTCGCCGGATTTGTACCTCCATCCAGGCGAATCCATTTGCCACGCAGAAGGTCGCCACCATCGTGAGCGAGTTGGCTCGCAACATCATCGCCTACGCTGAGACCGGTAGCCTGGAGATCGTGCCCCAGAGCACCAGGCCGAAACGCATCATCGTGCGCGCGACCGACAATGGCCCGGGCATACCCAATTTGGAAGAAGTCTTCTCTGGTCGCTACCGGAGCCGAACGGGGATGGGCAAGGGCCTGCTCGGCGTGAAGCGGTTGGCAGACAAGTTTGAGATCCAATCGGACAAGCAGGGCACGTTGGTGGTCGCGGAGGTAGTCGTATGAACGTCGAAGTTGCCCATGTGTCCTTGCCCAAGCAAGGCGAATTGGAGAACGGGGACCGCCCGTTCATCCGCACCGATGGTGAGCAGAGGACACTGCTCGCCGTGATCGACGGTTTGGGTCACGGTCCTGGCGCGGCGGCGGTCTCACAACAAGCCGTGGAGTACCTGGAGCGCGCGTCGTTGAGCGATGCTGCCCACATCCTGATGGAACGCTTGCACGACGAGCTGTCGGGCTCGCGGGGCGTGGCCGCGACTCTGTGCATCATCAGAGGCTCGAGGTTGAGCGTTTGCGCCGTTGGCAACGTCGAGTGTCGAGCTGTTGGTGTGAAGTTGCCGTTGGTCTTCTCTCCGGGGATTCTCGGGCAGCGTGTGCGCAAGTTCCGAGTGTGCGAGATCGAGCTCCCGGGGCCTGCTCGCTTCGTACTATTTTCCGATGGTATCTCTTCGCGAGTGCCCATCGGCGAAATGCAACACTACGGACCTCGAGAGCTGTGTGACGTCGTCATCGACAAGTACCGTCGATTGGAGGACGACTCGACGGTCATGGTCGCAGATTGGGGCAAATGATGGACAACTACAACGGCATCCCGATCATCAAGTTCTGGGACCTCCTGCTGGTGCCACTGCAAGGGGACCTGACCGATGACATGGCTGCAAAACTCGTTTCGGAGGTGCTCGATCGCATCTATAAAGACGGCAGTCGGGGTTTGATTATCGACATCACCGGCTTGTGGCTGGTGGACAGTCATCTGTGCGCGGTGCTCTCCCAACTGGCGTCTGCGGCCGCTCTGATGGGTGCGAGCACGATCATCTCGGGCATGAAGCCCGAGATCGCCATGACGTTGGAGACCATGGGTATCCGCATGGAGAACGTGACCACGACGCTCGATCTGGAAACTGCGCTGGATGCTCACGGCGTGCGACGCACCGAGATGGACGAGTTGGATGAAGAGCCTCTCGATGTGACGGAGGCGGACGCCCTGGCGTAGCCAGCGCAGACCGAAGGGAAAGACCATGAGCGATTCGGACGCTGCACCCGCACCATCTACGCCCCCTTCCTCGGAAGGGAACGACGGCACCAGCTTGAAGCCGACTTCGGAGCGCTCGGCGAAGATCCAGGCCGAACTACGTGCCTGCATCGCGGACGTTCTCGGGACACTGCAGAACGTGTCACGGGGTGATCTCAGTGGGATGTTGGAGACGACATTTCCCGAAACGCATCCAGTTGGGGCCCTGGTGGAAAGCGTCAATTCGATGATTGCCGATCTCGTCAGAGCGAGGCAGAGCTCGGCGACTCAGCTCCGAGAGCTCAGCGAGCGCATCGAGACCATCGAGAAGCAGCGTGAAGCGATTCGTAACCTGTCGGTCCCGGTGATAGAGATTTGGTCCAGCGTGCTCTGCGTGCCCGTCGTCGGCACTCTCGACACGGTGCGCGCGAACGACGTGACCACGACGCTGCTGTCGCAGGTCGTCAGCAAGAAGGCGCGGTACGCGATTATCGACGTCACCGGTATCGAGGTGATGGATACGCAGTCCGTCG
The DNA here is from genome assembly GCA_050301735.1 of Polyangiaceae bacterium. Taxonomy (GTDB): domain Bacteria; phylum Myxococcota_A; class Polyangia; order Polyangiales; family Polyangiaceae; genus SZUA-265. The sequence continues at coordinate 1,134 of JBNKZR010000532.1, read as the reverse complement.
ACTACTTCATGCGGATGGCTAGGTCCATCGCATTGCTGGGTGCACAGTGTGCGCTTTCCGGCATGCATCCGAACATCGCCCTCACCATCGTTCAGATGGGAGTCGAGCTGGATGGTCTGAAGTGCTACCGCAACATGCGCGATGCTTTGAGAGGCTGTGTGTTGCAGGAATCGCATTACCTCACGGTGAGGAACAAGAAGCGCAAATGAGGATGAGCGTGCGCTCGGGTCGGTGAACGACGGGGGCGCGTCTCGAGGAGATCGCAGTGGCAAACCATGTGGACCTGACCGAGGAACAAATCTTGGAGAGCGTCACGGACGCCCTGCTCACGCTAGCCAGCGTGGGCGAAGGGGATTACACGATGCGTCTCGAGGAAAGGGAAAACGACCCGCCCGCACTCGCGAGCCTGTACGAGGGCATCAACGCGATGATCGACTCGTTGCGAGCTGAGCAGGACAACAGCCAAGCGTATCAGCAGGAGCTGGAGGAGAAGCTCGCGACCATCGAGAAACAACGTGCGGCGATCCGGGAACTGTCCACGCCGGTGATGGAGGTTTGGGACGGGGTGCTGTGCTTGCCCGTCGTCGGCGTGATGGACACGGCACGAAGTGCGGAGATGACGACCTCGTTGCTGGCTGCGGTCGTCGAGAAGAAGACGCGCTGCGTCATCATCGACATCACCGGCATCGATGTGATGGATACCCGTACGGTCGACCATTTCATGCAGATGGCCCGCGCGGTTGGGCTGCTTGGTTCGGAATGCGTGTTGACGGGGGTAAACCCACACATCGCGCAGACCGTCGTTCACATGGGCTTGGACCTATCCCACATCGTGACTCACCGCAGCCTGCATGAGGCGCTACAGCAGTTTGTCAAACGCGTCACCGCGAGATAGCGCCGTCGCATGACGCTCTACCAGGTGCGGGAGTGGGTCGACATGCTGTTCCTGCAGCGGTGTGCGTCATCGCATGCAGCCGAGGTCGGCTTCGCCAGGCGCGAATGTGCCGAGTTGGCCATCGTCACATCAGAACTCACTTCCAACATCCTGAAATACGGAGTTCGGGGATCGATCGAGTTCGAACAAGTGCAGGACGAGCGGGGCCAAGGGCTCGCCATCGTTGCTGCCGATTGCGG
>JBNKZR010000531.1:0-4764 GCA_050301735.1 Polyangiaceae bacterium | reverse complement strand
ACGCACCAGGGGCGGCCGGTCGTGTCCCCATGTCCTCTGTTGCCTCAGCCCGTTGCGCGCTTGCAGTACCCGTCGAAATGGGCGTCGCGGCGATGGCGCCCGACGACCGCGCTGAACAACGGCTCCGGTTTTTGTCGCGCTCCCTGGTAGCACTCTCCTACTGCCCGTTTACACGCAGCATGTGCCCCAGCAGGGTCGGACCGCGCTCGTCGCTCTGGCGATCAGACATGGCATTGCGCTAGGCTGCGCCCAGCCGACGCCTGTTGCAGGCGGAAGGGGCGCCGCAGGCAGGCTCAGATGCGTTCTCGAGATACAGCCATGGCTCACACAGACGATTCGGATACCAGGACGGAAAACACTCGAACTCATCGTGCTCTGCGGGTCCTGAGTGAGGTGCGACGTGTCCTCATGCGAGCGGAAGACGAAGAACTACTGCCTGCCGAGCTCTGTCGGATTGTCGTTGAATGCGGAGGATATCGTGTGGCGGGGTTGGGCTTCACACCTGACGGCAAGTTGGGGAGCTACGTCGCCGTGGCTCACAGCGGTGACGAGGACGACGACATGGCGCGCGTTGCGCTGCCGAACGACGCATCGCCGATCGCATTGGCACTCGAGACTGGGGCCGTGCACGTGGCACGCGAGCTATCGGCGCTGCCGGCGAACGCACGTGAGCGAGCGCGGTCTTCGAGCGGGTGCGGCGCGCTGGCCGCGGTGCCGCTGGTGGATGGGACGCAAACGATCGGTGTGTTGCAAGTGTGTGCTGTCGAGCCAGATGCCTTTGGCCGCGACGAAGTGGCCGTTCTCGGTGACTTGGGACGCGATGTTGCAGCCGGGCTTGGCCTAGTTCGCAGGCGACGGGAGCGCGAGCGCCGGCTCGCCGAGTTCGACGCGTCCAACCGCGAGCTTCGGCTGCGGAGCTACGCTCTCGACAAAGTCTCAGATGCTGTCTACTTGATGCGCGGTGACTCGCCCGTCTTTCGCTACGTGAACGACGCTGCTGTTCAGTCGCTCGGCTACACGCGTGAGGAACTGCTGTCTGGCATGAGCGTGCTCGACATCGATTCGAACCTGGACGAGTCGAACTGGGACGGGCTGGTGCAGGCGATGAAGGCGCTGGGCTACGGGCGCGTGGAGTCGGCGCACATCAGGAAGGATGGGAGCACTTTTCCGATCGAGGTGACGGGCAACATCTTCGAGTTCGAGGGGGAGCTTCAGAACCTGGCCATTGCCCGCGACATCAGCGAGCGAAAGGAGGCAGAGGCCGCCCGGCAAACCCTCGAGGCTCAACTCCGTCAGGCGCAGAAGATGGAAGCCGTGGGACAACTCGCAGGTGGCGTCGCCCACGACTTCAACAACGTGTTGCTGGTGATTCAGATGGTTGCGGGCGTTCTGAGGGAGAGCGATCCGAGAGAAACGACGCGTAGAGCCGTGGACGAGATCGTTGCCGCCACGGAGCGGGCGGCCAACCTCACTCGGCAATTGCTCGTATTCAGTCAGCGTCAGGTCGTCGATCCAGTCAACATCGATCTGGCGGAGAGCGCGCGTGACATGTCGAAGCTTCTAGCTCGTGTGCTGGAAGAGCAGATCACGTTGGAGGTACAGATCGAGGAGGAGCTTCCGCTGGTGCGCGCCGATCGCGGCATGATTGGGCAAGTCCTGATGAACCTGGCCATCAACGCGCGCGACGCGATGCCTGATGGTGGAAGGCTCTTGATCGCTGTCGAGTCCGCTCGTCGTTCGCACCCAAGAGCGGCTGCAGAAGCCGTTGGTCAGGCAGCTCTGTATGTTTGCTTGAAGGTGTCTGATACTGGCACGGGGATCCCAGCGGAGGACCTAGGCCGGATTTTCGACCCGTTCTTCACGACCAAGGCAACGGGGAAGGGGACTGGGCTGGGGCTCGCGACGGTGTTCGGGATCGTCGAGACCCACGGTGGCTGGATCGATGTCGATAGCGCCGTGGGGAAGGGCACTACATTCAAGGTCTTCCTCCCTGCCGTCGAGGGCACGCGAGCGCCGTCCGTCGTTCCAGAAGGATCGGTCACTTCACTCGAGGGGGCCAACACCATTCTGTTGGCGGAAGATGACGCCGCGGTGAGGGCGGCGACCTGCATCGCCCTGCGACGCTATGGCTACCGGGTGTTGGAGGCCGCATCGGGCGAGGCCGCGCTGGCACTCTTCGACGCCCGTGGCAACGAGGTGGACTTGCTGATCACCGATCTGGTCATGCCGGGCAAGCTCTCCGGCCGCCAACTCGCCGAACAGATAGCTGAAAGAGCTCCAGCGCTCAGGGTGCTGTTCACGAGTGGCTACAGTCCAGACTTCAGCTTCTCCCTTCGGCTCCCCAGAGGACAACTGCTGCTGCAGAAGCCTTACTCGCCTTCTACCTTGGCTCGGGCCGTGCGACGCTGCCTGGACGCGCCTGACGCCGAGTTGGACGGCTGACGTCGGATCACGTCCCTGCGGGCCGACGCGAAGGCGTGGTTGAACATCGAGTCGGTATTCCACCCAGCGCGATGGAGGGCCTGCGTCGTTCCTGGGCCGCGCAGGCGAGCTTTGCTCGCGCTCAGCGAGCAAAGCTTGGTCGCGTCGAGCCTTCCTCGGCCTACAGGAATGACGCGTTGCGGCCAGCGTCATAGCTGTACTGGATGGTGCCGGCATTCAGCGCCTTCGAATAGATGCGAAACTCATGGACCAATCCGACGAAGTCAGTGTCGGTGGCGTATTGCGAGTGACCGATCCAGTTGTTCACCGCGTTGATCTCCGACAGTGCCCCCGTCCAGGCCAAGGTGCCCGCGAAGGCTCCGTTTCTGTACACGCGGATCTCGTCGCCCGCAGCATCGGCGACGACCACCACGTGCTCGATCACGTTCAACGGCGCTTCGGTTCCGACTTTTGCCATGATCTCGCTCCCCCCGAGCGGGCGGAAACCAACTCGTGATTCAAGGCCGATCTGTAGGGTGTAGAACAGGCTGCTCGTTCCTATCCCCTGCTGTCCCTCGCTTCCGCCGTCATTGCTCCCGAAGTCGAAGAGGCGCGTCCAAGTACCGTCTGCCGTGCGGGTGCTCCACGTTTCGATGGTCGTGCTCGTCAGGGCGGAGATGACGTTGTTGGGCAGATCGACGTAGACGCCTGCCGACAGAGCTGCAGTGCCGTTGTTGGGCAGTGTGCCGCCAACCAATGTGCCGTCTGCCGTTCCGTACGAATCGGTGACCGTGGAGCCGGAGCCGTTGAATTCATAGCGATGGATCAGGTTGTTGGTCAGGTTCTCACACTCCGCGACGTCGTTGCTTCCTAGTGTGTCTGGGTTCCCGCAGCCGCATGCCCCGACGGCTTGCTTCAGCGGGTCGTCGACACATTGGTCCACGCAGTCGAGTGTGCCGTCGCTATCCGTGTCGTCCGACTCGGGGACGTCGCAGCCGCAGATCCCTGGATCGGACTTGTCCGGATCGTCGGGGCAACCATCGTCGGGGTCGCAAGTTCCGTCACCGTCACTATCCAGTTCGGCCTGGCCGCAGCCGCAAAGACCAGCTTCCGTCTTGTCCGGATCGTCTGGGCATTCGTCCGCGTCGTTGCAAGTTCCGTCACTGTCCGTGTCTTGGTCGAGGTTGCCACAGCCACACAGACCGGGTGCCGTCTTGTCCGGGTCGTTTGGGCACTCGTCGTCGGGATCACAGGTGCCATCCCCGTCGGCGTCCGCATCGGGCTGGCCGCAGCCGCACAGGCCGGGTTCTGTCTTGTCCGGATCGTCCGGGCACTCGTCGAGGCAATCAGGGGTCGAGTCCGCGTCCGTGTCAGTCTCTGGCGTTCCGCAATCGCACAGCCATGGGTTCACCTTTTTCGGATCGTCGGGACACTCGTCGGCGCAATCGGCGACGCCGTCTTCGTCGCGGTCCTCGTTCGTAGCACTACAGCCGCACAAGCTTGGATCGGTGTTGGTGTCTTGTCCGACGCACTCGTCGATGCAATCGGGCACATCGTCGGCGTCTTCGTCGGTGTCCGCCACCTTGCAGCCGCACACGCCTGCTTCCGTCTTGTTCGGATCGTCGGGGCACGCGTCGTCGCAGTCGAGCGTCCCGTCCTCGTCGGAGTCCTCATCGGGTCGGCCGCAGCCGCAGCCCCCGCGCTCGGTCTTGTCCGGGTCGTCAGGACACTCGTCGTCGCAGTCGGGGGTGCCGTCGTCATCGCCGTCCGCGTCGGGCTCGCCACAGCCGCACGCGCCTGCCTCGGTTTTGTCCGGGTCGCTGGGACATTCGTCTTCGCAGTCGAGGCTTCCGTCATCGTCCGAGTCAGCGTCTTCGAAGTTGCAGCCGCAAACGCCCGGTTCCTCCTTCAGTGAATCGGCAGGACACAGACCACCGCTGCCCCCATCACAATCCGTCGCCCCGCTGCACCCCGGGCTCGGTTGGGCGTCGGTTTCCGCGGTATCGTCGGTCACGTCGGAGCTGCCGCCGTCCGAGCCCGTGGTCGCGGACACCTGGTCGAAGTCTTCGGCCAGGGTCGAGTGGCACGCCATCAACAGCGCCATGCTCGACGCCACCGCAACGTGTCTGTAGGCCCCGAACATCACGTCCTGCAGCCTAGCACCGTTACGGCACGGTTGCCCCTGGGTCATGCGGAGGAAAACTTCACCCGGACCGGCTTCTTACGAGAGGGAACCAGTCACGAACTGGCTATTCCAGGATTCTAGGTACCCTGGTGTGGTTTTCAGGTTCCCACCAGGCGGCGGTGAGTGGCGCTCGCGCACACTGTGGGGCGCGATGGTGC
>JBNKZR010000530.1:0-4771 GCA_050301735.1 Polyangiaceae bacterium | reverse complement strand
GGAAGCTCCCGCGCGAGCGCGACAGAGCATCTACCCGCATCCGTTCGACAAGGTCACGGAAGGGCGCTTGAAGCGACCGTTGGGGGACGTGTTCGGGCTAAAGAACTTCGGGGTGAACCTGACGGAACTAGCTCCGGGTGCGGCGACGGCGCTGCATCACCGACACACGGTTCAGGACGAGTTCGTGTACGTTTTGGAGGGCGACCGACGTTGGTGACAGATGCGGCACGCTCAGACAAGCCCGTGTTGCTGCTCGAAGTCGGAGACAGATCAAGAGGGGACAGGGCGGAATATCCGAACGATGATCTGGCGATTGTGTGGGAAGGCGAGGGCCGCGATGCCGCGGGACCAACGCTGAAATTCGTGCACAAGGACGGTACGCCGTACGAGTAGGCAGGGCTTCGAGGCGCTTGCGCTACACATCAGTGTGTGTAGACTGTGACGCATGGCGACGAACTTGGCGATCGATGACCAGCTGCTGCAGGAGGCTCAGCGTGTTGGTGGGCACCGTACGAAAAAGGACACGGTGAACGAGGCACTGCGGGAGTACATCCAGCGTCGGCGGCAAGCGAAGGTCGTAGATCTGTTCGGCCAGATCGAATTCGACAAGGCATACGACTACAAGAAGCAGCGGCGTCGCACGTGAGGGTGTTGGTCGACACGTCGGTTTGGTCGTTGGCGTTGCGGCGTGCGAAACGAGTGGACGACACGACAACCCGAGAACTGGGAGAGCTGATCGTGGAAGGACGGGTAGCCTTGATCGGGGCGGTACGGCAGGAGCTGTTGTCCGGAATCAAGGTGAAGGTCCAGTTCGAGCTTGTGCGCGAGCACCTACGGGCGTTTCCCGACTTGGAGTTGGACGAGGCCGATTACGAGGAAGCGGCAAGCGCATTCAACAGGTGCCGAGGGAAGGGGATTCAGGGCTCGAACACGGACTTTTTGATCTGCGCGGCAGCGTCGCGTCGAGACCTGGCGATCTACACGACGGACCGGGACTTCGAGCAATACGCCCAGGTGCTGGACCTGGAGCTTCACAGTCCACGATAGTGACGACGGTGGTAACTCGTGGAGTCCCCCCAACGACCTGCCATTCACCTGGGGTTGCGCCGAATCGTTTGCCACAGAGGATCCAGAGCATGAAAACTAGCGCCCCTTCCGAGCCACTACAATGGGACGACCTGAGTGTGCCTGGCGTTCTTCGCGCTGCAGACGACATTGGGATCTATGTCATCGCGTCAGAGCCCTCTGAGACCTATCGAGTTGGCTACTTCCCGAGCCCCGGCCCCGAAGTGGAGTGGGCGTCCGGGCGCGCCCGCTCCCAAGTCGAAACATGCGGCGTCATCGACGTATAGGAAGTAGTCATCACGGGTTAGACTGCCTGGGCACTCAGTATTCGATGGCCAGTACGTCGTAGGCTTCCAGGCTAGGGATGACCAGCGACAGCCAGCCGTCGGAACAGTCCACGGGCAACGTTTCGTCGCTTGCTTGGTCAGGGGAAGCGAGGCGCACCCGGGCGGGGCAGTCACTCGATTGGATCCGTACGGAGAGATTGGTCTGAGCTAGGATGCCCTCGTCGTATTGATGATTGACCAAGTGCACGATTCGTCTCCTCGGCTGTTGCTGTTCGGTGACAGCCAGCATCGTTCCATCGGGTGGTCCTTCGACTGTCACGCTCGTCGCCGCGACGTCGTGATACAGTGCTTCGTGCTCTCGGTAGAACCTGGCTAGCGCTTCCATCAGCTCGAGCACGCCGGCTTCTTCCGCGGTGGGCTCGCCGGTGGTCGTTCTGAGGTGGAATGCGAAGAAGAGTCCGTTCGCGTACGCCTCAGCCGCGTACAGCCGCCAGAAGTCCCTTCGTTCCGTGAGTGGCAACGCATTGTAGCGGTCCATCATCGTTCCGGGCCAGTCCAAGAAGAGCACGATGGGAAGTCCCGGCGCAAACGCGTCCGAACGTGAACGCAGTCCGATGAGCGTCTCTTGAAGTGACACGGAGCCGTCGAGATGACCGTCGCGCACCGGGACGTAGTTCGTCTCCGTGCCACCGGGACCGTGGTTGTTGTAGTCATACAGGCCGACGCTTTGAAAATCGACGTAGGGGAAGACGCCGTTGGAAGTGAACGAGAGCTCACGGCCGTATTCCTCTTGCGCGTAGTTTCGTAGCGCGTCCACGATTTCCTTCCAATACACGTGGGGTACGACCTGATCGACGAAGGAATCCGAGTCAGGCTCCGGCCAGTTGCCTTCCGTGCCACCCCACTGGGCAGCGATGGGATTGTCCGATGTCATCGGAGATTGCTGCCAGCCGTTGGTCGCCAGGTACTCCCGGTAGTTGAAGTTCCCTTCGAGATCGTCTGGAGGAACGTCGTGGGTGAGCATGTTGTTCCCGGTCATGCCGAATAGCATTCCGAAGTCCGTTTCCGGTGGGAATCGGTTCAGCAAGAATTCGTTGAATGCGGCAAGGTGGTAGTCGTCGAAGCCTTCGTTTCGATCGTAGTCCGTGCCGCTGTAGCTTCCATCGACTTCGTCGAAGAAGAGGCCATCGATGCCGCCATCGATCTGAATCTTCATGAGATCGATCAGGTATTGACGATACTCCGGGCTCGCCAGCGTGGCTCGGTAGACCGGCTCCTCATCTTCTCCCAAATAGTGGAGCACCGGCTCGCCCGCGGCGTCCCTCGAAACCACGCGAGCGAAGACATCCGGCGTGAGCTCCTCTTCAAACAGCACGCTCGCTGTCGTTCCACCGACCACGGTGATGCCTTGCCGATGAAGCCAATCAACATAGCCGAAGTCGAAATCTTCGCGGTCGACGCCGTCGGTGGCCCAGCGTTGAAAGGCCCGGATGACGATGTCTGGCTTCAGGACCTCGAGCTGCGGGTCGGAACCTGCGGGGCCCATTTGACTGAATGCGTATACCGTTGCGTTCGTGACCGGCGGCGCATCGAAGTCTTCGAGCTCGCCCTCGCAATCACTCAGCGAATCGACACAGAGGTCGAACGAGATATCACGGTCACCCTCTCCCATCACAGCTAGCGCCAGAGTGACGATTGGTCCCTGTCCGGCGTAGGAAGTACCGTCGGATGGGTACCAACAACGGGAGTTGAAGCGCTGCCAAGGGATGAATCCTCCGTCACCATGAACCGGCGCGCACCAGAAGTGCGGATCGCCATTGGAGTCGTCGGCGCCGTCGGCTGTATCCTGAATCTGAACACGGAGTGGAGCGCCGCCGGGATTGTCGACGCGCACGAACAGACCGCCCTCCGCTTCGTCCGTCTGGAGCTGGCCAGATTCGGGCTGGATTCCGATACCGACAAGCGCGTATCCCGTGCCGTCGGGTTGAGCGCTAACCGTCCCGTTGACGCACAGATCCGCGCCAGCAGGCGTGTCCGCGAAGTCGCCTGGGTTGATTTCGCTCACCGTGCCGGTAGAACCCGGTGCATTGGGGCCAGCGCTGGTGAACGCCCATCCCTGCCAACCGCAGCTCGTCACTCTGCCGTCTTCGTGCAGGGTGAACGCGCCATCGTCGGTTGGAGCATTGGCGCTCCCGCTATCCGACACCGGGACGCGATCTCTTCCGCCATCTGACGCAGGCTCGGGTTCCTCTCCAGCATCTGAAGCGGGGACGGGACCTTGTCCGGCATCCGGCACGGAAACAGCATCCTGACCAGGCTCTTCCGCCTCGTCCTGGTCCTGGGGCGTTTCTTGATCTTGGGGTGGCGAGGGGTCATCGCGTTCCAAAGTGGCGGTAGCAACCTGCGACGGAGCGTCGTCGGTCGTGGGTTCACGATCTGCAGGTGAGGAGTCATCACGGGTTGCGCTGGGTTCATTGTCGTCGGCGGTGTCATGCCCGACGGGTATCGCGGCATCGCGCTCGACGTCGGACATCGACCCGTTCGCCGAGGCGTCGTTGGTCGATCGCGGCGAAGTCGTGCCCGAGCTTCCTTCTTCAGCGCCCGTACAGTCGCTCAGTAATGCCACGACGAGTAAACCAGCGACCATCCAGGCGGACCGCCGGGGCCAACCGAAGCGGGCTAGCGCTGACTCGATGCGATTGAGTCCGTGCTTCTCTTCGAGCGCGCGCTGTCCGGTCATGCATAGGATCCTTTCACCTCAACCTGCGCGAGCCCAGTATTGAATGCGATCATCCGGCCATGCCGCGAATCTTGCGCGCGTTGTTCATGCTGCGACGATATTGCGCAGGAAGTTCGATGGCTGCGTGCTAGAGCGCCGCGTGCCTACGGCGCTCCGTAGGTTGCTGCTCAGTATCTATTTCAGAGCCAGCGCGGGCATCTTTCAGTTTGGCTGTCGTCGCGACGCACTGGGTACACTGGCGATGGTCGTGTCCGAAAGCGCCACGCAGAAGTTCCCCGGGGCGCGCATCCACCTCCCCGGCTAGTGATGCCCAGCCTGCCACGTGCACCAACACCGGGCCTGCAGATGCGTCGATGTGCAGGACGCCGTTCTCCGACAGCTCTAGCGTGGAGAAGTAGTACTCACCGCTGACCAACGTGACCGTCCCGTCGATCGTCGTCTCACTGGAAAAAAAATTGCCCGCGCCCCGCTCACATTTGCTTCCAACCAATTGAGGGCCATCTTCTTGGCTTTGCGCGGTCCGTTCGCCTTGATGGAGGAGCGTGTGCGGGTCCAAGGGTTGGGCGCGACGCGGATATACGCGGCGAAGTACTCGATGTCGTCGATGGTGGTGGGGTAGACGCGGCCTGGTCCCGGAGCTTTGCCGCAACGCACCAAGTCGTGCTCTGGAGCGGAGTCT
>JBNKZR010000529.1:0-4843 GCA_050301735.1 Polyangiaceae bacterium | reverse complement strand
TGGCGCGGCCGGCGCAGCAGGGACTGGGGGAGCAGTACTGGGAACGACCGCAGCCAAGATTGGAGCTGGTTTGTTGCTCGTCGGTGGAGCCACCTTCGGCACTTGGAGTGCCACCCGAGATGTGCCGCCCCAAGAGCCCCCCACGCACCTGACACCAGCCGTCGTAGCTCCGGCCGCGGAGGAGGTGCCGGACGTCGCGCCCAAAGAAGTTGGCGCTGAGGAGCCCACGCCCGAGCCTACGGAGCCGGCTGCCGAAGGGGACGATCCGGCTACCGAACAAGCGCCAACGCTCAGTGATCCCAGCAAGCAAACCTCTGCTCACAAGAAACAAGCCCCATCCGAGGTCAGCCTCCTCAAGGCAGCCCAGCGAGCACTGCGAGACGATCCGGCCAGAGCCATGTCTCTCGTGAGGCAGCACCAGCAGCTCTACCCCAGTGGGCAGCTGATACAAGAGCGTGAAGTCATCCGCATCAAGGCGCTCGAGCAGCTGGGTCGACAAAAAGAGGCCAACCAGGCGGAGAAAAAGTTCGAACAGAACTTCCCCGACTCCGCGCACCGATCCAAACTCTTGGACGAACGTCCTGCCAACGCAGGAAAAGAGACAAGCACTCCGTCCCAATGAAACACGCGATACACTGGCGAGCGACTTGGTTGGGAGTCATCGCCTGTGTGGGCTGCGTCGAGGATCTCGACCTGGGTCAACTCGCGAGTTCGGTTCAAGCCGACGACAGCGCCGAGACGACGAGCGCGGAGCCCGACGCGGCCGCCGCCTGTGAACCCGTGCGCTGCACGGGGCAGCCGAAGGAGTGCGCCGATTGCATCGACAACGATGGGGACGGCCTCCTAGATCACGAAGATCCCGACTGTTGGGGCCCCTGCGACGAGAGCGAAGCGGCCTTCAGCGGCGGTGAGCGCCAATGTGTCGGGCAAGCCTGCTTTTTTCAGCGCGACTGCGGCACTGGCAATGACGAACAGTGCTTGCCGTTGGTTCCAAACGGGTGCGACTGCAGAGGTTGCTGCATGGCGCCGGGGCGAAGCGAACCCATTTATCTCGGATCGCTCGACCAAAGCGGGGCGGCGAGCTGCAGCGCCTCGAGCTTGGACGACCCCGACGCCTGTCAAAGCTGCGAACTCGACGAGACCTGTTTCAACCCGTGCGACGACTGCGAGCTGTGCTTCGCACAGAGTGAACTCGACCCGGCCTGCGCTTCAGACAGCGGTTGCACCGCGCCGCAATGCGACGACGGTGTGGCGCCTTGCGGCGGGTGCGCCGGTGAATGTCCGAGCGGACTCGTCTGCATCACCGGCTGCTGTGTCGCCCCCCCCTGAGCGCGAGCACCAGACCGGCGAGTCTCGAAGCGCTACGGCGTGACTCCGGCGTCCGCGCCGGTGGGAGCGCCAGCGTCGGTGCGCGGGTCCGACTGAGGCTCAGGGCTGCCTTCGGCCCGCCCACACGTGACTTCATCGCCCACCTCGTCGTCATCGAGTAACAAGTCGCCGTCCACATCGTCGAACTGGTAGTTCTCGTTGCAGGTCAAGTTGAAGCCGTCGATGTGTTCGACCTGTTCGAAGTGGTTGCGTACGAGGACGGTGTTCAGCCCGACGATGCGAACGTTACCGTAGACCACACACTCGGCGACGGTCGTGTTGTTGCCCGTAATCGTCAGATCGCCCTCAATCACGCAGAAGGTCAACTTGGTGTCGTTCTTGATGATCGTGACGTCGTCCTGAATGCGAATGCCACGAACCTTGGCGTTGTTCTTTTCGATTTCGAGAGTCCCACCGACGACTGAAACGTCCGGCCCCTCGCCGTACACGACTGCGTTGTTGCCATCGATGGTGATGTCACCCTCGACGTCCACCCCGTCATCGTCCCCGTCCAGCACGAGCACCGTGTTGTTGCCAACGTCTGCTGACTCGACGAGGTCGACGCCGACGTCTTCCACCTTGACGTCGCGTTCGTAGCAGATCACGTCGACCACGTTCCCCGCCTCATCCAAGATGACGTCGGCCGCTGCCCCCTCGCCGCAGTCGCGTTCGACCTGTTGGCAGTCGTCGCACTCGTCGACATCGACCTGAATGCCTCCGGCGCTCTCTCCGATGACCGTTGCTTGGTCCCGCTGATAGGGGGGAACATCTGCATAGGAGCTCTCCGCGTCGGCACCGCAGCCGATGAACGACACACCCAGAAGTGGCCAAATTCGCCTCATCTCGTTTCTCCGTCGAAGTTGCTGACTGCCCATTCGTGGAGACAGTCGCCCAGAATTACGACGGTGAGCCGAAATCGGGTGGCGAGGCCGTTACGACTCGCGGCTGCGGCGGCCGAGCGTCCGCCGAAGCACGGCACTCACCCTCGCCCAGCCTTGGAGACCTCTGGACAATTCGCTAGAGCTAGCGCCCCATGAGCAATTTCGATACTCGGCTGAACCGTCTCGTCGAGAGGCACCGGGCCTTGTTGCAACGCAAGAACTCGGTTGCCGAGCAGCACGACAACGGCATCTTCGAGCGCTATCATCACCCGGTTCTCACCGCGGCGCACACACCGTTATTCTGGCGCTATGATTTCGACCGACGGACGAACCCGCACCTGATGGAACGCCTGGGGATCAATGCCGTCTTCAACCCGGGTGCCATCGAGTTGGACGGAAGAGTGTGCCTCGTGTGTCGCGTCGAGGGCGTCGACCGCAAGTCCTTCTTCGCGGTCGCCGAAAGCGCGAGCGGAGTAGATGGCTTTCAGTTCTGGGACCGCCCCATCGCGCTGCCGCAAACCGAAGACGCCGACGTCAACGTCTACGACATGCGACTGACGCGTCATGAAGATGGCTGGATCTATGGCCTCTTCTGTTCGGAACGCAAAGACCCCGATGCGCCTCGAGGCGATACGTCTTCAGCCATCGCTCAGTGCGGTATCGTTCGGACGAAGGATTTGCGCCAGTGGGAGCGACTTCCGGATCTGGAGACGGGTTCGGCCCAGCAACGCAACGTCGTTCTGCACCCCACCTTCGTGGACGGCAAGTACGGCCTCTACACCCGCCCTCAAGACAGCTTCATCGACGCAGGATCGGGCGGCGGCATCGGTTGGGCCCTGTGCGACTCGATGGAGGCTGCCAGCGTGGGCCGAGAGACCATCGTCGACCCACGCGTGTATCACACCATCAAGGAGTCCAAAAACGGTCAAGGCCCCACACCCCTGCGGACACCCGAAGGTTGGCTTCACATCGCTCACGGCGTTCGCGCCTGTGCCGCAGGTCTGCGCTACGTCTGCTACGCCTTCATGACGGCACGGGACGAGCCCTGGCGCGTGACACACCGCCCAGGTGGCTATCTGATCGCACCACAGGGGGACGAGCGGGTCGGTGACGTCTCCAACGTCACCTTCTGCAATGGAGCCGTAGCGAAGAGCGACGGCACGGTGTTCATCTACTACGCGTCCTCTGACACCCGCGTGCACGTCGCTCGAACCAGCCTCCAGCAACTCGTGGATTACGTCCGCAACACCCCCGAGGACCCATTGACGTCTCGCAAGTGCGTTGACCAACGTATCGCGCTCATCGACGCGAACCTGCAACTGATGAAGTCGGACGCGCGACTCGAGGCGGTTTCGCCAGCAGAGCGCTGACGACACGTTGACAGGGCGTGCGCTGCGCGCGCCCCATCCGCCGATGCCAGCACTTCAGGCGCTATCTGAAGCGCCGCGCCGTCGTCGCAGGCCGAACGCCAGCGCGAGCAATGCGGGCCACCAGAGCGCCCCCCAACCAGCCTCGGGAGCCTGCTGCAGAGAGCAGAAGCCGCCCCCCTGCAACTTCAACGGCGGCTCGTCCACGGCGTCCGGACCTGCGTCGCCGGTCGCGTCGACGTCCGTTTCCTGGTCGACATCCGTGGGCGCTTCCGTCTCGGTGGGAGCTTCGGTCTCCGTGGCAGTGTCATCGTCGGGATCGAGATAGTCGGGGATGCCGTCACCATCGGCATCTGCCGCGTCCTGACCGCCGCGCGGCTGCTCGTCGATGGTTGGGATGCCGTCACCATCGTCGTCGGGATCTTCACAGTCCGGGATCCCGTCCCCATCGCTGTCGCGCATCGGATCGTCCTCCGGACATTCGATGTCGTCGGGAATGCTGTCTTGATCCGAATCCAACGGCTCGCCTGCCCCCGCGTCAGCGGTGGGCGTACCGGGAGTCAAGAAGGCGGGATCGTCGCCACCGTCAACTGGCACGGCATCGGACGGGTCACCGTCTCCGTTGGGATCGGCGAGTTCCTCTCGAGTCGGTGTGCCGTCCCCGTCATCGTCATCGTCGAGGTAGTTCGGGATATTGTCTGAATCCGTGTCGTCGTTGGCACTGGTGCCGTTTTGGTCGATGTCCTCGAACTCGGTCAAGATCCCGTCTCCGTCGTCGTCGTCGTCGAGGTAGTTCGGAATACCGTCTGAGTCGGTGTCATCGTTCGACCAATCACCGTCCTGATCGAGGTCCTCGTCGGCAGTGGGGATCCCGTCGGCGTCATCATCCGTATCCTGGAAGTCGGGCAAGCCGTCGCCGTCCGTGTCCTGAGGCGCGGCCACGTCGGGATTCTGATCGGGATCGAACGCGTCATCGAGTCCGTCCCCATCGGTGTCCTCGCCGCTTGCCGTCACATCGGCAACACCGTCGCCGTCGGCGTCATGCCCTTCGATCGAGTCGGGCACGCCGTCACCGTCGCTATCGAGATCGACGGCGTCGTCGTCCCCATCGCCATCCGTGTCGATGCCGTCGCCTGCGGTGTGGACGGCCGGATCCTCCGGGTCATCATCCACGACGTCGGCAAGTCCGTCCCCATCGGTGTCGGTCGTGTCGTCGATACGCCCGTC
>JBNKZR010000528.1:0-4865 GCA_050301735.1 Polyangiaceae bacterium | reverse complement strand
GCTCGTCGTCGAGCCTCGCGCTCGTCCAAGACGACCGTCGGCGCCTGAGCGATGCGAGCCACGCGACGCGGCTTGTCTTCGATCGGTTTGCCGTTGTCCGCATCGGACCTGCTCTCGACCCTGCGCCGATCGGGTTTGTTCTTCTTGGGTTGCGCCGACGCCGCAATCGCCCGGTTGGACACCTTGGCAAGCAGCGGCGAATCAGGTCGCCGCGCAGCAATCAAAACTGGCGCCGCCTGTTCCTTGGATTCCCCCTTGGAGCGCCGCCTGCGGCGACGACCCCCACCTGATCTCTGACGCTGACCGTCCATCAACGAACCCTCATAGACTTCATATGCTCACCCACTCATTTCCCGTGAGACCGACTTGACTACGCTCATGCGGCTGAACTCGTTGTGCTTTCAATCGTCGACGTAGAGGAGCAGGACCGATTTCTCGATTTGTTTTCGCAAGTACCCTTGCGTGCCTCTGACAACTACGGTGCAGTCCTGCGCGAAACGCTGAAGCTCCCGGAGCTCCTGACCCGCGACCAAAGAGTTGGTGACTTCTACTCGCGGCGTCCATCCATCGTCCGCCGGACCCCAGTCGATTGAGCCAAGCTGAAGGAAACCGGCGGTCGAAACCACCAGTGGCTCGTAGCTGAAGACGCGGCAGAACCCGACTTCGTGCCGCATCCCTGCAGCACCCGTTTGGCATAGCACAGACCCCAGAGCCGACCGAAGAAAAACCGAGCCGAGGCCCGTTTTCAGCGGTGCCGCTGCCTGACAGGGCTTTGCGGGCGCACCAGAATGGGGAATTGGGTGGGTGCGCTCGACCGCATGCAGGAGCAAACTATAGTTGAGTTTGGGCAAGAGGCCCCAAGCAAGAAATATGGTCGTACCCGCAAACAGCGTCTGGATCGACGGCGAGATGTGCTCCGGCGATGGAGCGGGCAGTGTCCCACTCTTGACCCACACGCTTCACTATGGCGTCGGCGCCTTCGAGGGCATCCGGGCCTACAAGAGGGAATCGGGCGAAAGCTGCGTCTTCCGCCTCGAGGAGCACGTCGTCCGGCTGTTCAACTCCTGCAAGCTGGTGTTGATGAGCCCAACGGTCACCAAAGAGCAAGTCCGCGACGGTTGTGTGCGAGTGCTGCGGGACAACGGAATGACAGAGGGTTACATCCGTCCCATCTCCTACCTCGGTCAAGGGAGTATGGGATTGCTGCCCGCGGACAACCCCGTGATCACGGCCATCACTGCGTGGGCTTGGGGAGCCTATCTGGGCGCAGAAGCACTCGAACACGGTATCCGTTGCAAAATATCCTCGCTGGCGCGTCACCACATCAACGTCGCCTTTGCGCAAGGCAAGCTCGTGGGCCAGTACATCAACAGCGTGATGGCCAAACGGGAGGTTCAGCTCGCCGGCTACGACGAAGCCCTGATGCTCGACACCCAAGGCTACGTAGCCGAAGGCTCTGGGGAGAACATCTTCATCGTCGCCAAAGGAGAGCTGATCACGCCACCGCTTTCTGGCGGGATATTGCCGGGGATCACCCGCGACACGGTGATGGTGTTGGCTCGTGAGATGGGGCTCTTCGTGCGCGAAGAGCGGTTCACCAGAGACCAACTGCTGCTAGCTGACGAAGCCTTCTTGACGGGCACGGCCGCAGAGGTGACCCCGATACGAGAAGTCGACAACCGCGCCATAGGTGCCGGCACCCCGGGCTCGATCACCCGACGCGTGCAGCAGCGCTACTTCGACGTGGTTCGGGGTACCGATACCAGCCACCCCGAGTGGTTGACCCCCTACTGAAGAGACGGGCCAACATTCGACGCGAGGGCAGCCCGGAAATCTCAGAAGGCGTCGACGATGCGCTGCAGTATGCGACGCTGAGACTTCGTGGCCAACCCCACCGCGACGATGTTCGTCTGCTCAGCGCACCACCAGCGGCGCGCCGTCGCCATAACGCGCTGCTTGTCGACCGCCGCAATTTCCGAGCAGCGTTGCTCGAGGGAAAAAGGCCGCCCCAATTGCACCTGCGTCGCGACATACTCCGCCAAAGCCTCAGGCCCGTCGAACATCGCGTCCGCTTCCCACCGAAAGCGAAGCAGCGTGGTCTCCAATTCTTCGTCCGTTGGCCCCTCGTCACGCAAGCTTGCGACGATTCCGAACAGCTCCCGCAGCACGTCCTCGGCGTTCTCGTGCGACGTCTCGGCGCACAACTCCACGAGTCCGGCGTCGCTGTACGCCTCGTAGCCGGCAGAAACGTCGTAGCACAAGCCACGCTCATCGCAGATGCGGTGATACAGACGCGTCGACATGCCGTCGTCCAGAAGTCGAACCAAGACCTCCATCGCCGCTTCGTCTTCGTCGTTCCATCCTGGAGCACGGAACGCGAGCCGCAGGTCCGTTTGACTCGCCGCATGGCGCACAACCTCGAAACGCAGACCCTCTTGCTGGGCAGGGGCTGCGGCCTGTGGAATGTCGCCGGCAGCCAACTGTCCGAAGTTGGTCTCGAGAATGTCCAACGTTTCACCCACGTCGACCGGCCCCACCACCACCACCACGGTGTTCTTCCCGCAGTAGAAGGCATCGTGGTGACGACGCAAGCGGGCTTTCGAGAACCGCTCCAGGTGCTCGAGAGTGCCCGTGATGGGAAAGCCCAGAGGATGATCGGCAAACGTCAGCGCGCGGATCAAGTCGTCGGCGTCGACGCGCCGTCCGTCATCCTCGAGGGATTCGAGGATCTCCTCTCGTACGATACCGCGCTCGACGTCGATGCCGTCGAACCTCGGCTGTTCGTACACCTCAGCGAAAGTGGGCACCAGGGCGAGCAACTGCCCAGGGGGTGCCATCAACGTCAGCGTGCCGGTGTCACACGCGGTGGTTGCGTCGAGCGCGCCACCGCGACGTTCGATGGCACACGAGAGCGCATGAGCCGACGGATACGTCGGGGTGCCTCGATACAGCATGTGCTCGAGGAAGTGACTGATGCCGTTGTCCGGCTGAGCTTCGAAACGTGAACCGATCGCCAGCTGGGCGTGGACAACCGCCCGGTGCACGTGAGGCAGCGGGACGACGCAGAGTGTGACTCCGTTGTCGAGAACGCGATGCGTGCAATCGACGTCGAGCGCCGTCACCGGTGCCTTCACCCGGAGCTCTCTGGCTCCGATTCCGGCTTGTTCTCTTCTTCAGTCTCGGTTTTGGGTTGGTATGCCGGATTGACGACGATGCGCTGAGCTCGCTCACGCAAGCGAGCGATGTAGTTGGCCAGGGCGTCCGAACGCTTCTGTTCTTTGAGCGCCTGGATCAACTCTGCCTTGTCCTCGGCGAACTGCTCACGCGTCGCCAGGTCCTTCTCCTTGAGCTGGATCACGGCGTAGCCGGAGTACATCTCGAGCGGTTGCTCGATCAGTGCGTCCACCTCGGGCAGCGCAAACACGCGCGGTGCAACGTCACGGTCCTTCAACCCAGGAATGGGGCTGGACGTGCTGTTGAACGGACGCGAAACCTCGAACTCTGGTGCGTCGGCCGCGGCCTTGGCCGTTTCGAGAATGACGTCGGCGGCCGCTTTCGAGAACGACACGTCAACGAGCGACGCGGCGATCAGCTCCTCCACGACGGCGGAAAGCTCCGAACCCGTCTTGGCCTTGTTGATCACCTTCTGCGCAAACGCTCTGCTTGCGTCCGTTGCTGCCGCCTCGATCATCAGGCGACGGGCAACTTCACGTCGACCCAGCTGCTCCACTTCGGCAGCCGCGAGCTTGCCGTGAAAGCGCAACAGGTGAAAACCTCGGGGCGTCTCGATGGGCTCCGAGATGGCGCCGGGCTTCATACCTTCCACGGCCTTGAGCAACTCTTCACCACCGCCGCCGTACTTCTCCGCGTCGAGGCAGCCGATCATGCCCCCAGTGCGCCCCGTCGGGCCCGTGCTGAAGGCACGAGCCAGCTCGGTGAACGATGCCCCCTTGTCGAGCATCTGTTTGTAGTCCTTGGCACTCTCACCCTTCAGGGCGCGCTCGTCAGCCTCAGCACCTGGGGAGAAAGCGAGCAGAATCTCGGAGACGATGGGGCACTCCGCCTGGAACTGCTCTTTTCTGACCTCCCACGTCTCGTCGACCGTGGCGGCATTGTCCTTGGCGTACGTTTCCGCAGCGTCGTCGGAACCGTCGACGATGAACCGTTCGAACCAGCTGCGCTTCACCTGAACGCTCCGCACGGTCGCTTGGCTGCGCTTGCGCTCGAAGTCTGCGAACGCCTCGTCTTCGGCGACTCGGACAGCAGACGTCACGAGTTCGCGCACGCGCGCAGCGACGAGCTCGTTCTCCTGCCGCTCCTTGAACTCCCGCGGACTCATGCGCAGGAGGTTCTGCACTTGACGACGATAGATGTTGTAATCGAACGCATCCGTCTGCGAGTTTCGCACGCGGATGTAGGTCACAGTCGGGGCGGCACCAGTGATGGGGAAAGGATAGCCCCGAGCGACGGCCTGAGGTACGGGAGCCTCCACCGGCCACGAGTAGTGCACTCGACCCAACGCCAGCTCGTCATCGAGCTGCTGCTCGCTGACGGAAACACCGAGTCGACGGGCTTCGCGAAGCAGCAACTCGCGTTCGATCAGCGCATTGACCGCAAATTGGGTGAAGCCCTGCTTGCGCAGCTCCTTGTCCGTTGCGCCCGCCGGCGCCACGAGGCGCAACAGCATGTTGTAGTCCTTGGGCGGGACGCAGGACCCCTCGACCTCGACGACGCACTGGTCGGTGGTGCTCAGGCCAGCACCAGTACCGACCGACGTGAACGCGAACGCGGCGATGATCAGCACCACGATGACGCCCATGATGGCCTTCATGACGCCGCCCTGACGGAATAGTCTCAGCATTTCT
>JBNKZR010000527.1:0-4882 GCA_050301735.1 Polyangiaceae bacterium | reverse complement strand
GGTGGGTCGCTTGTTCACTGCGGTCGGCTATCGCGATTTCTCTTTGGAGCTGGGCGCACTCGGGAGTCTTCCCTCCACTTGGCGAGTCGCCGACGGCAGCGGTTTCGAGAGTTTCGCCCTGTTAGCCAGAATCGCTCCGTGTCTGCACCACGAGCCGATTCGCGGGTGCGCCGTCGTCCACGTCGGTCAATTGCGGGTGGAAGGGGTGGGTGTGGGGCTCCCTCGCTCGCCATCGGGGCTGGTTGGCCAGGCCGGGCTCAGCCTGGCTGCCTCTCAGAGCGTCGGTTCGGTGGTCGCTTCACTCCGCTTGGATGCGCTGGCGGCACTCACGCGCTGGAAAGTTGAAGTGAATGACAGCGAGCGATGGGAGATGCCCAGCGCCAGCTTTTTGATCGGCGTCGACATCAGCGTTCCCCTTTGGCGCAGCCAACGACCCTGACATGTCTCGGCCTCGACCAAGGCAGGAGCGCGCTGGACGAGAGCGAAGAGCCCATGTCTGCTCGGGAAAGTGCGTCCCCGGCCGGCCGTTTCGAGTTTCGCGGGTGGCCCCTCAGGGGTCCACCATTCCAGTTCGACCGCCACCCGACGCTCTGCCAGGCGAAGGATTGTCACAGTCGACGCATTAGTTGATTGGCAGTCGATAGCGACCTGCAGCTCGCTGACCGTCGGGGAGGTCTCACCGAAGATCCCGCGGGTTTCCGATTGCGCTGAGTTCGAAAAAGGTAAACCGTGGTCCCACCACCTGATGCAGCAGCTTTCGTTTCAGGAGCCAACAGTGACTGGCGGAGCAGTTTGCGGCATGGTGTCGGGACTGCCGCAGCTATTGATGTACCTAGCTCCCCACGCACCGTGTGGCCACACCTGTTCGCCTCTTCGGAGGCAGCTGTGAAGGCTTCGCCCTCTTTGCCCGAGCAAGGCTCCGGTGATGGCAGCCACCAGAGCGTCAAAGAGCTGTTCGCGGCGCACGCAACCTTCGTTGCGAAGTTCTTGTGGAGGATGGGCGCACCCGATCACGAGATCGAGGATCTGGTTCAGGACGTCTTTCTGATCGCCCACTCGCGGGGCGGCTTCGTCGAGAGACAAGCCAAGGCAACGACGTGGCTCGCGGCCATCGCGTTCAGGGTTTGGAGCAGCGAGCGCCGCAGGTTCCGACGCCACTCAGAGCTGCCCAACGACAGCGCACTCGCCCAGGCCCAGTCCCAAGGCCCGTCACCAGCTGAAGCCTTGGCGACGGCTGAGAGCCTCGAGCGGATTCGTTCCGTGCTCGACGGGATCGACGAGCGCGCGCGAGCCATTCTGATCCTGGTCGACTTTGAGGGCTCCTCCTGCGTCGAAGTCGCGGAGGCTTTGGGAGTGCCCGTGGGAACGGTGTATTCGCGACTTCACAGTGCGCGCCGGCGCTTTGCTCGGGCGTACGAAAAGATGGGAAAGAAGAAGGGGGGAACGACGCACCATGGCTCTTGAAGATATCCCCTTCAAAGGTCCTGCCGGGGCAGAGCTCGCGATGCGTGACGCCCAGGCGCTGAAGAATGCCGAACCGCCCGCGTTCCGCTTCGAGCGGGCTCAGTTGCGGCTCGAGGTGGCGCTCAAGAACGGCCTCGGAGAGCGTGAGGCGTTGCGATTGCAGCAGCTCGCCGAGCCACTCCCGCCGAATTCGGAGTGGTGGCGCAGACTCCAGCGCGCGTTGGTTTCGACGCGGGCACGGCTTGCGATCGCCACGCTGGCCACAGCTGCGGCCGCAGCCGTGGTGTGGACGACCTACGACACCACGCCATCGCAAGTAGCAACGACAGAGCTTGCCGCAGAAACCGAGGACTACCGCTACCAGTTCGAAGATGGCAGTTGGATCGAGCTGAGTCCGGGGACGAGCGGTCATCTGTCGACGAACGACGATGAGGTGCATTTCGACTTGCGGCGTGGGTTGGCGGACTTCGACGTGGTTCCGCAACGAAGCAGAACTTGGCGAGTGACCGCGGGCGAATACGAGGTCGTGGTCATCGGTACTCATTTCTCGGTTCGGGTGGAGCCGATGCTCGGGTTCGAAGTCCAGGTAGAACGCGGCGTCGTCGCTGTGCGCATTCCGGAGCAGAAGACCCCCCTCCAACTGGAAGCAGGATCTCGCCTGGAAGCAACCCAAGGCGAAGTCACGCTGTATCACGATTCCGTAGGGGCACAGGTCCGGAGCGCTTTCGCCGACCTGCCAGCGACGGAGAGCCCGGCTGAGGCAAAAAACACTGCGAATGTCGAGGCGGATGACTCCCCCGAGCCGGGCCGCACAGCGAGCATCGACGCGACGCGCGCCGTGAAAGCAAAAGCAAGCACGCGGAGTCAGGACGTGCCGAGCGAAGCGCGGGAGCTGCGGCTCCTACGTCGCGCACGTAGAGCGATTGCGGCAGGAGAGTACCAGTCGGCGCTGACTTGGATCAGCACCCACCGACAGCGCTTCCCCAAGGGGCAACTCGCGGAGGAGCGCGAAGCTCTACGGGTGGAAGCACTGCGCGGGCTTGGTCGCGACCAGGAAGCACGGCGCGCAGCGGGTGAATTCCGTGAGCGTTTCCCGAAGAGCGTCCTGTCACCTCAGATGCCCACCAGCGACCAGCGGTAGGACGCGTCGCGAGAGCCTACTTGCCTGCCGCTCGTCTGGCGGCTCTGGCGTCGTTTCCAAAGAGACCGGCGCGATCGCACTACCTGTCGCTCGGCAAGCCCAGTTGCGACAGCAGTGCGAAAAGTTGACCGTGCTGAACGAGAGGCCGCGGGCCGGACAAGCGAGTACGGACTGCCGATGAGACTCCTCGGTATGTCACACGGAGAAACTCGATTGTTTTCACCGCTTTTCGCGAACGTGGGCGGCAAATCACTGCTTTCGTCCCCGTATTTACCCTGTCCGTGAAGGGAACTCCGTGTCGCACCATTTGTAGAACCAGTGGTCGAATCAGGCACATCCGGGGCTACCCACAGAACGATCGTGGAGTGGCCATCCACCAAACGCACACTGACCAGTCCAAGGACGGGCGCTCCGCCAGAACTGCCCCCGAGCGGCGACGGCGGAGGACTGTCTAGCAAGAACCTGTGCCGCAACGACCTCAACCAGCTGGTGGCCGCGGCAGCGGCTTGCGACGAAGCCACGGCCCAAGATGCGCTCGTACGCAGGCTGTATGGTCGAGTCCGAAAGCTGGCTCGCTCACTATCAGCAAGCGCGGCTGACGCGGAAGACCTGGCGCAACAAACATTGCTCGAGCTATTGAGGTCCTCAGGCAGTTTTCTGGGGGACTCCAGCATCGAGCGCTGGGTCGATCGCATCACGCTGCACTGCGCTCGGGGTGCGACGCGCAAGCATCGCCACCGGACGCGACTGCTGGAGCGCTGGCTGCTGCCGGATACTTGGCCTTGGGGGGCGGAAGGAGCAGCGCCCGCTCGAGACCCCATCGACATGGCCCGCGCATTGCGGAAGCTATCGTCGGAGCGGCGTGAGGTCCTCCTTCTGCGCCACGCCTACGGGTACTCTGTCAACGAGATTGCCGACATCTTGCACACGCCTCGCGGCACGATCAAAGACCGGCTCGTGGCTGGCAAGAAGCAACTTCGGCGCTCGATGATGGCGGAGCTCCGCGACCGAGGCTGGCTCGAGCACCAACCACCACTACCGTAGAGCGACTTCTTCGGGTACCGGGACGGCGGTACCGAGGCATGCCTGGACAGGACTCGACGTCAGCTGTTCAGCGGTTACCACCACGTCTTCAGGAGCTGGCGGCAGCGCAAGACGACATGCAGAATGCAAGGGCCAGCCCGGCGACGAGCAGGCGCAGGCGTGTGGTCGCGCTCGCCAGCGTTTTCAACGCCGCCGCAACTGGAGCAGAACGCCCAGTAAGTTAACGTGCCCGTATGAGCCTCGTCCGACACTCGAACGCAAAGAATGCGTACTGAGCCAGGGGTTCGGCACGCTCGCCAGATCACGTTCCTCCACGCGTTCTGCAGTGTCGTCGCATATGCGCTCACACGCGGCACGGAACGACTCGTGCCGCTTCCGGGACGCACCGGCGCACGAGTGAACAGCGGGTGCCCGCTATGGCGCAACCCATTTCGATGGTGGTCGCCAGCGAACCCACCCCCACCTACGCCGCAGCGCGACACGGTCTCCGAACCTCGAACTACCTGACACAGGTTCATACCGACCACTCCGTACGGCCAGAAGATCCAAGCGCTTCCAGGCCCACCACCAACGTCAGTTTTTCTCTGCAGTTGGCGTATCAGCTGCTAGTGTATCTCGGACCCTCAAGGCAACTTCGACCGTTGCAGTTCATTCATCGACAGAGGCGCTGGGCAGGAGTGGCGGTAGTAGCGGGAGCGCTACTGTCGGTCGCGACCGTCCATGGGCAGCAAGTACCAGAGCCGGCGGAGGCGAATGGCGACGGCAGCAACAGCGATGGCTCCGTCGATGACCTCGATCTGATGAAGCTGTTGAACGTCGAGGTGTCGACCGCCTCCAAGACAGCTGAAAGCCTGGAGGATGCGCCAGCGATCATCACCGTCGTCACCGCGCAGGACATCGCCCGCTGGGGCCATCAGAGTATCGCGGAGGTGCTGAGCCATGTTGTCGGTTTCTACCTGATCGACGACCACATCCTTCCAGACGTCGCGGTTCGTGGAATGACCGGTGGCCTTCGCGCCGAAGGCGGCGTCATCAAGGTGATGATCGATGGGCGCTCTGTCGCCTATCGCACCACATCCGGAAACTGGCTTGGTGTCGAGCTCGTTCCACTGGGCTCGATCAAGCAGATCGAGATCATCCGTGGACCCGCATCCGCATTGTATGGTGCTGACGCTTTCTTGGGGGTGGTGAACATCATCACCCTCGATCCCAAGGAGGTGCGTCCGCTCAAGG
>JBNKZR010000526.1:0-4928 GCA_050301735.1 Polyangiaceae bacterium | reverse complement strand
TGCCAGGCAGAGGTATCAGCGCTGCTGATACCTCCGCTGAAGTCACAGCTCGTGACAGACGGAAGCGACCACGTCCCGCAACCAGATCTGACCCGGGTCCGAGGAGAACGCGGGATGCCAAGCCATGCAAACGTCCACTTCGGGCAACCTCAGTGGCGGATCCAACACTTCCAGGGGGTGCTCGGCGACGAACAGCTGCGCGACGCGTTCCGGTACCGTCGCCACCAGCTCGGAGTGCAGGAGCAGCTTTGGCAGCAGCGAGAAGTAGGGCACTTCGGTCGCGATGCGCCGCCCATGGCCCAGTGCGGCGAGTTCACGCGTGACGACCGATCCGCTTTCCCGGCGCGGGCTGACCAAGACGTGCGCTCCATCGGCGTAGGCTCGGAGGCTCATTTCAGAGCACAGCGCGTGCCCTCGACGGACGAGGACCCGCATGCGATCACTGAACAAGGTCCGGACTTCGAGCGCCCGTTCCGTCGGTCCGATCACGCCGACGTAGAGATCCACCGCCGCTCGCTGCAGGTCGGGCGCGATCGAGGCGGACTCGAGCGTCCTGACGGCGAGATCGACTCCTGGGGCCCGGGCAGTCACGGTCGCGTGCAGTTCCGGGAACAGCACCAACGACAGGTAGTCGACCATCGCCAAGACGAAGCGTCGCGACGCCGTCGTTTCGTCGAAAGTGGGTCGGTCGCCGACAATCGTGGCGAGTTGGGAGATGGCATCGTGCAGGCGCGCCTGGATGCGGAGGGCGAAGGCGCTGGGTTCCATGCCTCGACCGACCTGGACCAGGATGGGATCGTCGAACTGTTGGCGCAGACGGGCCAACGTTTGACTCATCGCCGACTGCGTGACCCCGAGCCGCTTCGCGGCGCGGGTGACGTTGCTCTCTTGCAGTAGGGCGTCGAGCGCGACGAGCAGGTTCGCGTCCAGCGCGGCCAACTTGGAGACCCAGCGTTTTTCGTTCGGCGTACTCATGGTGGCCGTGCGGCGGTCCACGGTGGCGCGCGCAATGAGCTAGCTCAGTTTTGGCGTTTGCAGGTGTACTCGCCGAAGAGCAAGACACTGCGAGTACACTCGACGATGGCCGTCTCTGCGCTGCCTTTTTGGACTTGAAAGGTGAACTGTTGGGACGTCGGCATGCGTTGGATGCCGAGCAATTGCAGACAGCCGTCGTTGCCGCAGGCGATGCCCTCGGCCGTCTTTTGTAACTCGGCGACGTCGGAATTGACGTTGTAGATCGCGGCGACGGAACCGCCGATACACAAAACGGCGACTACCTTCTTGAGCCACCCCGCACTTTGAGAGGACATTTGCCGAGTTCCTTCCAGTCGTTCGCTATTGGTGATGAGTTACGAGCGCTGCGCTCATTTGAGCCCGGCGACGTCGAGTTCCCAGAATGGCAACTCGAGCGAGCGTGGCCAGTGTAAACCTGCACCGATGGCCACGAAGTGTTTGGCGAAGAGGCCGCGGTAGTACGATCCGTTGCGCACGAAGACGTCGGTGTCCGTGCGCTCAGTGTCAGCGCGCTCGCGCAAGTCGGCACGGGTGAGCACCTCGAAGAAGACCAAGCCGCGGGCCATGGATGCGATGTTGGCGACCGCAGGTGCGACGTCGGGGTCGGGCAGGTACTGCAAGACGCCTTGGCAGATGATGAGATCGTACTCCTTGCGATCGCGCCAACGCGCGATGTCGCAGTGCACGAAGCCGTGCTTGGCGCACATCGCCTCGCTGACTTCGGTGCCGGTGTACTTGACCTTGGGTCGGTGCTTCTCGATCCAGTCCTTCCACAGCCCCGTGCCGGCGCCGACGTCGAGCACGTTGCGCATGCTCAGTTGGTTCCAGGCTGCGAAGGCGAAGACGTACTCGGCCAGAGCACTGTGCTCCTTCTCCGAATAGACCCTCGTTTTGGGGTTCTCGTAGAAGCGCTGGTAGTAGGCTTCGTCGAAAGTCCGCTTGGACGCCATGCGCCAGATTCTACAAAGAAAACCTGGTGGAGTGAGAGCGTTTGTCGGCTTTGGGGCCGAGCCCGGGTGGTGTGAGCCAGGCGTCCGAGTCCCGGCGCGGTGCAGCAGCGCTCCCGCCCTTGTCAGCGTCACCCATCGAGGACTATGGCGCCAAGCGTGACTCTGAGCTTGCCCGAAGGGCGCTACGACGCCCTGATCTTCGATTGCGACGGTACTTTGGTCGACTCGATGCCCGTGCACCATCGCGCTTGGCGTGCGGCCTTGGCCGAGAGCGGGGCCCGCTTCGAGTTCGATTGGGAGACCTTCGTCTCGCGGGCGGGCATGGGCCTGGGCGACACGGTGATGGCGCTGAACGAGCAGTTCGGGGAAAGCCTCGACCCCGAGCGCGTGGTTGCGGCCCAGCTGAGCCACTACGCGGAGTTGATGGCGGAGGTCGAGCCCATCGCGGCCGTGGTCGAACTGGCCCGCGCGCACCAGGGCCGGGTTCCGATGGCGGTTGCGAGCGGGGGGGAGAAGCACCTGGTGCTGCACGCCTTGGGGGCGGCGGGACTGACGTCGCTGTTCGAGCACGTCGTGTGTCGTCAGGACGTGGCGCGCGGTAAACCTCACCCCGACATGTTTTTCAGGTGTGCTGAACTCCTCGGCGTATCCGCGGAGCGCTGCTGGGTGCTCGAGGACGGCCAAGCTGGAATCGAGGCAGCCAAGGCCGCCGGCATGGGGTGGCTTCTGGTAGATTGGAGCGGCCGGCAGTTGGCGATTTCGGAATGAAGCGCATGAAGACGACGATGTGGAGTCAAAGGACACGAGCCTGGACGGTCTGGGGGGCGATTCATTGTTTGACCGTTGCCGGGCTGGCTGCCGGCTGTGAAAGCAGCGGCAAACCGTGGCCCCCCGGCTCGGGCCGCAGCGAGACGGAGAGCACGGACTCCGAGGTGACGGATGCGACCGACACCGGCGACACCGACTCGGCAAGCACGGAAGAGACGGACTCCGAGTTCACCGACACGGCGACGGACGGCGCCGAGCTGCCTTCGGACGACGCCGGTACGGGCGATGCTGGTGGGCCCGTCGGCGTGCCTGAGCCCCCGCCCGGGCCCTTCGAGCTGTCCTTCGACGCGCTATCCTTGCCCGCTTCGATCGATCAGGTGACGGACTTCGTGTTCTTGCGGGAGGGCAACGAGATGCTGGCGACGTCGCTGGACGGGACGCTGCACCACCTGGTGCTCGATGGTGATGGCGTCGAATGGCTTTCGAGCTACGACTTGCCGGACGTCTTCTACCAGCGCGATTGCGGTCTCATCTCGCTCGCGCTCGATCCGGACTTCGACGACAACGGCTACGTCTACGTCGGGTATTGCGTCGACGTGCAAGGCAGCGGCGTGTTTCGCATGACCTACGATCCGGACGACCGCACCGCGACCGTCGACAGCCTCAAAGAGGTGATCGTCGTTTCCGCCACACCGCGAGCGGATCCGGCGGACGAACGGCCCTGGCACAACGTCGGCTCGCTCACTTTCGACGAGTCCGGCGCCTTGTGGGTGCCCTTCGGCGACAAGCTTCGGGGCAGCGTCGCACAGGACCCGCGCAATGCCCTCGGCAGTCTGTTGCGCATCATCCCCAACCGAGAGCCCGACGGTTCCGGCTACGACGTCCCGGAGGACAACCCCTTCGCCGACGGTCAAGAGGGGTTCGATGCCGTCTATTCCTGGGGTCTGCGCTCACCCTGGCGTGGGCTCATCGACGGCCGCGGCCGCTTCTGGGTCGGCGACGTCGGCGCGACCGACTACGACGAGATCGACGTCGTTGACGGGCCTGGGGTAAACATGGGTTGGCCAGTTCACGAGGGGCCGTGCAGCGAGGACTGCGAGCGCTACGTCAATCCCATCACCGGTTGGGATCGCGAGCTCGACCACCCGTACATGCTCGACGATCCCGACGTGAACCCGCTACAAGCTCGTGTGCCGTACGTCGCGATCGCCTACGAACCGCTGAAAGATCGTTATCGAGGGCACCTCAATCAGCGCGTGCTGTTCGGCGACTATTGCACGGGCTACGTGCGCGCGGGACAGATCGACGATTCGTTGGAGCTCACCTACGATGAGCACGTGGGTCACATCGACAACCCGGCGGCCTGGCGACAAGGCCCGGACGGCTACATCTACGTGATGACCTACGGGCGCTGTCAAACGGACGTCCAAAACTTCACTGACAGCAAGACGGAGATATTCCGGGTCGTGCTGGACTGAAGCACTGCGCGCCTCAGCCGCGATCGTCGGCAAGTCGCGCGTCTGGCGCTGGGTCCTTTGTCGTTGTCCAGCTGGCGCCGCGGCGCTAGTAACAGCCGCATGAAGCGCGTTTTGGGCCCCGGTCGAACGAAGCGAGCGGCCGCGCTCGGCAGCTTGGCGGCCGCGCTTGCCGTCGCGGCGTGTGGCGACGACGGAGCTTCCGCAGCAGACGTGGGCAGCGACGAGTCCACGGACCAGCAAACGGACGGCGAATCGACGGACGAAAGCGCCGACGAGACCGACGGGCAGGGGAGCGAGACGGACGCCGATGCAGGCGCGGAGGTCGAGGTCGAGAGCTTGATCGACGACCCGCTGGCGGACTTTCCCGAGCGCATCAGTCGAACGGGCATCTATCCCGATCCGGGGCGTCGCTCGGAGGTCGCAGTCGAGGCTTTCGAATACGTGCCGCGCTTCCCGCTTTGGTCCAATGGTTTGGCAAAGCAGCGCGGCATCGTGTTGCCCCCGGGCGAGACCTTGACGCTCAGCGATGGGCAATTCGAGTTTCCGATGGGCACGCTGATCTACAAGACGTTCGCCGGGGAAGACTCGGTGGTCGAAACCCGGCTGCTGCGACGCACGGATGATGACTGGGACTACGCCGTTTATCGGTGGGACGAACAGGGCCAGGACGCCGAACTCCTCGACGGGCGCAAAGACATCGAAACCAGCGCCGAAACCG
>JBNKZR010000525.1:0-4933 GCA_050301735.1 Polyangiaceae bacterium | reverse complement strand
GCCTCGGTGCGGTCCCACACCACGTTGGAAAAGACGTGGGAGTCGAGCACGTAGCGTTGGCCGAAGACGAGGAAGCTGCGGTTGAGGGGCAGCGTTTCGTTCGAGTCCGGACCTTTGAGCATGAAGTGGCTCGCGATCAGCTGCTCACCGTAGCCGCCGGCGACGATCGCTTTGGCCACCGTCTCGTCACTCGCAGCGAGGGCCGTTTCGGGGCCGCCCAGGTCTTCGAGCAGCGAAGCAACTTCGCGGGGCGTCATGTAGTCGGCCTTGCCGACGAACGCTTCTATCACCGAATTGATGCGGTCGAAGCGGAGCCATTGCTGCTCACCGAAGAGCGCCGCCATGGCCACGGTGGCGTCGAACTGACGTCGATGGAGGACTTGCGAACCGTTCGGCTTCGTTTCGAGGAGTCGGAAGTCGACGCGTCCCAGCCACATCATGGCCCGGAAGTAGCGCTCGAGATCTGGGGAGTCCATGTAGTGGCCGCGCGGTTTGAACTGAGAGAAGTCGACCGTGCGAGGCACGCCGAAGAGCTCCACGTCCCCCATCCCGTCCGCCGCCACCGCGTTGGCGAAGAACTCGCGGACCTGCTGACCATCGGCTCCCGCGCTCGGCGTCTGGGCCGAGTTCTGCAGTAGGCTATGGGCGACGGTGAGGTAGAAGTCGAGGTCCTGACGCGTGCTCTGCTCCAAGTCGCCGTCTGCGA
Source organism: Polyangiaceae bacterium (assembly GCA_050301735.1). Lineage (GTDB taxonomy): Bacteria > Myxococcota_A > Polyangia > Polyangiales > Polyangiaceae > SZUA-265. Next base: position 4,227 of record JBNKZR010000525.1, on the reverse strand, counting down.
CGGCCGCGCGCAATTCTCCCAACAGCGCGTCGAGCTCGTCGATCAAAAAGTTCGTCTCGATCAGCTTCAGCACGTCATCGTAGGAGCGGTGGACCGCGTTGAGGATCGAATCCGCCGAGACGTAGAGCGGCAAGTCTTCGGCGTAGATCGAAACATAGCCATAGGCGAAGGAGGGGAACGCTTGCCGCGGTGAGATGACGAATCCGTTGTCCTCCAAGACTGACATCTCGTCGTCGCTCAGCGCCATCGACGAGGCCTGGATCAAATCCAGATGCGCTGCCTCGGAAGGCGAGTAGTCGAGGGCCCGAAACTCGACGGCGTGTTTTGAAAGCAGTGCGTCGACGTCGGTGTCGGCGGTGCTTCTCAGCGCCACCGACAGTGAATCGAAGGCCTGCTGCGCGCTCGCACTCGGTTCGACGGACACGTCGTTTCCTGGCTGCGTCGGGATCTCGTCGTCGGGGATGGTCGGTCCGCCGGGGGCGTCTGCCGGTGGGGTGCCGCCTTCGGTCGATGCGCAAGCCAGCAGCGTCGTCAGCGTCAGGGGCAGGAGGGTATGACGAGAGATGAGCATCGGACTTTCCTCGGTTTGCGCGACGCGGCGGAGCTGCCTGTCGCGACGCAAAGCGGAGCAGCAAAGACTGTGCCTTTCTCTGACTCCCCAGTCGCAAGCCCCCGTTTGTGCAGGCACAACGATGCCCATGGGCCAGTGCGCGCGACATGGCGATCGCTGGTGGCGCAGGCCGGCACACCCCGCGCCAGCTTGACCTTTGCGCTCGCCTAGGACATTTGACGCGCAGTGCCAGTCGAAGTTGCCCGCCAGAAGGTCCTGATTTCAGCTCTTGTCGCGCTCTTGCGCTTGGTCTTCTGCAGGGCCTCTCGTCCCTGTCTCATGCTGTGCGGAGTCCTGCTGGTGACTTGCGTGCCCGCCGCGGCTGACCCTTCGGGCTGCCCGACGTGCCCTCCGTGTGCGGGCGGCACCTGCGGGCCGTGTCCGCCGCCACCGCCTTGCGACTGTCACACGACGAACATCGAAACCTTGCCCGCGTCGCGGCCCACGAGCGACGGCATCGCGAAAACGGAAGCCCAGCTACTGGCCCGCTACGAGGGCAGGCCAGCCGTCGAGGCTTTCGAGGGCCAGGCCACCTACTACGGCAATAAGTTCGCGGGGCGCACCACCGCGAACGGCGAGATCTATGACCCCAACAAGTTTACGGCGGCGCACCGCAAATTGCCGTTCAACACGGTGGTGCGGGTCGTGCGCACGGACACCAACAAATACGTCTATGTTCGCATCAACGATCGCGGTCCCTACGCCGGCAAGAAACGCATCATCGATCTGTCGCGTATCGCCGCGGAGCGACTCGGAATGATTCGGGCGGGTGTGGTTCCCGTCCGGGTCGAGGTGCTCGACTGATGCGAGTACGCTTCTTCGTTCCGGACGACGAGCAGGAGACGGCGCGCTACCTCGCCTTGGTGCGCCAGATCGACGATTTCTGGAAGGAGTTCCGCGCGACGGCACCGCAGCTGGAGGCGGGGAGCGGCGACGGGTTCGCCAACAGCTTGAGGGCTTGGCTCGGTCGCATCGAACCCGGTTTGGGTCTGGAGCTCAGTCTCGAGGCCGACGGAACGCGTCGCTGTCACGTACTGCCCGTCGAGGGTGAGCAACTGTTGCCACTCGCGGAATTGTTCGTCGAGCGCGCGCCGGAGCGCTTGCCCTGGGAGTTTTCGGTGCGACGCCCATCACTGCCGCTGCGACGCTGCTTGGAGATCGTGCGGCGCGACTTTGCTCGCGACCTGTCCTCGGCGCGGGCGCGGGTTGGGGTGGGGCGTGGACACGCGCTGGAGGTCGTCATCGGCTCCGACCAGTTCCAAGGTGCCGAGGATGAGGCGGCGCTGGATGCGGCCAACGCGCTCGTCGCGAGGCTGCTCGGGGACGAACTCTTCGACGCCTGGGTGCAGCAGGTTTCCGTCGTGCCTCAGCCCAAGCCGAGTCCTTTGGCCGTCGTCGGGCAGCAATCGAACCGCTTGTCGCTCGCCATCAGCGAGCTGCAACCCGCGTTGCTGGCAGCGATACAGGGCGTGGTCCGCGGCTTACCGGACGTGGCTTGTCACACCCATTGCGAACGGGCGGACTGGGTGCTGTTCGAACTCGGCGACGACGAACGGCCCAGCGATGGGGAAGCGGGCGAGGACTTGGCCCGCCCGGCTCCGCTTGCCGATCTCTTGATGGCCGCGACGATGTGCCCGGAGATGCTCCGTTGTCATCTTTCCGAGGGCTTGTTCGCTTCTGAGCGCTTCAGTCGCTTTGGCGAGGTGTTCTGCTACTTGAAGCTGGAACTGCCACAGCAAGAGATGCAAGGTCGCGTCGAAGAGCGCGTCCGGCTCGAGCAGCTCATCGACCGCACTCTGGTGCCGGGACAGCTGGGCTGCGTCGCTGGCTCGGGGGTGGGCTCGCAATACGTCTACATCGTGTTGGCCCTCGTTCACTTGGAGGCGGCCACGGAGCGCATCATCAAGAAGCTGCGTCAGGAAGGCATCGGGCACAACTCCTGGTTGCTCTACTGCGACAGCGCCTGGCGCGACGAGTGGACTGGGATCTGGCCACAGACGCCCTCGCCGTTCAGTGCCGAGGTGCACTCCGCGGGACTCCTCTGAGCTGAGTGCGGCGACGGCGTCGTCGGTTCGGAAACGAGCGCTGGCGTTTGCCCAGGGGCGCTGCCGTCTAGCGCCGCCTCGCCAGCACCCTTGACCCGTCACGGGCCACTCGGGCGGCTTGGTGTGGTCGATCCTCATGCTCACCCGGGTGGCCCACCACAGCAATTGGAGATACTGTGCATGACGATGGTAACGCGCGATCAGTCGAGGCTCGCAACGGAACGTCCGCGATACATCGAGCGTCCACCGCCGGTGGTGTTTCCGGAGTCGGCAGAGGTGCCTGAAACGCAGTTGCACCTCGACTTGCGCACGCTGCTCTACCACCTGCTGCAGGAGTTTTTGGCAGAGCAGGCAACGGTGGGCTCCGATCAGTTCGTCTACTTCGACGCGAGCGATCCGTCAGCGTGTCTCGCACCGGACGTGTACGTCGGCCTCAGCCCACCCGGCGAAAAGATCCGTACCTGGAAAGTGTGGGAGCGGGGTGCTCCCCAGGTGGCGGTCGAGACGCGCCAATTCGCCGCAATGCGCCAAAGCCGCCGTAACTTTCCGCCTCGCTCGATCACCTGGGAGGATCCACGGGGCTAGCTCCCAGACGCGCTTCGTGATCGTGTTCCACCACACGTCGCGGGTTGACGGCACGCTCGAGATCGCCGAACGCGATGGGGCCCACGGATGATCGACATCGGTCTCGTCCATCTCTGCAGGCGGCGAACGGGGGCACCAACCAGAGGAGGATCCAATGCGTAAACTGCAAGCCTATCACTCCCCCGAGCTGCTTCTGACGGCGCTCGGGTTCACGAAGGTGCGGCTCAGCTCGCGGGAGCCGTTCGTGCCCCTCGCCAACGAGCTCGAAAAGCATCAGGGCAGTGTGAAGGCAGCCATTGACCAGCGCGAGCAGGCGCGTGAGGCGCGGGTGGCCGCGACGGCGGAAGTCGAGTGGCGCGACAGTGAACTCGACAGCAAGGTGGTCACGTTCTCGCGCACGCTGCTCGTGCGGCTCGAAGGCAAACGTAACCATCCGACGTACAAGCGCCTGTTTCCGATCGCTCCGAGCAGGGCCATGGCGCCCATGGCGTCGGATGAGCAGACGACTTACGTGCGGGCACTACTGGAAACCCATGCCGCAGATGAGAGCCTGACGGACCTTCAACCCCAAGCAGACGCGGTCGCAGCAGCATTGCAAGAGGTCGAACGCGCCGTGGCCAACCGCCAAGATCTGTACGTGAAGGAAGCGCGCGCCAACCGCACGCTGAGTGAGGTAGCCGATGCCGCGCGTCGCTACTACAACAAGCTCCACCCGCGCTTGCTCCTGCTGGAGGATAACACCAGTCTCGTCGAGTCCTTCTTCTACACCTGGGGCAACGACGCAGGGCCTCCGCCAGGGGGTGCTCCGCCGGCCTGAGCGGGTCGGCACCGGGGGCCAAGTCGACTTTTCGCCCGCAGGGCGCCGTCGATATCGCGATAGGGGCTGCCGGGCACGCACCAGAAGCCGTCAAAGTCGTACAGGGCAGAAGTGCTGGTGAGGGTGTCGGTGGCCAGCCATTGCACTTTGACGCTCAGGCCCAGAGCGTC
>JBNKZR010000524.1:0-4961 GCA_050301735.1 Polyangiaceae bacterium | reverse complement strand
GCGGCGGCCCCGATGAGCACGCCCACGAATACGACGAGCGCACGTGGAGACGCGGTGGCGGTGTGCCAGAGCAAGGCGACGAGGGCGCCCCCACATGTGAGGGTCGCCGTCGCGGTGACGAGACGGCGAGCGCCAACTTTCGGGCCCAGACGGTAGGCGGCGGCATTGACGGCGGCGAAGATGACCAGAAAGCCTGCACTGCCGATGATGGCGATCTCGTTCAGGTCCACCAGGTTGGCTAGTAGCAGAGACAGAATGGCCGTGAGCGCCACGCCGTGTACGGGACGCCTCCAAGTCTGGCGTTCGAATGCCTCGGGCAGCTCACCATCCTTCGCGAGGGCGAACCCCAGTCGAGCGTTTCCGTAGACCGTGGCGTTGATCGCCGAAAAGGTCGCCAGAAGCGCTGATACCGCGACGAGCACGAACCCCGCATGGCCGAGCGACGGCTCCGCAGCCGCGGCAAGCGCGTAGTCCTTGGCCTCAGCGATGGCAGACGGAGGCACGGAGCCAACCGTGACGATCGCGACGAGGATGTAGAGAAACACGACGAAGCCGACGCACGAGTAGTATGCACGCGGCAACGTACGCGCCGGGTCTCGCACGTCTTGAGCAGCGTTGGCGATGAGCTCGAACCCTTCGTACGCCACGAAGATCGTCATGCCGCCGGTGATGATCGATGTTGGCCCCGCCCAAGTCGATACTGCTAGACGATCGGGATCGACTTCGGTCGCTCCCGCCACGATCACCACCGCCAGCAGGCTCAGTTTGAGCACGACGACCGCGGTCTCGGACTCGGCCACAATCGCGGAGTCGAGAACGTTCAGTACGGCCGGTACGAGGACGGCACCGGTCACGATGACGTGCCTGAGCCACTCGGGTTGGTCCGAGAAGAACGTGAGCCCGTACGAGCCGAACGCGGAGGCGTACAAAGCGATCGTGACCAGGTAGCTGAGCCAAAGCGTCGAGTTGAGCGTGCCGGTCGCGAGGTCTACGCCGAAGGCGCGATCGAGAAATATGATGGTTCCGCCGGACTCGGGGTACGCGACCGAGAGCTTGGCGTAAGAATACGACGTGAGTGCCGCGATCGCGCCCGCTAGCGCAAACGCGATGGGGGTGGCCCCGCCCGCGAGCATGACCGCCGTACCCAAGACCGCAAAGATCCCTCCGCCGACCATTCCGCCAATACCGATCGCTGCAGCACCGATCACGCCGACTCCACCGTCGGATTGATCTTTGGTTGCTTTCACCATCGTGGCTGCCGAGACTGTTTGGGTTCGTGGTTCATATGTTTTCGAGGGTTCGCGAACGGCTCTTCGTGTGCTCCATCCCGCGTGCTGCCTCCCGCGTCAACGTCGGGATCGCCCAGAGGACACGTGAGGCCTGCCACCACCACGCCCTCGTCGCTCACGATGGGGATGGCTCTTGCGGCACGTGTTTCGCGCCGACGTTGAGACCCTGCGAGAAGTGCGGCGGTCCGATGCGCTGGGTGCGGGCCGCCAGAGCGCCTGCTCGGCCACCTGCGCGTCAGCTGAACGCTGCCCCACGCGCCGGTGGCCCAGCGCGCCCCGACGAGTGAGCCTCACTGCACCGGTATCACGTCCAAGTAGAAGTCCTCCGTCGCCAAGTTGGAGATGGGTCCTTCCCATATCTCGAATCCCACGGCGACTGCATTCACCACGTTGCCTGGCAGCTGGAGCCCGCGGGCCTCGGCGTCACGCACGAAGTCCATGATATCGAACTCCATCTCGAGGGTGTCCTCACCCTCGTTGCGCACCCAGTTGATGATCGGGACCCGGTTGTACACGGTGCCCTCCCAGATGTCCCAAGTGCCGGGGACGTTTGTTACCTCGACGTCCTCGAGGATCAGGCTACCGGCGGGTTGCTGTCCGGGAGGCTCTCGCAGCCACACCATGGCGAAGCCCGCGAAACCGTCGCCATCCCCGAGCCAGATGTCGTAGGCGGCATTGAACTCCCCGGTGTTTCCCGCCGGATCCCAACGCCAGCCGGTTCGCAGTTGCTCGATTTCTGAAAGCGGCGCGGGCAGCCCACACTCCAGAGACCGCTCGCTAGAATAGTCGCCGCAGAACACGGTGGGGTAGGATGCGGGCTCGTAGTTACTACCGACCTGCCCCTCCATGCTCTCGACCGCGAACGAGGTACCCTCCCACGAAACCGTCTGTGAGATGAACCCAGGACCCCAGCCATTGGCCATGAAGAAGTAGTTTTGTCCGTTCCGGGTCACGTCTCCGCTTGCATAGCGATCGTCAGAACTCCCCGACCCACCCATCTCAGAGACTCCCAGCACAGACGCTCCGTCCGCTGGTACCTCTCCCGGCGGTTGTGTCTCATCCATCTCTGTGTCCGGCACCACGACGACGGGGGGCTCTCCGGCGGGGTCGGGCGCTGTTTCCGCTGGCTCGCCGCTGGTCGGTTCTGAGGGCGTTGCAGGTTCGACGGCCGGCATGCCCTGAGGCATTGGTTCACCTGCGCCAGTTACATCTTCGACGTCGCTGCCCGCGGACGGTTCAGTCGCGACGCCAGGAGGCTCAGGCGGCAGGCTTTCTGCCGGCGCTTCAATCGCGGGCTCGGTCGGCACCGCGCTGACAACTGCGCCCTGCCCCGAGGGGGTGGCCGGCGTCATTGCCGGTTGTCCCGCGGCGGGAGGGTCACCCACCGATGCTACCTCCGTGCGGCCGGTGTCATCGCCGCCAGAACAGGCGACACAAAGCAACATCGCCACCGCCACCCAATCATTCGCAGTCGCCTTCATGGCCAGTGCGCTATCACGCCCAAGGGTGGCCCTCAAGGCGTCCCTACCAGCGTTGAAATAGCGTCGCGGCCAGGGCGATCCGTGCGGACTCGGGCGAGGCATCGTCGCTACGCGCTGATTGTAGGCTTCTCCTGCTCCAGGACGGTTAACACGTGCTGATCGCACCACAGTTATCACTTTGTGCCCGCCTTGGGCCCAGCCGCGACGTATTCAATCGCGTGAGCGGAAGAGCGCTCTCGCGCGAGAGCGTCGGTCGCCGCGGCCAACCCATTTGTCGATCGGGCGCGTGTGCACCTGCCCACCTAGGCCCGCTCGTGTTGGTTCGAATGGCACCGCGGAAACGCTGTTGGATGGGGAGTTCTCCGATCTCGAGTTGTTCGGAGGGACGCTCTACTTCACCACGAGCAACGAACTGCACTCCTTGGATCTATCGACGGCCTCTGACCCAGGCCCGGCTCCGGCTCTCGCTCGCATGCTTGCAAAGGGGGGCAGCTAGCCGGGCGAACCCTGCAATCCTTCTTCGCTCAGGGACACACCTTCGCGTAGAAGCGATACTCGCTACTGTCGTTGGCGTAATCGGCGCGATCGCGCTCCGTCGGTTGGTCGCAGGTCCCCAAGTGCAGTGCACACTCGAACTCAGTGGGACCAGCGTACCACCAGTCCTGCACCGCGCCGCACTCGGAATTCTCCGCACAAGCCGCAGTGCACTCTTCCAGCGTATCGAAGGTCAACGACGCCTCGTCAGCGGGAACTGTACCCTCGCACCTCATGAAGTCTGCAACTGGCACGAAACGGCACTCGGACGTCTCCGAAGCGGCAAAGCCCCGCGCATCGGAAAACTCGACGATGGCGCCCTCGGGCGGGTCCTCTCCACACACCTTGCGGTACTCCCGCGCCCCATCCTCCTCGTACCATATATCGTGCCCAGGTTCACACCCTCCAGTGTGAACGTAGCAACCCAGGCCAAGGCCGAAGTAGGTGTAATCCGAAATGCTGGTACAGTCGTCGTTCGACAAGCAATCGACGGCGCACGTCGAGAGCGCCTCCCGCTCCTGGTCGAAATCTGCTTCCGTCGCGACGCAGCGAACGCCATTGCCGAGAAACTCGAACCAGCAAGTGCTGTCCGCCGATGCGTACACATCGCGACCGGTCGACGCGGGCTCGACGTTGCTGCCCGCATCCCTGTCGACCCTTGCAGTGGGTCCTCCCGCGGGGGCCGCAGCCGGTAGCCGCGTTGGAGTTGCCGGCGCCGGACTCGGTTCCAACGCACTCGGCTGACCGTTCGCCTCGGCATCGTCACCTTCCGTTGCATCGACCGCGGGTTCCGGGGCCAGGCCGTGTTCGTCACCCGCCGCGGCTTCACCCGCGTTCGATCCGCCGTTGGACGACTGGCTTCCGTTCGTGTTGTCGGCCTCATCATCAGCGGAGTGCGCGCCGCAACCGAACAACCCCGGGCGAAAGGCAAGCAACAGTGTGCTCAGGCGCCGCATCGCGTAATCCTAGCTCAAGACGTGCGATGATGCAGCACTCTAGAGGCCTGAGGTCGTATTGCCTCGGGTCACGGCTACGTTTCACTGGGGTGAGCGCGCTCTCCGACGCCTTCAGGTCGCGTCGCCTGGTGCGCGATGGGGGTGAATTTGCCGTTCAGAGTTCCTTGGCGCACGACTTTTCCGCCGAGCCATCACGCTGGACGCAAAGAACGTCACCGCCGTGGCCGGCATGGCGCAGGTCACGTTGCGAAACGGGGATCTCGAAGCTGCGATCGGCTTTGCGGAGCCAAGAAGCGCGTAAACGCCTGGCACTGTGAGACACAGCCTTAGTTGACGGCACTTTCTGACGGCCCGTTGCCGCACTGACAGGTGGCCGGCTAAGTCGGTTGTTGCCAACTCCGTCGCTTGGCTCAAGTGATGGGAACTGTTGTGGTCCGCTTTTGGGTATGCGGTTCGCTTTGGCCAGCGAGTGGTCGAGCCTGCCGTTGCGCATCACCCGAGTGCCCACGCCGCCACTCGTTCCGACGGATACGAGAGGCGGCGTCCGGAAGAGACGGTGCTGTATCAGACGATCGCGGCGCACTGGCCTGCGTTTCGGGAGCGGATGGAAGAGAGCGGCGGGTTGCCGAAGTTCGTGGTCAGCGAGTTCGAGGAGTACCTCGACTGCGGGCGGCTCGAGGCGGGTTGCCTCTTGCTCGAGT
>JBNKZR010000523.1:0-4961 GCA_050301735.1 Polyangiaceae bacterium | reverse complement strand
ATGCGGCGTCGTCTCCCGTTCACGTGATGCGCGAGTCAGAACGCAGTTGGGTCGGCTCCAGTTTTGCGAAAAAGGTGCGTAAGCTCGTTCCCCGTGCTCCGCACGCAGAGAACTCTGCGCACTCCGTCGAGCGGGCGACGAGTCCGCCGGCCAGGTTACCGCCTGACGCGTGTGTCGATTGACGCGGCGGCTCCGGTTGCGCGAAGCTCGGTTTCGCCCCTAAGGCAAGGAGTAGGATCAATGAAAGAAATCGACGAATCCCGTTTGGATAACGACCTAGGTTACCGCTTCGAATACCTGACCGATTTCATGGGCTTCGACCAAGCGGACATCGATACGATTCACGCGGCTGCACCTCTGCTCGCCCCGCTCGTGCCTCAGTTGGTAGATGGCGTTTACAACAAGCTCTATTCTTACACTGCTACGTGGCGGCACTTCGTGCCCAAGCAGAGCGGATACGACGGCGATGTGCCGGTCGACGTCAAGAGTCTGAGCATGGACCATCCTCAGATCCAGTTCCGCAAGCAGCACTTGGCCCGTTACCTGGAGTCGTTGGTGACCAAACCCTACGATGGCTCGCTGCTGAAGTACCTGGATATGGTGGGCAAGATCCACACGAAGAAGGCGGGCAACCCCGACATCAACATTCCACTGGTGCAGATGAATGCGCTCTTGGGCTTCGTTGCCGACGTGTTCAACGCGACGATCCTCGGTGCGGACATTCCCGACGACGTCAAGCACGCTTCGGTGCGCGCGTTCTCGAAGTTGCTCTGGCTGCAGAACGACTTCATCGCCCGCCACTACGTAGCGGAGTAGAGAGAGACCAGCGACTGCTGCCGCACAACAGGGTCTCGCCGGCGCGCGCCATCGACGGCGACGAGCGCCGGCGGACTCGAGTCCGAAGTCGCCGCCTCGCGAGACAGGGTTGCGGCTCGGGGCGGTCTTGCCGTGAGCGGGGTGCGGCACGGCGCGCTCACAGTGTGAACCTGCGGAGCACGTCTCGGGAGCGGCGCGTGCGCAAGCGCACGGTTGTGGCCAACGCGGCGCTGGTGGCCGCGGGCCGTCACTCTTCGATGTAGGTAGCTTCCCAAGTCACCGGAAAGTTCACCGAGCGCGCGATGAAACAATAGCGATGGATCTCCCCATGAATTGCGTCAGCGCGGGCAAGATCCGCGCCGCGCCGTAGCTGGATCCTCGGGTGTAGGGTTGCGCTGAGGAAACAACCTGCGCCGTTTGCTTCAGTCTCGCCGACACCGACGGGCGAGTCCTCGTAGCCGGTGACGACGACGCCTGCGCTGCAAGCCAAGTGCAGGTACCACAACATGTGGCAGGAGGAGAGCGACGCTAGCAGGAGGTCTTCGGGGTTGGGCTTTGATGGATCCCCGCCGAGCAGCGGATCGTTGGAACAGACGATGACCGGCTTGCCAGGGGTGCGCACCTCCCACTGGCGCTCGTAGCCTCGGTACTGAGTCGTGCCTTGGCCCCGGTTACCGGTCCACGTGATGGTTGCCGAATAGGAGTGTTGGCGGGTCATGGACGCAGCGTAGCAAGCCCACATCGGAGTTGCAGCTGGTCCCAGATGCGAGCAAAAAGTCGAGCGGGTTCACTCGGACCGAAGACACCGGGCAGGGCTGGGCCTCGGTCAATCGCCACGCAGCGAAGCAGATCCTGCTCGTCGCGCGGTCGCCAGCCGCTGCACGCCCTGCCAGGTAGTCAGCGCCATGACGTAGGCCATCAGCACGCCCGCGCTACCCCACAGCGCCAAGTGCACAGGCAGCGGGGTTGTTTCGTCGACGAGCGGGCTGGGCAAGAAGCTCAGGGGCAACGCCAACAGCCAAGCGAGCGCCGTCCACAGCACCCAGGTCTCTGCATGGCCGCAGTGGCGTCGCAATTCGAGCCATTGTGCTGCCCCGATGCTCAGCAGGGCGACGCAGCCGGTGAGGAGCATGCCCACGCTCGCAACGGGTCCGGGCGCGCCGTCGCCTGCGGACATCAGCACCATCATCGTCATCACCGACGCCCACACCAGGCTCGCGGCTACCGCCGTGAGCGCCGCATAGCGTCCGCGATTGACATCGAAGGGGAGTGCCCAGGCTTGTGCGGCCCCAAGACACAGTCCCTCCCACAATCCGGCAGCCGCCATGGCGAAGATGCGCCCGACGTCGTCGATGGTGTCGTACGTAAGAATCCCCACGAGCGTGGGGCCCAAGTAGCCGATGCTCTCTCCGAGCGTCACTGCGACGACCCACTGGCAACGTCGTTTCTTCTCGCGCCAGGTGGCTAGTAAACCTAATGCGATCAACGTGGCACCCAGCAGAGCGTAGACGACGTGCAGCCAGTGCAGCGACTGCAACAGCGCCACCTCCGAGACGATCCAGAAAGTGTGCACACCTCCGCAAAACAGGGTGGCGTCGATGGCGAAGGCAGAGCGACGCCATGCCAGCACACTGCACACCAGGCTCGACCCACCCACCACCAGCGTCAGCAGCAAACCGGGAACGAGGAAGGTTTCGAACGGTGTCGGCTGCAGCAGTTCGATGGGCAAGTAGGCGTTGCCCGTCGGCCAGGCCAAGAGCTCGATGCCACCACCCAGCGCCGAGAGCGCTCCGAAGGCGGCCAGCCCCACAATCCACATTCGAAATGGCACGAACGACCCCCTAGCTCACGACCGCGGTTGAGTCACGCCCAAGCCACCGTCTCGAGAGCGCAGGGCTCGCCGCTGCCACTCGTCGAAGTGTTCCAACAGTCGCGTCGCGACGTGCGGCGACTCGAGACACGCCAAGGCAATGGCTGTGGCCGCGAAGGTCGACGACAGGCCCGGGCCCGGTGCACGGCGCAACAGATACGGCGGCAGCGGTGTCTCTCGAGAGAGGTGAACCCGGCGTAGACCCTGCAGACAACTCTCGCGCCGCAGCCAACGGCGGGTCTGACCCCAGGTGCCGTCGGGTACGATCAAGTGCTTGCAGGTGTCGCCGTTTGTCAGTGGCGCAGCATCCTCGCTCGGATAGAGTAACAGGCAGTCTTCTGGCGGGAGTTGACGCAGGGCGGAATCGACGACGCACGCCGTCTGTCGACTGCGGCCTCGCTCCAGGATGCGCGAGTTCGACAGCAGCGTGTGTGCCAGCCGAGTGGTGTTGGAGGGTTTACTGCGCTCCCGCCAGTGCAGCACGAAGACCACTTCCGTTCGCGTGGCTACGGGCTCCAGTCGCGGGCAGAGACAGAGCTCAGTTCTGAGGCCGCACTGCTCACAGTGTGCGGCGCGATAACCCCTTCCGCTGCATCGCTCGCGCCGCCGATCCGTCACGACCTGGGAACGTACCACGAGGCATGTGGTGTGCGCGCAATCGACGCGATTGGGAAGCGGCTCACAAGCCCGGGATCGGCCCCGAGGCGGGGTCTCCGTACTCGTCCACTTCGATTCCGAAGTAGCCCATGATCGACGCGTGCAAGCCGCCCGTGGGCAACCCCGCCGCATCGACGACTCGCCCAGGCACGAAACCGCCGCCATTGCCGGCCAACATGTACGGCACGCGCTTGCGGCTGTGGCTGTCGCCGTCGCCGTTTTCCGAGCAGTAGAGCGCGAGGGTTTCGTCGTAGAGCGTACCGCCGGCCGTGCCTGGGGTCTCCTTGAGGGCGCTGACGACGTTGGCGAAGCGGCGCGCCTTGAAGCGGGAGGTCTGCACCACACGTGCGTTGGCGATGGCCATCGCCTCCTCGCGATTGAGGCCGTCCAAGTCCGTGGCGCGGTCTTCGTCGTCGAGTTTGTGACTGATGAAGTGATCGCTCCAGTCGCCGCAGCCGTCGGGCAGGTCGTACTTGCCGTAGTTCACGTCCCAACTATTGCTGTACTGGATCGCGGCCACGCGTGTCAGATCGCACTGAAAGGCCATCAACGTAAGATCCAACATCAACTTCGTGTTGGTATGCATGTCGCGGGTGTTGGCCGGGTTTTCGGGGATGATGCAGCCGGCGCTGGTGGTGGTGGCCTGGATCTGTTGCTCGAGTTCGCGCACGGCCGTCAGGTACGCGTCCATGCGCTGTCGGTCGGCTGCGCCCAGCCGCTGATTGAGGCGTGTCGCGTCTTCCTCGGCGTAGTCGAGGACGCTCGCTTCACGCGCTCGGATCTGGGTCGGCATGTCGTCGGACTGGGCCGCGGGATCGAGTCCGGAAAACACCGTGTCGAACAAGTCCGTTGCGCTTCGGAAGACGGCTTCGGCCTGCCCGTTCTCGCGGAAGGAGAGAAAACCCTGAGTGACGGCGGTGTCGCCCGTCGCGCTGGAGGTCAAGCTGCGATAGGGAGTCTGTTCCTGGATGCGGGCGGCAAGATACTGATCGAGAGTGGGCTGAGGCGTGACTTCAGGGCTGGCGCCCCGAGCGTTGTGCGCGGAAAGCGCCATCGACGGGTTGTGGATTTCGACGCAGATCGCTTCGTGATCGACGTTCGTGACCCAGGTGATGTCCGAAAACACCGGTCCGACTGCGGGCCATTCTTGTTCGGCCTCGAACCCCGCCATGTCCACCAGGCATTCGCTGAGCATGTCTGCCGTCACCGAGTCGGTAGCGGCCATCTCCCAACGGGTTGGCTCCGTGCCGCAAGGGCAGAAGAAGGCCAGGAAGCGCCGCACGCTAGCGCTTTGTGCGTTTACTAGCGGCGTGCGCATGGCTTCGAGAAACGGTAGTCCCAGGGCCACACCTGCGCCCCGCAGAATCGTGCGGCGAGATACAGGGCGAACAATCATCTTGCGTCGGTCCATCGTTGGCTCCTGTTCAGTTGCTCGCCGCCTCGGGGGCACGTCGCAGCCGGAACTCGGGTGCCAGCACGAGTCCTTCGAGGATGGAGGCGAAGCGCCCTTGGTTCTGGTCGAACTGTTCAGCCGCGTGGCTCACCGTGCAAGAGTCTGCCGCGCCCGCCTCGCGCCCTTCGGCGTACAAGAACACCCGATCCGTCAGGCACTCGGAGA
>JBNKZR010000522.1:0-4965 GCA_050301735.1 Polyangiaceae bacterium | reverse complement strand
GTCGACGGCGGTGGATGATGCGCGCCGTGGTCGTGGGTCGCCGTGCCTTCGTGGGGTGGTTCCGCTGCGGGGGGCACGTCGCCGTGCTCGGGGTGGGGCTCGTGCTGCACGCCGTGTTCGACGTGCTGGCGCGTGGCGTGCTGAGGGTGCTCGTGTCTGGGGGGCGTGGCGTGCTTCCTCGGCGCGGTCTTCGGGGCGCCGCCAGGGTGTTCGCTCATTGCCGCGGCGAAGAACGAGCGGTGTTCGGCGTCTGTGAGGAAGAGCTCCGGCAGCTGTGATTTGAGCGCGGGGTCGAGTTGGGAAAAGCCGTTTTGGGCGACCTGACGTGTCCACGACTTGGGGGCGTTGAGCGCCAACAGTTGCGCGCCACCCGCTCGACCTGCCTCGAGCAGTGGACGGTAGAGGCTGAAGTCGAAGCCCCAACGATCCTCGTAGCCCGACTCTGCCTCGAAACTCGTCGGGTCCTGACCCTGGACGAACGCCTCGAGGTGCGATTGCTGCGCTCGCTCGAACATCTCGAAGCCGACCGCGAACGAGGCCTCGTGGCTACCGGCCCACTCCGCCAACCGCCTGATGATCTCCTTCTGCACGTAGTGGTGCGCCGGATCGGTGTGCCGTTCACCCACGCACACGACGCGGTGCTCGGCAAGCCAGGTCGTCATCGCCTCGCCACTGGCCTCGATGCTCTTCGTGCGCGCCACGAAGCCCACCCGGGAGCGCTCGACGATGTCGTAGGGTAGCGGCTCGTCGTGCTCGTGCGCGTCGATTGACTTCTCGTGTGCCGTCAGCGGCGCTCGCTGAACCCCACTGGAGCACGCGGCGAGCCCCACGCACAAGGCGACCCCACCCAAAAAATGTTCCACCCAGCCCATGTACGTTGCAAATGAACGACCGCGCCGCGTCGAGGGAGGCCCGTTCGAGGCCCTGCGTGCCATCGAAAGTGAGCGTCCGCGCTGGGGCGAGCCGCGCGACGGCGTTGCGAACGCGTCCTCAGACCTGAACACCGTGTGCCGCGGGTGGCGCCCCTGATGCGGGGCGTCAGTAACTTCGGTCGCGCAGGTCGCTGGGTAGCAGCGGGCTTGGTTTGCCACTCGTCAGGATCCAGAGTTGGTGGGCGGCACGCGTGGCTGCGATGTGCAGGAGGTGCCGCACCTCGTCCTCCGGAGGATAGGTCGAGTCGCTGACTTCCACCAGTATCACGTAGTCGAACTCCAGGCCCTTGACCTGTCGCACGTCGGTCACGTCGATGCCGGGCTTGAAGGGGAAGTCTTGCTGGGCAATACGGCGAACCTTCGGGGTCTCAGCGCGGAATAGGCCCTGGTAGAAGACTTCCGCTTGCTCGGGGTGCCGCGCGATGACTGCGACCGAAGCGCGCGGCTCGACGTCCATCAGCTCTTTCAGGGCTTCCGCCAAGAAGCCCACCGCCTCGCCGCTGTCCGCGAAACGGAAGAGTTCGATCGCGGTGCCCTCACGGGTTGCGCGGGGCGACTCCTCGGGCGCGAGGTGCCCCAACACGTCGCGGGCGAAGTCGATGATCTGTGCGGTCGAACGGTAGCTGACTTGCAACGGTTCGATCGCGACGTGGGACAGACCGAGCTCGCCCAAAGTGGCGTCCCAGCCGGCAAAGCCGTTGTCCATGTGCAGACGCTGAGCGACGTCGCCAGCGAGCGTGATGCTCTGAGCGCGGCTCACGCAGCGCATGACGACGGTGAGCTCCGTCGGGCTCAAGTCCTGCGCCTCGTCCACCAGCACGTGCTCGTAGACCAGTGCCTCTTTGCTGCCGGGCTTGTGGATCGGCCCGCGCAGGCGCTGCCACAACAAGAGCAACAGCGTGTCGTCCTCGATGTCCAGCGTGGCCATCTCTTCCAGCGCGCGGCCGTCGATGGCGCCGTAGTCGTCGTCCGCGGCCTTGCTCTCGCCGCTGTCTTCGTCGCGTTGCTCGGCTTCCGTCAGCACCGCCGTGCAGCGGGCGCGGCACCACTCGAGGGCGCGGCTGAGCTCCCGCTCGTTCAGCGCCAAGTCCGGACGCTCGACGAAACACGCCTTGATGCGGGCGGTCTCCGTCAGCAAGTCCACCCAGGCGCTCATCAGATCGGAAGATTTGGCCAGCGCGAGGTCCGAGACGCGTTCCAACGCGTGTCGTTCGGAGGCGCTCAGTCGCTCGGCGTTGCGCTCTTGCCAGCGCCGCAGGCCGTGAGCGCGATGCGCCAGGGGGCGGCCCTTGGTGGCGGCGAAGGCATTCTTGACGGCTTGCCGCAGTTCTTCGTGAGAGCCGGTGGCGGCGACCAAACGCTCTTCGATGTCCGCCTCCATGTCGGCGACCAAGCGCTCGACCAGCCGGAGCATCAGCGGGTTTTTCTTCAAGCGCGTCACCACGGGGGGCGTCTCTTCCGTATAGCGCTTGGGGAATTGAGGCATCAGTTGCTGACGCAACTTGGCCGCCCACGACTCGTAAGTGCGTACAGCCACCCCCTGCACGTCGAGTGCCGGCAGCACCTGCGAGATGTAACGCGCCAACGCGTTGTTGAAGACCACGACCAGCATGCGATCGGGGCGGAAGCGCCGCGCATCCTGGAACGCCAGATACGCCAAGCGGTGCAGCCCGATCGTCGTCTTGCCGCTACCGGCGCCGCCCTGGATCACGACCAAACCCGAGTCGGGACGGGTGATCAGTTCGAACTGACGCTGATCGATCAGCGCCGTGATCTCTTTGAGGTGCTTGTCCTCACCGATGTCGGCTTCTTCGCCGATGCCGAGCTTGCGCGGGCCCCTCTGTTGCTCGGCTCGGCTGGCGGTGCCCTCCCCGCCTTGCAGCTTCAGGTTGGCTCCGCCGCGCTTCCAGTCGCCATTGCCGGGTTTGAGGAAGGTGCCCTGGGGCGCGACGATGCGCCGGAGGTTCGACTCGACGATCGTCACGCTGCGACGCACGACGACCTCGCCCTCCACCTCGCGCCCGCCGAAGACC
Source organism: Polyangiaceae bacterium (assembly GCA_050301735.1). Lineage (GTDB taxonomy): Bacteria > Myxococcota_A > Polyangia > Polyangiales > Polyangiaceae > SZUA-265. The sequence continues at coordinate 2,000 of JBNKZR010000522.1, read as the reverse complement.
TCTTCGTAGTCGTCCCCCTCCGCGTAGCGGTAGTAGAGGCGGCTGACGGGAGCATCACGCCAATCGACGATACGCACACCAGCGCTGGAATCGAGGTAGGTGGAGCGACCGATGAGCACCTCGCGGGTGCGGCCGTTCTCTTTGAGGACCATGCGCCCAAAATAGGGCGAGCGGGGGTCGACGTGCCCTTCGGTCATCTGCCGCTGACGCGCGGCAATGCCCTGCAAGCGCTCCATCTGCTCGAGCAGCGGCGGCACGTCCTCCATGCGAGCAGCGGCGATCTCGTCCCGCAGCTCCAAGAGCTGGGTGTCGTAGTCGATTTCGCGGCGCTGGGTCGGCCGCGAGCGCTTCTCTTCCACGTGGCCCAGGATGCGGCCCAGGCACTTGGACTCCTCCGCGACTACGCGTAGCAGTTCGTCGTCGCTCTCCGCACCCTGTGCGGCGAGCAGATCGCCAGTTTGGGCGTTGCTCCCATCGCTAGCGCGAACGTCACTGGAGGAAGTGTCAGTCACGAGTGTCTCCGATCACCCCTGGGGCAGCCGAAAAAGCCGTAGCCGTTCCCAGTAGCATCAATCCGCGCGGCCGTGCACGGCTTTTTTCTCGCTCCCGGGCAGCCCCTTTTTGGGAACGCCGGAACCCAACGAACTATCTCGAAACACTGGGGCGCCGCAGTCCCCGGGCGCGCTCGCCGGGTGGCGCGTCACGTGCACACGGTGCGTCGTGGGACTCCCTTTGCGTGGCTGTTTCGACATATACTGAGCGCGATGGTCAACAAGCAGGAAATGTTCGACTCGGTGCGCGAATACCTCATGCGCCACCCGGAGGAATTGGTGCGGCTCGTCAAGAACGGGTTCTTGCTGCGCTTGGGCTTGCCGCTGGATGCCCTGCGCTGGTTCGCCGCGCGCGCCAAGGGCAAGAAGGCCCCGAAGGACGTGCAGATCGAGGCCGTACCGCCCGGCATTCGCGTGGGCGCGACCGTGGACTTGATGGGCACCGTCGTGCGCGCCTCGACCATCATCTACATCGAGGACATCCGCATCAATCCCCAGGAGGTGCGCATCGAAGTGCGGCTCGCCGACGTGTCGATGAAGTTGCTCGGTGATTCGGACTCGCCGGTGGCAACACTCTTGAAATCGGGTGCGCTCGATTTGAGCAAACCCGGTAACCTCGCCAAATACATGCCCAAACGTCCCCCCATGCTGGTGGAGGCCGAGGACGACCGCGTGGTGGTGGATCTGATGAAGCATCCGGCACTCGCGAACGAGAAGGTCGAGCGCTTGCTCGGCGTGATCACCCCGCTCATCACCGTAGGGGCCGTGCGCACGGATTGGGAGCACCTCGACGTCGTCTTGCGTCCCTTTCAGTACGGGTTCGCCAAGGCGCTCGAGCAGGTTCGCGGCCAACTCTGAGCCCCTCGCTGGGCTGGGTAGCTCCGACGTCGGGGGGCTCGCTCAGCTGGGCGACGCTTCCGGCTCTTGCTTGGGGGTTTTCGCGCGCGGAGAGAGCGAGCGCCACCAGGTGCGGATCGCACTCCGCGACAGCGGGCGTGAGAACGCCGCCAGCGGCAGCAGCGAGAAGGCGAAGAAGAGCCAGCTGAGCGCCGTGAAGCGGTCGTCGATCCAATGCGAGTGGGCCAACAGCACTTGACTGGCCGCTGCCGTCGCGAGCATCGCCGGACCCAGACTCGGGCGCAGTCGAACCAGTGGCGCGAAGGCGATGAACATCGCGAAGTAGTAACAGGTGATGCTGGTCAGGCTTCCGAGTAGCGGCAGGCTCAGCGGCAAGCCGAGCCAGAAGTGTTTGGTTTTGCGCAGCGCCCACACCGTCCAACCAGCGAGCAGTAGCCAGACGACGACGATCACCGGGCGCCACTTGGCCTTGCGCTCCAGCCTGCCCTCTTTCCAGAACTTGAACGGATCGGACTCGCGGTCGTCGCGGCTGAAGCGCATGCGCCCGTCCCAGTCGTGCACGAACATCGTCTCCATGCCCATGTGGTTCGT
>JBNKZR010000521.1:0-4978 GCA_050301735.1 Polyangiaceae bacterium | reverse complement strand
CAGCGCCCCGCAGCGTTCCAACGCGAGTTGGTGAGCGCGATAGTACGCCATGCCCATGCGTTGCCAGTCGAACGCGTGGGACTGCGCCTCCACCGAGTTGCGCAGAGCGATGCGTTGACGGCGGTTCAAGCGGCAGAACGCGAGCAAGCGATTGGCCAGTTCCTTGGCCGAAGATTGGAAGTCCTGGTCCCTTCGCCCGAGCACGGTGATGCCTTGTCGGTCGTGATCTGGGTGTACATCCGCGAGGTAGCGACCAAAACCAGATAGATCACTCGTGATTGCGGGCACACCCATGCACACACACTCCAGCGGCGTGTACCCCCAAGGCTCGTAGCTGCTCGGAAAGATCCCCATGTGGCAGCCACGCACGAACTGCTCGTACTCCATACGCCACAGTGGGTTGACGGAGTTGATGAACTGCGGGTGGTAGACGACCTTCACGGGATCGTCCTTGGAGTTGTTCAAGCCCAACTGTTGGATCTTGCGAAGCACCGCATCGTTCTCTTCGTCCACCAACACGTGGGTACTGAGAAACGGCAAGCGGTTGGACTTGAACGCGTAGCAAGTTCGGCGGTAGCGCACCATCCAGTACTCGTCGGCAAGTTCATCCAGCTTCAGCTCTTGCCCCGCGGCCCCTTGGAGGAACAATTGCTCGGATATCTCATCGGCGATTTGACGTGAAACGGCCCGCAGCTCTTCGAGAACGCCACGATCACTGAGCGCATGAGGGTTGAGCGAACGAACGGGCTGGTTCGTCACGATGAAGAATACCACCTGCACCCCCAACCCCGTGTCGCGGAGTTCGGAGTTCAGCCGCGCCATGGCCTCCAAGCAGAGGTCGAAACCTTTGTTGTGCGGTTCGAATCGGCCACTCGTGAAGAAGAAAAGTGTGCGATCCAGGTCGAACGCATAGCTGGGGAAGAAGTGCCCCATGACGAAGCGACGAATACCTTCCTTGTGCTGCGCGTGCAGTCTCTGGAAGTCGTGACCGACGTCATAACGTTCGACGTTGATCCCGTTGGGGGTGATGACGTCGGGTTTACGACCCAAGAGCTTGGTGCACTCCTCACCCGTGATTGGAGAGACGGTGGTGAACACCGTGCAGCATTGCGCACAGGCGTACTCGATGCCGTGCTGGGCGGCAATTCCGAAGTGTTTCGCCTCCGCTTCAGGGTCAATCTGCTCCAAGCCCTGGTACAGGTCGTCCCGACTCGAAGCGATGTACCTGCCCAGCAGCGTAGCGTGGGTAGTGAACAACGTAACCAACGGCTGCCCGTCGCGTTTGATCAATGGCAACGCCGCCGCCCCCTGCCACTCGTGGAAGTGAGCAAGAACGCGCCTGCCCGTCCCCTTGACGACCCACAATCGGCTGATGGCCGCCGTCAGGCGAGACACCACGTAGCCAAAGGACAATGCGTTGTCCACCAACGGAAACGACGGTGGCGACTCGATACTGTAGCGTTGCCACAACGAGTGCTTGACCTCGTTCAGCTTCTCCCGCGGTACTTTCGGGTCGAGCAGAATGACTTGAGGTCGACCAGCTACGAGCCAATGACCGTAGTGAGCGGAGACACCTTCACGCGCGAGCACGTCGATGAGCTCCGCGTACACCCCGGAGGCGTCCGCAGGCTCGAAGTCCGTCGCAGCGCTGTCGGGCAAGTAGGGGCCCACCAGACAGTAACGGTCTCTCCAGGCGCTCGTCATCAACGACACCTTGGAGCGCAAGACGGTGTATATTCCGCCGACTTGGTTGCACACTTCCCATGCCACTTCGAAGAGCATGGCGTTCTGGTTGAGATCGGCTATCGGCCAGCCAGGATTGGGCGTGGGCTGTTCCATCATCTACGCGTTGCCTCGCTTGGTGGTCCTCTGGTCAGCGCTGGATACGCGCGCCACCACCAGACATGAGCCGTTCGACTTCGGGCAGAGTGGCCATCGTGGTGTCGCCCGCGGTGGTCATCGCCAGCGCGCCGTGGGCCACGCCGCAGGCCAGAGCCCACTGAGCCCCCTTGTCACTGAGCAGGCCGTAGATGAAACCCGACGCGAACGAGTCACCACCGCCGACCCGATCGAATATCTCGACGTCTCGTTGCGGCACCTCGAAGAACTCACCCTCGTGGTAGCAGATCGCTCCCCAACCGTTGACCGACGCAGAGCGCGCCGTGCGGAGCGTGGTCGCGACGGTGCTGACGTTGGGGTACTTCTTGACGACCCGTTCTATCATGCGCCGGAAACTGGAAGTGTCCAGCTGCTGGAAGTTCTCGTCGACCGCGTCGAGTTCGAATCCCAGGGCGGCGCTGAAGTCCTCTTCGTTGCCGAAGAGAACGTCCACGTTACGCACGAGTTCTTGGTTGACCTCACGAGAGCGTGATTTGCCCTCAACCCCGGCGCCCCACAGCGACGGACGAAAGTTCAGGTCGTAGGAGATGCGTGTACCGTGCGCCTTCGCCGCTTGCATCGCTTGTCGAGCAACGTCTGGCGTTCCTTCTCCGAGCGCGGCGAAGATGCCACCCGTATGAAACCAGCGAGAGCCCTCAGTGCCGAAGATCAACTCCCAATCGACGTCACCTCCTCGCAACTGGCTGACGGCGGTGTGCCCGCGGTCACTGCAGCCAACCCCCGCGCGGGGCCCAAATCCGCGTTCGACGAAGTTCAAGCCGTTGCGTACTTGCCTTCCCGCGCCATCCGCCTTGCGCCAGACAACGTGATTCGTGTTCACCCCGCCCTGTAACACCAGGTCTTCGACCAGGCGCCCCACGGGATTGTCCGCGAGCGCGGTGACCACAGCCGTCGAGAGCCCGAAGCAGCGGCGCAAACCGCGCGTGACGTTGTATTCGCCCCCGCCCTCCCACACGTCGAACCGACGCGTCGTGTGAATGCGACCATCGCCGGGGTCCAAGCGGAGCATCACCTCGCCGAGACTCACAGCGTCCCAGCGGCACTTGGAAGGAGCTCGGAATTCCATGCCGCGGAGCATCACTCAGAGCGTGCCCACGCTGCAAGACCACTCAGAGTAAAAAGCGGCTGCGGGTTACAACGGTACGCTCACACACCCTCATGCTGCTACTCCACCGGCGCAGCGAGGCCGAGTATTTCTTCATCGGTGAGCGAGCAGTCCACCTCGCTCAGCGAAGGGCCTCCAACCCAACATTCTTGTTCCGAAGCCAGCACGTACCCGCAAGAACCATCGTCCAAACAAGCCGACATGCGCACTTCGACCAATACCGAACGGGCGTCGTCCGCGGCCTGCCGGGCGAAGATTTCGTCGCAGACCAAGCCGCACTGTTCGCCCGCCGGCTCACAACCCATGAATTCCGAGCTTTCGTACAAGCATCCGAAGCGACCTTGAACGACGCACGCAATTGGAGTGTCCGTCGCGACCGTGACGATGCCTGAGCTTCCGCTGCAAGCGCAGATACTGCCGGTTTGGGTGAGTTGGCAGTCCGCGTCGTCGTAGCCTCCACCGGACTGTACGGTCTCGACCAAACTAGCCGCTGCGGCGCTGGCGATCGCCTCGCAAGCACTCGGGTCACAGCTCGTCGCTGCGTCCCCCGCGTCGAAGCCACCGCTCGCTCCCGGTGCTGGCGCCGTCGGATCGGCACCTGCCTGGGGCTCTTCGCTCGCGGGCACGGGCGCCTCGCCAGGCGTCGCCTGCGGGGCAGTTGGCTCCGCCTGGTTAGGAGCCATAGCGCCGTCCACATCAGGAGACGCTGACGGCACTTCCCCGCTCGCGTCGGGTGGCGGCTCGGGAACCCCGGCGATCGCGCCTGGGCCACTGGCTGAGGGTTGTGGCTCCGCTGCGTCCGGTACGGGATCGACAGCCGTAGCCGGGTCAGGATCCGACATCCCGACGTCTTCGAAGGGTGAACCGGTCTCGGCCACATCGGGCGGGGTTTCGCCGCCAACGCCCTCAATCGGATCAGGAACGTCGTCCACTCCGAAACTCGGACCGTCCGCCACTTCACTCGGCGGATTCGGAGGATTGATGGGATTGCCGGATTCGGTCCCCGCTTGCGGCCCGCAAGCGAGCAAGGTCGCCGAAGCGATGCCGGACCAGATGCCCATTTCCGTCAGCCAGCGCCGCATCACTCTTCGTCCTCTCCGCTGGAGCTGAGTGGAAAGAGCTGGAAGTTCACCTGTACCACTTGTCTGGGATTCTGCTCCAACTCGGAGAGTTTGAGCAACTCCCGCCGGAACCGCACGATCGCGCGTTTGACGTGCTCGAGCCCATCCTTGCCGAGACACAATGTCACGGCAGAGATGTCTCTCTGATCATACGCCACGCGCTCGAGCGAATCCGAAGCCAAGCCCATCATCGTGCGATGGTAGTTTACCATGTGCAAGCTTGCCGTCTCGGCTCCTGTGGTCACATGTGGGGTGCCCTGGCGCAGGCGCCCATCCTGGTCGGGCTCGAGCATCTTGAGTTGTCTGAGCGTTTCGAGGGCCGCTCGGGCCTCGACAGGCTTGATCCTGGGCTCCAAGCGATTGGCGATCCAATCCGCGTCCTCTTGGAAGTCTTCTGCCAGCACCAATTCCCGAATCGCCGGTAGGTACCACTTGGAGTGGTATTCGTCTTGCGCCAGTTGCAGCTGGTTGGCCTCACGGTACTGGGCGTAACGCTTGAGACGAGCGTATATCTCGTTGCGCTCGTCCATGGTGTCCGCTTGGCTGAAGGCCACCAACTCCACGAAAAACGAGGAGCCCTGTCCCGTGAGGCCGCACGCGCCAGCAAACCGCTTGGCCATGGTGGGCGTGAGGTTGCGCTCACCGTCGATGACCAGCTTCAAGTAGTTTGGCGACTTCAGCTTCGCGCGCATCGAGAACGCGCGATACGAAAAGGATGTCTGCTCCTTGCGGCGGCGATAGAACTCCCGCAGGTACGCGCGATAGTCCAAGAAGTCGAACACGTCCGGATCGAACGGACGAGACTTCGCTGCGTCTGCCGGAGGCTGCTTGGGGGGCTGCTTGGGCACGAAGC
>JBNKZR010000520.1:0-4979 GCA_050301735.1 Polyangiaceae bacterium | reverse complement strand
GAGCTCGGTGACTTTGCGCGACGCCTCCCGCATGTTGTCCCCCTCGGTGCGCTCGCGCAGGGCCTCGTAAGTCAGCGGCGGACCGATACGCGCCTCCAACTTGCGAGAACGCAAGACGCCGGCGCCTTTGGGGAGTGCACGGTGGGCGCCGTCGAGCCAGATCGGCAACAGGTCGACCTTGCTCTGCAGCACGAGGTAGCCGAGCGCCGGCTTGAACTCCTGCAGGGCGCCGTCGGGGCTGCGCGTGCCTTCGGGAAAGAGCAACACCACGTTGCCACGCTCGAGGAGCTCACCCGCCGTCTTCAAGAAATGACGCAACGAGCCCGTGCGACTGAGCGGCACCAGGTTGGAGAAGTTCTCGAAGAAGGGTTTCTTGAACTTGCCTTCGAAGAAGTAGTCTTGCGCAGCCAAGGAGACCATGTCGCGCCCGTAATCCCCCAGCGCGTATTTGACCAATCCCATGTCCAAGTGACTTGCGTGATTGGCGATCACGAGCACGTTCTTGTTCTGGGGAATGAACGCTCGCCCGGTGACCCGAGTTCGCATCATCTGGTCGTAGAAGTTCAGCTGCGCGCGACCCATCCACCTCATCGCCCCTTTGCGTAGGGACTCCGGAATGTAGAGCGGCAGCGATTCTTCTTCTGGCTCGATGGCGCTGGTCTCGGTGCGTTGGCCCAGCTCACGCACCAGTTGCTCGGCGTCCTCGACTGTGCTGCAATTCGCAAGTCGGTCGGCGTCGATGGCACGGCCCACCTGCGCCTCCAAGGCTACCAGCAACTCCAGCAGCATCAGCGAGTCACAAGCGAGATCACCGCGCAGGGTAGCCTGTGCGTTGATGGTCTTCGGATCTCGACGCGTGAGCGTCGCGAGGATGCGGCGCACGCTGGTGACCGGCGAGTCGTCGCTGGAAGTCGTTCGAACCAGGTGACGCTCGACGAGCTGACGGAGCTCCTTGCGTTTGACCTTGCGCGTCGACGTTCGCGGCAGCGGGGTGTCGAAGAGCACGACGACGGAGGGGCGCATGGCCGCCGGCAACTCCGCAATGGCGGCATCGAGCGCTCGCTTCGCCGTCACGTGCGCCTCGGCACGGGATCCCTCCGGCTTCACGACCGCAGCGCACGCCACGCGCTCGCCTCCACGGTCGTCGCCAATGCCGACGATCGACAGCTCAGCCACACTCCGCGGCAACCCCAGCCGAGCCTCGACGTCATCGGGGTAAACGTTTTCGCCGTTGGAAGCGACGATGACTTCTTTTGCACGCCCGACGATGGACAGGCGCCCGCGGTGATCGAGTTTGCCCAAATCGCCCGTCTTGAGCCAACCGTCTTCCGTCAGCGCCGCTCGGGTCGCATCCGGATCGTCACTGTAGCCGGCCATCACGTTCGGACCGCGGGCGATCACCTCGCCCACACCGGCTTCATTGGGTTGGTCGATCTTCAGTTCGACGTCGGGGATGGCGCGCCCCACTTGTCTCGGCCGCGAGCGCGGACCGGCCTTCGCCACACTGAGCACGGGCGCCGCTTCCGTCAGCCCGTAGCCCTCCGTCAGATGCAGACCGAGACCGGCAAACAACTGATGGGTCGATTCACCGAGTGCCGCGCCACCACTGACGATGAAACGCAGGTGCCCGCCGAGTTGGCGGTGAACGCTGCCGAACAGCAGCTTGCCGACGTCCACCCCCGTCGTCTTGCCGAGCACGCGAGAGAACTCCAACGCGATGTCGAACGCCCGAGTCGCAGCCGGCCCATTCTCCTCAACTGTCGCCAGGATTCGGCGCTCGAGTAGCTCCCACAACGCGGGCACGCCAATCATCGCCGTGATGCGCGCCTGCTTCATGGTGTCGGTGAGCCGCTCTGCGGTCAACTCATCCAAGTAGATGACGCGACTTCCCCGAGACAGCGGCAGAAGCAAGCCGGCCGTCAGCTCGAAGGTGTGATGCAGCGGCAAGACCGACAGCAGCCGGTCGTCTCTGTCGAGTGGGAACAACGGCGCCAGCGACCCCAGCATGCTGCACAGGTTGCCGTGGGACAACATCACGCCCTTGGGGTTACCCATGGTGCCGCTGGTGTAGATCAAGAGTGCCGTGTCGCTCTCGACGACGTGAGGCAACTCCGCCAGCGTGCCTTCCGCCGTGGCTTCGGACAGAGCCAGGCAACGCACGTCCCCGCTCAGGGCGTCGGCAAGACGCCGGGCTGCGGCTTCGTCCACCAATGCCACGCGAGCGCCCGAGGCCCGCTTGAGGGTCTCTGCCGTCTGCGCATCGACGTCAGCATCCAGCGGCACTGCCGTCGCCCCCGCGAGCAAAATCCCGAACAGCGCGATCGGCCAATCCGGATGATTCTTCCCCACGAGCAGCACGCGATCTGCCGGCCGTACACCGAGCACCATCAAGCGGGTCGCGCAGGCACTGGAACGCGCATACCAGTCGCGGAACGTGACTCGCGACAGGCCCTCAGGCTCCGTGCGGGATAGCGCCGGAGCCAAGTCGAAGCGTTCCGCCATCTGCGCCAACAGCTCCGCCAGACTCTCGTAGCGGCGCAGCGAGCGAACGGGCTTCTTCATGCGCCGGTCCATCTCGGGGAACACCCAGCGCTCGAGGCCGGGCATGTGCACTTCCAAGAACCAGTGACGCCAATCCAACTTCTCTGGTGCCCAGATCAGGCGCTCACGATCCGCCGGCACCAAGCGGGCGAAAGCGGCGCGCGTGTTGTCGCAACGGAACTCGTAGTCCAAGGTCGCCACGAACGGTTCGAACTGCTTGACGATGTGGTAGACTTTCGACTGCGCGCGAGCGAACTGGTTGAGGCCTTTGATGGTCGGCTTGAACACCGACGCCAAGGGCCCCGAAGCAGACGCCTTGTCCAGAAGGTCTGCCAGACCGTTGGCCCCTTGTGCCATGCGCTTCGGTCCCCAACGCTCGAACGCCGCCGGCGAAAGCAACGCCCCTTCGACGTGCCCCTGCAGGAAGCTCATCACCGGACCACCCCGCCCCGTCCGACGGTAGTACTTTCGCTTGTACAACCCCGACAGCTCGTAGATGCGCTCCATCGTGGTAGGATTGGAGTCGCTGGTCCCAAACTGATAGACGGGCTTCTGCTGCCGCACGAGCAGCTCGCCGGTGGCGAGCAACATGCCCGTGGCCACCATGTCGCAAGGCACGATGTCGAGGCGGATGTCGCTGCCCGGCATCTGGAACTGCCCCTCGCGGATAGCGTAAATCAGCGGCGCACTCGTGTTGATGCCCTCGTTCCACCCCTTGACGGGAAATTCCACGCACGACTCGATGATGGCAGGCCGCACGATTGAAAACGGCAACCCCGAACGCGCAGCGATCTGCTCGCCAATGCTCTTGGTGTATGTGTACGTGTTAGCCCAACCCCAGAACTGAGCCCGCTCCTGACCCAACTCCGCCAATTGCGCCTCGACGAACTTGCGACGCACGCGCGCGATCTCTTCCTCCAACACCTTGCCGCGCGCAGGCTCACCTTGCGCCGTCAGATTCTGCTTGGCTTGGTAGAGGAAGTGACTCTGACGAAACGCATCTCCGGCGCGGTGGCGCGCTTGACGAATGATGTCCAAGCACTCGTCGATCTCACGGTCCGGATCCCAGTGAGCTCGCTCGAGTTTGCCCGCGTAGGGGAAAGGGTGCGTGAGGGGGTTTTCTTCGTCGATGATTCCCGTGCGATAGCCCGCGACGTAGCACGTGCTGGTGTGGATGATGGGTACGTCACCGATGTCACGCGCCAACGCCACCAAGCTCTGTACGCCGAACGCGTTGACCTCGAGCGCAATGTCGAGCGGCGGCTGGAAGTCCACGATGCCCGAGGAGTTGACGATGATGTCGACCTGCCCTCGCCAGCCTTCACGCACGGGCGCAGCAACGCCGCAGTAGGGCTGAACGATGTCGCCCTCGACGACCTGCACCTTGTCGCGCAAGAACGCCTCGAAGCCGTCGCCGTGTTGTTGCCGCAGTGGCTCCAAGCAATAGCCCGGCACGACGTCCTTCCAGAAGCGCTGCTCTGCCGATTGCCCACCTCGCGCACGCACGACCAGGATCAGGCGCTCGATGTCTGGGAACTTCGCGAGCAGCATCACCCAGTAGACTTTGCCCAAGAAGCCCGTGCCGCCGACGACGACGACCGTCTTGCCGGTGAAGGTCCGAGTCAGCTCCAGCGGCTGTTCGTTGGTCGCTCGTGGCTTCGCCAGCGACTGCTCTCGGGTGGACGTCACTCGCCCCCTCCGGGCACGCTCACGTCACCCATCACGATCGGCGGCAAGTGCAAACATAGGATGTCCTGTGACTTGGCCTCGCCATCGCGAGCACGGTACAGCGCTTCGGAGATGTTCGGGGCGGTCTCGTAGCCGAGCAAACGGGGAATGTACTCGTTATCGGCACCGACAACGATGACTTTGCCCAGGTGCTGACGCCCGGCCTCGCCCCAGTACCACATGAAGAACGGGTGGGCAGGATGATAACAGTGCCCCTTGCGGAACATCTCCAGGAAAGCCGGATTCCTGGCGAAGCTCTCCTCGTAGCGGCGATGCAGTTCCATACCATCGCGAGTCTCCGGCAACAGCTGGTGCACGAAGTCGATGTAGGGCGCGTGCTGAGCGTGATCGAATTTGTCAGTGCAGGGGTGGGTGATGATCAACGTCCCGCCCTTCTTCACCAGGGGCGCGCCCTTGTACATGTTGAACAGGTAGCCTTCAGCCATCACACTGACGAGCAGCGGATTGAGGAAGGCGCCGACATTGTACGGGCTGATGTAGGGCACGCCGGAGATGAGTACGTCCGCCTGCCCTTCGATGGGCACCAGGTACTGATCGTAGCAACGCTGAATGGTGTGCACGTGGGCAGCCTCCGGATCCCCGGCGAAAACGCCAGTAACGCCGTAGTCCGCTGGCACCTTTTCGAAGATTGCCTGACGCGCCGGCTGCGGCAGCCGTGCCGTCGTGTCCACCAAGCCGCGCAGCAACAC
>JBNKZR010000519.1:0-4992 GCA_050301735.1 Polyangiaceae bacterium | reverse complement strand
GACTTGCTGGAGGGCGAGTTCGACGAGCAGACTCGCGGAGCCGTGGGCAGTGCCGAGTCTTCGGCGAACCCGCCGTCCGTGCGCGTCATTAGCGGTTCGGTGCTCAGCGGCAAGAAGGCGATGGGCATCGAGTTCGGCTACCTCGGTCGCTACCACTGCCAGGTCAGTGTGATCAAAGAAGGACGCGAGCGTGAACTCATTGGCTGGCTCAAGCCCGGCGGTGACATCTTCTCGGTGCTTCCGATCTTCTTGTCGAAGCTCTTCCCCAGCAAAAAGTTCGACTTCACCACGACCACCAATGGTTCTGCCCGAGCCATGGTGCCCATCGGTATGTACGAGAAGGTGATGCCGATGGACATCCTGCCGACGTTCCTGCTCCGCTCGTTGAGCGTGGGGGACGTCGAGAACGCCGAGAAGCTCGGCGCACTCGAGCTCGACGAGGAAGACTTGGCGCTGTGCACCTTCGTGTGTCCCAGCAAGACCAACTACGGTCTGATTCTCCGCAAGAACCTCCAAACCATCGAGGAGGAAGGCTGAATGCTCCGCAAGCAGTTGGACAAGCTCGCTCCCCTATTCGAAAAGGGCGGCAAGTTCGAGAAGCTCTATCCGATCTACGAGGCCACGGACACCATCCTGTTCACACCGGGTGATGTCACGAAGACGGCCTCTCACGTGCGCGATGGTCTCGACCAGAAGCGCATGATGTTCACCGTCGTCATCGCACTCATCCCCTGCATCCTGATGGCGATGTACAACACCGGCTACCAGGCGCACCTGGCCATCGCCGAGGGAGCCAAGCCGCTCGACAGCTGGCAAACGCAGCTGTTCATGGCCCTGGGCATGCCGACGGACCCCTCGAACATACTGGCGAACGTCATTCACGGCGCGCTCTACTTCCTGCCCGTCTACATCGTCACGATGGCGGTCGGCGGTCACGTGGAAGTGGCCTTCGCGGTCATTCGCAAGCACGAGATCAGTGAAGGCTTCCTGGTCACCGGCGCGCTATTCCCGTTGATTCTGCCTCCCACCATCCCGCTGTGGGAGGTCGCCCTCGGCATCACCTTCGGCGTCATCTTCGCGAAAGAGGTGTTCGGTGGCGTTGGGATGAACTTCCTCAACCCGGCGTTGACCGCGCGCGCGTTCCTCTTCTTCGCCTATCCCGCGGACATGAGTGGGGACGCCCCATGGCTCGCCGCCGATTTCATCGGCACTGACGGGTTCACCGGCGCCACCTGGCTGGCGCAGGCAGCCGCAGATACCGAGGCACTCGCCAGCGCAAGCTGGTCGGACGCGTTCCTCGGACTGGTGCCGGGTTCGATGGGCGAGACCTCGATGCTCGCCGCCCTCTTGGGCGCTGCGATACTCATCCTCACGGGTGTTGGCTCTTGGCGCACCATGGTCGGAGTCTGCGCTGGGACGTTCCTGATGAGCATCATACTCAACGGCGTGGGTTCCGAGACGAATCCGATGTTTCAGATGCCGTTCGAGTGGCACATCGTACTCGGCGGTTGGGCCTTCGGCACCGTCTTCATGGCGACCGACCCGGTCTCCTCCGCCTTCACCAACACCGGCAAGTGGTTCTACGGCATCGGCATCGGCGTGATGGTGGTCCTCGTGCGAGTGGTAAATCCTGCCTACCCGGAAGGCATGATGCTCGCCATCTTGTTCATGAACATGTTCGCGCCACTGCTCGACCACTTCGTCGTTCAAGGCAACATCAAGCGGAGGCTCGCCCGTGCAGCATAGTGTCCGATACATCGTCATGTTCGCAGCGGCGGTTTGCGTCGTCTGCTCGATCTTCGTCTCGAGCGCGGCGGTGCTGCTGCGCGATCGACAAGAGCAGAACAAGGTCCTCGACATGCAGAGCAAAGTGCTCAGCGTCGCGGGCCTCATGGATGCCGACGAGGCGCCCACGCCCGATCAGATCCACGAACGATTCGAGAAGAACATCAAGCCAGTGGTGGTCGAACTGAAGACGGGCGAAGTCGCCGAAGACATCAACCCTGCCGAATTCGATCAACAGGCCGCCAAAGCGGACCCCGCGACGAGCACGGAGGCCCCGAAAAACGAGGCCAGAGTGCAACGCCTGCCAAACCACGCGCTCATCTATCAACTGGTCGACGGCAAAGAGGTCCAGGCGCTCATCTTCCCGGTCGAGGGCAAAGGTCTGTGGTCGACGCTGTACGGCTTCCTGGCGCTTCAAGCAGACGCCAACACCGTCAAGGGCATCACCTTCTACCAGCATGGCGAAACGCCGGGCCTCGGTGGTGAGGTGGACAATCCCGGCTGGAAGAAGGGCTGGGAGGACCGCAAAGTCTTCAGCGGCGGCGAGCCGAAGCTAGCCGTGAAGAAGGGCCAAGCTGGCCCCGCAAAGGAAGACCCCTACCACGTCGATGGGCTTTCCGGAGCTACGCTGACCAGCCGGGGTGTCACCAACCTGGTGCAGTTTTGGATGGGGGACGACGGCTTCGGGCCGTACCTCTCGAAGTACCGAAAGGAGAACGGGGTCCAATGAGCAAACCGAAAGAAATTCTGCTCGATCCAGTCTTCAACAACAACCCCATCGCATTGCAGGTCCTGGGTATCTGCTCGGCGTTGGCGGTGACGACGAAGATGGAGACCGCTGTCGTGATGAGCCTGGCGGTCATAGCAGTGACGGCGTTCAGCAACCTAGCGGTCAGTCTGATCCGTAATCTCATCCCGCCGAGCATCCGCATCATCGTGCAGCTCAGCATCATCGCCTCCCTGGTCATCATCACCGATCAGGTGCTCAAGGCCTTCGTCTACGACATCAGCAAGCAGCTGAGCGTATTCGTCGGTCTGATCATCACCAACTGCATCGTGATGGGCCGCGCGGAAGCCTTCGCCATGCAGAACGGTCCCGTTGCCAGCGCGATTGACGGCATCGGCAACGGCCTGGGCTACTCCGTGGTGCTGTTGCTCGTCGCGTTCATGCGCGAGTTGTTCGGAACCGGCAAGGTGTTCGGCATCACCATTCTCAGCCCTGTCAACGAAGGTGGCTGGTACGTGCCTAACGGCCTGATGGTCTTGGCCCCTGCCGCTTTCTTCTTGATCGGCGTGTTCATCTGGATCGTCCGCTCCAAGATGCCGGGGCAGGTCGAAGAGGACTTCTCCGCCGAAGGCATGTTGCACCTCAGCCACGAAGGCGACTGGCGCTAAGGAGACTACGAGTCATGGAAGCACTCATCAGCATCGCCACCAAGTCGATCTTCGTCGAGAACATGGCCCTGGCATTCTTCCTGGGCATGTGTTCCTTCCTCGCCGTCTCCAAGAAGGTAGAGACGGCCATCGGTCTCGGCTTCGCCGTCATCTTCGTGCTCGGCGTGACCACGCCCCTGAACCAAGCGCTCAACGCAGCCGTGCTCAAGCCCGGCGCTCTGGACTCCTTTGGTCTGGAGGGCATTGACCTCTCGTTTCTGACCTTCCTCACTCTGATCGGTACCATCGCCGCCACTGTGCAGATCGTGGAGATGGCCCTCGATCGCTACGCTCCCGCCCTCTACAACGCCCTGGGCGTGTTCTTGCCGCTGATCGCGGTCAACTGCGCAATCCTGGGGGCCTCACTGTTCATGGTGGAGCGCGACTACAACCTAGCGGAGAGCACGGTCTTCGGCTTTGGTTCGGGTATCGGTTGGATGCTCGCCATCGTCGCACTGGCAGCAATTCGCGAGAAGCTCCGCTACAGCAACATTCCACCACCACTCCGAGGGCTGGGCGCAACCTTCATCATCGTCGGGCTGATGAGCATTGGCTTCATGGCCTTCAGCGGGATTCAGCTTTAAGGAGAACAGCACGACATGAACACCATTCTCCTCGGAGTTGTCGGCTTCACGGTCATCATTCTGGCCCTCGTGGCCGTGTTGATGGCAGCGAAAGCGAAACTCGTCCCCAGTGGGGAAGTATCCATCGTCATCAACGACGACCCCGACAAGGTGATGCGGACAGCGGGCGGCAGCACGTTGCTCAACACCCTGTCGGCCAACAAGATATTCATTCCTTCCGCTTGCGGCGGCAAGGGCAGCTGTGGGGTGTGCACCGTCATCGTCAAGGAGGGTGGCGGAGCCATCCTGCCGACGGAGCTCTCGCACATCAGTCGCGGCGAAGCTCGCGAGGGCTGTCGCCTGTCCTGCCAGGTCAAAGTCAAGCAGGACATGAAGATCGAAATCCCTGCAGAGGTCTTCGACGTCCGCAAGTGGAAGTGCAAGGTGCGCAGCAATCACAACGTCGCCACCTTCATCAAGGAGCTCGTGCTCGAGTTGCCAACAGGCGAGGCGGTTCCGTTCCGCGCCGGTGGCTACATCCAGATCGAGTGCCCGCCTCACACGGTGGCGTACAAGGACTACATCATCGAGGAGGAGTACCGAGAGGATTGGGACAAGTACAACCTCTGGAAGTACGTCTCGAAGGTCGATGAGACAGTCACGCGTGCCTACTCGATGGCGAACTGCCCCGACGAGGCCGGCATCATCATGCTCAACGTGCGCATCGCCACACCTCCTCCCAAGCAGGACGACGTCCCCCCGGGCATCATGAGCTCGTACATCTTCGGCCTCACGCCAGGAGACGAGGTCACGATTTCGGGGCCCTTCGGCGAGTTCTTCGCCCGAGAAACGGACAACGAGATGGTGTTCATCGGCGGTGGTGCCGGCATGGCGCCGCTGCGCAGCCATATCCGCCACCAATTGCTGACGGAAAAGGCCAATCGCAGAATTAGTTTTTGGTACGGTGCGCGTTCACGCAGCGAAATGTTCTACCATCAAGAGTTTAAAGCATTGGAACAACAATTCGACAATTTTATCTACTGTATCTCCCTCTCCGATCCACAACCAGAGGATCATTGGGAGGGATACACCGGTTACATTCACCAGGTGGCCCACGACGAATATCTGGCCAAACACGAAGATCCCACAGAAATCGAATATTACTTGTGCGGACCGCCGCCAATGGTTGCAGCCGTTGAAAAGATGCTGT
>JBNKZR010000518.1:0-5018 GCA_050301735.1 Polyangiaceae bacterium | reverse complement strand
GCCACAACAGATGGTCACGCAGCGAGCTGGGCCGGGTGAGGTTCTGCTCGATGGGCGGTAGGTCGTCGAAGCCCGAGCCGCCTTTGGCGCCGCCCGTGGGCTGCTGCTGACTGGAGTTCTCGAGGAACTTCTCCCAGTCGACTTCCTTGGTGGCGTTTTCCGTCTGGCGGCTCTCCGCCGACTGCCGGTGGTCTTCCTGCTCGGCCCGCGCCGCTGATTCACCGGGTTCACCGCCATCGCGTTCGGCCCCCTCGGCATTGCGGCGCTTACCGTCGGGCTCCTCGTCCGTCAGGATCGGGTTTCCGTCGAGCTCCTTACGCACCTCTTCGAGAAGCTCGAGGCGCGAAAGCTGCAACAATCGGATCGCTTGTTGCAGCTGTGGGGTCATCACCAGCTGCTGCGAAAGTTTGAGTTGTTGCTTGAGCTCCATCTGTCCCGATTACCGCAAGGGTTTCGTAGGCCTCGCGGGCGACCCAACTTCAGAGTGTATCATTGTTGGCGCTTTGGCGAGCGCTTCGATGCCCTGTTGTGGCTTTGCCCGCTTGCCGTCCGCCGAGAAGGCAGACCCCGCGGCCGGCCGCCGATTCGAAGCGCGTTACCAACCCCATCCCCCGTCCGAGTCGGGCCTAGCCTCTTCGACCCTCGCTTGTCCACACTTCGGCGAATCCATCCCAAAATTTAGCCCGTACGACGTGGGCACCTACGATGTGGGTATGACTGCGTTGCACGTCGTCGTCCGACCCCGATCCGAAGATCCTTCGCAAGCCGAGCTCGGCCCGCTACATGGCGTGCTCGACGTCATCGCTGACGGAGTCAATCTGACGGCGCGGGTGGGCGAAGGCCAGGCCATCGATTTTCTCACCGACCTCGCGTTGGCTGCTGCGAGTGTCGTGACTTGCCGTCGCGGGCGAACTACGGTCGCGCTGCACGCCAGCTCGGAGGTGTGGGAAGTGGGGCTGGAAGCGGACCGCAGCGACGTCCTGCTGTCGGTCTTCTCGCCAGGACCGGTTCCTTCCGTCGCGGTCTACGGGCGTCGCGTGCCGTTCGGCACCCTGCAGGCAGCGCTGCTGTCGGCGCTCGACGGCTGCTTGCACCAGAACACGCCGCTGCCGGCGCCGTCTCGTTTGGGTCTGCTCACCGCGCGCGACGCGGTGGCGGCCGTGGTCACGTGCTCGACGCCGCCGATCGTGCGCCAGGGGGTTGTGGTGACGATGCAAGCGGGCAAGCTGAAGCTCGTCGCTGAGCTCGAGCTGCGCGCGACGTCGGACGAGCGCGCAGAGGGCGACCAACTCGAGCGGGCCGATCTGTTGGCGCTGCTGGGGGTCGGCAAGCTCTCGGTGTTCGACGGCCGGCGCCGCGTGGTGGGCGGACAATCCCAGGTCTTTTTGGACGCCGAACGTCTGTTGGCGTTGGCTGAGTGCGCGTTCGAGTCGTTTCGTTCGGCACGGCCGACGTTTCGGCGAGCGGAGGTGGCGGGCACGCGCGTGAGTCTGCGGCGCGGACCCGGCGAGGCGGCACTCGAGCTGCGTTTCGGCGCCCAGCGCGGAGAACAGGGCGCCCTGGTGCGGCTGCCGACCGAGGAGTTCGCGCGCGTCGCCGGGCAGTTCGCGGCCGCGCTGTCGCAGGAAATCTGCGCCAAAGATCCCGAACAACGCCGCAACTTGCGGCTGCGAGACTTCGCACGTCGCGCTGCCGCGCTGATGAAGGCCAGCGACGGCTCGGCCGCGGAGGAGTCCGTATCGAACCCTAGCCCAGCCAGCTACAGCCGTTTCGTTCCCAAACTGAAGCGCACCGTCGGGATTTGGGAGACGGGCCCCAAGATGCGGTTTTCGCCGCGTTGGGTGGCCAGCGTGCCGCAGATCGATCTGCGCGCGACCTTCTTGTGCGGTGATCTGATCATGGTGGGCGCAGCCAACGAGACGGCTTGCCTGCGCCGGCGCAGCGGTGAGGTGGTTTGGAAGCGCCCGACGCGGCCCGCGGCGAGTGTGGTCACTCCGTCCGGGCTGGTGCGCGTCGAACCCGACGGGCAGCTCAGCTGTCATCAACTGCAGACCGGAGACGTGCGCTTTCGCCTGGCCGTCACGCCGCGCGCGGCAGGAGCCGCAGCTGGGGCCGTTCTTCACGGCGGTGGCATGCCGAAGTTGCTCGCGTTGGTCGAAGGCGACCGCCAGGTCTCGGGCATCGATCTGTTGAGCGGTGCGGTGCGCTGGCGTCACTCGGCGCGCCGTCCGGGCAGCTACCGGCTGCGACGCGCGGGGCGTTTGCTGATCTTTTCGGGTGGTGACCCCTTGATGGTCGCCCTCGACGGCGTCAACGGCGAGGTCGTGTGGTCTCTGCGTGCACGCTTGCCCTTCTCCGGCGACGTCGCCGTCGACCACGACAGCGCGTTCACCCTCAGCGGCGTTGCCGGTGGGCGCTACCGCCTGCATCGTTTCGACCCTTGGAGCGGCGAAGCGGCGTGGGAGGTCGAGCTCGATGAGCGCCCCCTGCCCGGCCGGGCCCCGCTCTTGACGCCCGCGGCCGTGATCGTGCCCACGCTCGAAACGGAAGGTGGCGGCGCCATCGCGTTCGACCGTGCCAGCGGTGAGAAGCTCTGGGAGCACGCGCCAGGTCTCGTGAACGAGACCAGCGCTTGGATGGCCGTCGACGACTGCGTGCTGGTCAACAGCGCCAGCGGCATGCTGCTGGGCTTGGGAGCTGCCGACGGTCGGGCGCGCTTCCAACACGTCTTTTCGTCTTCGCCGGAGGCCGACCAGCCGCGTCGTTTGGAGCCCGTGCTGCGCAGTGGTGCGCTGTTCGTGCCCCAGCAGCAGGTTCACGTCGTGCGTCCGCGCGATGGCGAGCTCTTGGGCACCCTGCCCTCGGACTTGATCCCCGACATGATCCGCGTCGACGAGCGTTGCGACGTCTACGTCGCCGAAGAGAGCGGACACCTCGCTGCCTTCGGTGCCGCGCCACGATTGGCGCTCGTGCGCGGCTGAGCGTCACGCGCCCGACCCCAGGTCGGCAAAACGCCGGGATCAGCTGCCGCTCGCGGAGTGCTCGAGTTGCTCGGCGTGGCGGCGCACGAAGCGCGAGAGCTCGACCAGGGGCACCTGGGTCGGACAGCGCTGCTGACGCTTGGACAGCTCGTGCTCGTCGATCAGACGCCAAGCCGAGGCCGCCTCCACCGCGTCCGGCGTGGCGCGTGCGCCCGCCAGAACCAGCGTCATCAGGCCTGGGTAGGCGTCCGGATGACGCTGCTTGATGAGGTAGTCCCCCTCCTCGCACCTGCCGCAGGCGATGCAGCGCCCGGCCCCCACGAACAGCTCGCCGTCCCCGGCTTGCATCAGCGCCAAGCGATCTGCGGCGTAGTTGCGCTGGTAGGCGCCCAGCCCAAAGCGACGGCCGAGATGCAGCCAACGCGACAGCAGCGTCAGCACGAAGGACACGGCGAGCATCGAGTAGGCTTTGATTCGTCCCAACATGAGTCGCTCCCTGGCGTCATCGGAGGGAAGCCGGCGCCGCCCTTCGGCGTACCACAGGGTTGAGACGAGCGTCACGATCCGCTCCCAGGTGTTACGGTGTTACGCCTGTGACGTGCGCTTAAGATGCTGAATTCATTGGTTTAGTTCCCTGGCACGCTGTGTGCTCTAGAGCTGGGTGTGAGCGACGACAGCCGCACCAGCAGAGAGGAACCCATGACCCAATTCAATAGCCAAAGCGCCCGCCTTTCCGTCAACGAAGAGCAAGCACTCGTTCAGCGCTTACTGAGCGACGACGCCCGAGCCTGGCAGGACTTCAGCAACACCTACACCCGGGTCATCCAGCGCTGCATCTCACGTGTGCTCAACCGTTTCGGCGGCGTGGTCAATGAAGAGGACGCGCGCGAGGTCTACTCGATCCTCCTGCTGCAGCTGCTCAAGAACGACAAGCGCAAGCTCAGGAGCTACGATCCGAGCCGCGGTTCGCGCCTGAGCACCTGGCTGGGCATGCTGGCGACCCACGCCGCCTACGACTTCCTGCGCTGCCGTCGCCGCGATCCCAAGACCGAGGACACGGACCAAGAGCCACCCTCGGTGGACGTGCCCAGCCCCTACGACATCTGCCTGATGCGTGAGCGGGTGGAGCAGGTCTCGAAGTTGCTCGGCGCCTTCTCCGAGAAGGACCGAGAGTTCGTCAAGCTCTACTTCGAGCTGGGTCTGGAGCCCGAACAGATCGCGGAGGAGATGGGCATCAGCATCAAGACCGTGTACTCCAAGAAGCACAAGATCCGCTGTCGCTTGGAGACTCTGATGAGTCCGGCGTCCCTTGCCGCCTGAAAGCCCCGCTCTCTGCGAACTGTCGCGCCCAGCTAAAAGGCGCTATGAAAGCCCCAACTTGCGAACTCACTTTTCACGCTGGTTGGGGCTTCTTCTGTTGTGGCTGAGCGGCACGGTCGTGGCTTGTGGCTCGTCCCAGCCCGAGCCGGCGTCACCTCAGGAGTTGGTGACGCACCAAGCCGGGGACAAGCCGCCGCTGGTCGTCGTGCAGCGGTCCGGCGATCCCCACGTCGCGCTCGCCGTCGCCGTTTGGCTGCCCGGTGGTGCCAACGCCCTGCCCTCGCTCGGTACGACCCTGGAGGCCGCGCTGCGGGGGCAAGGCCTTGCGCCCACGGGTCGGTTCGGCGTCGACTCGCTGATCGTCTCCGTGGAGCTGCCCGCCGCCTCCGCTGCCCCCAAAGCGCTCGCTGCCATCCACGAAGGTCTGTTGCAGGCGGCACTGCAAGCGGCCCCGGCGGCTCCGGTGGCGGTCGACCCCTGTGCCGCCGCCGGCACGGACAAGGACGCCGCCCAACTGCGTGCAGCCCTGGGTCAGGACAACGTGGCGCTGGCAGTCGTGGGCCCGGAGCAGGCCGTGGCCGAAGTCACCGCCGCCTACCACGCCGCGCCCGCGTGGCCGTCGGGGCAAACGAGCGCGGAGCAGTGGCCCGAGCGGGACCTGTTTCGGGCGGAGCGCCAGGCGCGCGGGCAACGGCTGCTGTTGGCGTTGCGAGTCCC
>JBNKZR010000517.1:0-5020 GCA_050301735.1 Polyangiaceae bacterium | reverse complement strand
GTCGGGCTCCTCCTGTGCTGGGCCCGCGGCGCCCCCCGCTCCGCTGGCGCCCCCCGCTCCGCTGGCGCCCCCCGCTCCGCTGGCGCCCGCTGCGCCCGGTAAGTTACCGGGTAGCGCCGAGGGATCTGGGGTCACGACGGGCCCGGTTGCCGTCGCGGGTATTGGCGTTTGTGGCACGCTGAAATCGGGGGACGTCGTGGGGACCAGCATCGACAAGCAAGCGGTGGGACGGGGGTTCGCGGTCGGCGGCGTGCCCGGTAGATCGTCGGTGGGCGCAAAGCTCAGACACACGCTCGCCCCCGTGCCCCGGCTGCAAGACGCCAAGCCCACGGCTGAGAGCGCTGCGGCAACGAAACGCGCGCGGCGCTCGAGGATCATGCGCTTGGCATCGTTCACCTTTGCAGGTGGAGGTGCAGCCTGCTGCTCATCATCGTCATTCCGATCGGGGGGAGGCGGGCTCATCAGGATCTCCGGTGGCGCGTCATTTCCGGTGGGTCATCGCTGGCTGACGTCCGCTCGGGGGGCGTCGCGCTGCAGCCTAGCACGGGCGTTTGACGCTGCTGGTGAAACATGGGCCTCGGGGACGCCGGGAGCCGGGGAGCGCGCGGCTGCGGCCCCTAGCGACGGGCAGCCAGGCTTTTCGTCGCACAATGGGGCACCTGGACAATCGGGTCCCCTGGGCATGTCTGGCCGATTCCGTCACCCTTTTCGCAGTCGTGAATACGCATCTTCTGATCGACAACATCGTGCGCCAAACTACCGTGCTGCTCGCGCAGCTCGCGACGTCGGGGGGCGTGCGCGCACCTTTGGCCCACATCGCCAACCAGGTGTTCCTGGAATTGGCCAAAGAGATCGAGTCCCAGGGCATCAGCAAGCAGGTGACCGCCGACATGTTCGGCATGGCTCTGCGCAGCTACCGGCGGCGGGTCCAACGCTTGAGTGCGAGCGCGACCGACCGCGACCGCTCGTTGTGGGAAGCTGTCTTGGGCTACCTCGGCACTTCCGGCTTGGTCACACGCAAGGAGGTGTTCCGGCGCTTCTTCCGCGACGACGAGGAACAGGTCCGCAGCGTGCTGCACGACCTCTGCCAGTCGGGGCTCGTCTTCCGTCTCGGCTCTGGCGCCGACACGGCCTACCGCGCCGCGAC
This sequence comes from Polyangiaceae bacterium, assembly GCA_050301735.1. Lineage (GTDB taxonomy): Bacteria > Myxococcota_A > Polyangia > Polyangiales > Polyangiaceae > SZUA-265. Next base: position 3,873 of record JBNKZR010000517.1, on the reverse strand, counting down.
CTCGGAGGAACTCACCGCTCTCAGCGGCCGCACGGAGGGGCGCGACGAGTTGGTGTGGGTGATGGTCTACCGCGAGGGGCCGATCGAGGCGCCGGCCCTGGCCACACTGGCCTGCATGGAGCTCGACGTGCTCAGCGCCAGCTTGTCGCGCCTGCTGCAGGCCGGACGCATCGACCAGCTTGCCGACGGCCGCTACCAGAGCTCTCACGCCGTCATGCCCGTCGGCTCGGGCTCAGGCTGGGAAGCGGGCATGTTCGACCACTTCCAGGCCGTCGTCAAAACGCTCTGCGCGCGTCTGCGCTCCGTCGACGACCCGACGCCGTCGAGTGAACTCGGGGGCAGCACCTACGGCTTCAACGTCTGGCCTGGGCACCCCTTCGAGCAAGAGGTGCGGGGCGCGCTGGCCGAATTTCGGCAAAAATACACCGAGCTGCGGGAGCAGGTTCAGGCCTACAACGAGACAAATCCCTTGCCGGAGGATCACACCAAAGTGATCATCTATGGCGGTCAATACTTGATACGAGAGAAAGCAGATGAAGCACATGACGAGCAATGAAACGATGCGGCGGATCTGGTTCGTGGCACTGGCGGCTGCGGCTTGCCTCGGCGCTTGCGACACCGGGGACGAGGGCACGCGTTCCGAAAGCGAGACTCATTTCCTGAGCACCTGCGACGGCAGCTGCGCTGGCGGGCTCGACTGCATTTGCGGTGTGTGCACTCGGACGTGCGAGGGGGATGACAGTTGTGGCTCCTTGTCGGCGGACGCCACCTGTCAGCCCGCGCGGGTGTGCGATGGAGGCCCCGCGACGTGCGACGTCGAGTGCAGCGAGGACGACGACTGTCAATCCTTGGGCATCGGGGCCCGCTGCGACGAAGGCCAGTGCCGCATCAGTGGCGACTCTTCGGGCTCCGACGCGGAGTCGACGGACGGAGTTGCGTCTGGAGGTACGGACACGGAGGCCAGCACCGACTCCACCACGGGCGCTGCCACGGACAGCTCGAGCAGCAGCGACGAGGGCAGCACCGACAGCGCGACGGATGTTGCCACCGACACGGCCGCGACGGACGCAGCCACCGACGCGACGGACGTCGATCCCGGCGCGACGGACACCAACGGGACCGACGCGCAGTTGACGGACGTAGCCGCGACCGATGAACAGACCAGTGACGCTGGCGCCGATGGCGGCATGACCGAACCCGCCCCCGGAGCTGACGGTGGTGCCACCGACTCGTGCTCGGCGCCCGTGCCGGCAGGCTGCGACTGCAACGACGACGGCGACTGCGCCGACGGCCAGCTGTGCTACTACGCCGACTGCGAGGCGGAGCAGCCCGGCGGCTGCAGCGCCCCTCCCGGCGGTCTGAACTGTTGGAGCGATCGCGATTGCGCCGAGGGCTCGACCTGCAGTGGTGGGGACTTTCCGATCTGCGGTCGCGATACGGTCACGGTCGTCGGTATGTGCGTCCTGGACGAGTGTGGCGATCTCGGCAGCAGCTGCGACAGCCAAGAGCTGTGCGTGCGCTTCGACGGCGTGGCTGGCGGCGAGCCGAGCTGGGAGTGCGTGTCGAACCCTTGCGCGTTCGATCCGCTCAGCTGCGAGTGCGCGGCGAGCATCTGCGAGGCGAGCACCAACCCCGAGTGCAGCATCGCGTCGGCAGACGAGGCGAACCGAGATGCGGATCTATCGTGTCAGGGGAGCTCGGACGCCGGCATCTGCCTGGAGCAGGCAGCGACGGGCTGCGCCCCGATGAGCGGCGAAGGCGCTGTGCCGTGTTGCGACGGGCTCATGTGCTGCGCAGGGGTTCCCTACGACGCCAATGGCGAGTGCCTGACCCAATGCCAGCTGCTCAGCGACCGCAACCTCAAGACCAACGTCGCGTCCATCGATCACGAGCAGGTGCTGGAGCAGCTCTCGTCGTTGCCCATCAGCTCTTGGTCGTACCGGAGCTCGGCCGACGTGCGCCACCTGGGCCCGATGGCGCAAGACTTCCAGCAGACGTTCTCCTTGGGTGACGATCCGACGCGAATCGCAACCGTGGATGCGGCGGGAGTGGCGTTGGCCGCGGTTCAAGCCCTCAACGAGAAAGTCGAACGACTGACGAACGAAAACTCCCGCCTGCAGCAGCAGCTGGACCGGCTCGAGTCTCGCTGCAGCGTGCCGTCTCAACCAGGGTCGGACTGAAGCCCAGGCAAAGCCGGCATTGGCTCGACGCTAGTGCTCGGCAGGTCAGCGGCGTTCAGTCTTTGTCGTCGGGCGGCGAGTCCCAGTCGGCGAAGTCCTCTCCCTTGACGGCGGACAGGATGTCGATGGCCGCCGCCGCACCGTCCCCGGCGCTGATGATGGCCTGGCTCCGCCCAGGGCGTGCGAGTCGCCCCACGGCGTAGACGCCAGCGATGCTGGTGCTGCCGTTCTTGTCCGTCACGATGCCGCGCTGCTCATCGAACTCGAGCCCGAGTTGTTTGGCCAAGCGCGGTGATTTGCCTTCGGACAGGATCAGATACTTGCACGCTTGGGTCTTGCCTCCGTCGAGCGTGACTTCGAAGCCGCCTGCCGACTGCTTGACGGACTCGACGCGGGCATCGACGATTTCGGCGCCGAGCTTCCCGACCTGCTCGCGCGCTCGCTTCTGAAACTCCGAGCCGTGGATCTCTTCGAACCCGAGATAGTTCTTCAGAAGCGCCCAGTGCATCGCCGTCTTGTCCTGGCCGTAGACCACGACCTTCAGGTCGTTCTTGGCCAAGAACAGGGCTGCGCTGAGTCCACCGGGCCCATCTCCTACTACTACGACGTCCATAGCTGTCCTCCGAGGTGCAGACCTAACGCCGCAGCCATCGGATGTAAACGGTGGGCTGCCCCTGGGCCCGTGTGAGCTCGGCAGTGACCGCTTGCGGTCGATTCGGCGCTCGCGTGAGGTCGACCCTGACCGTTGGCGGTTGAAACGGGGCTGCCGGGAGCCCGTGATCGACCGTTTTCGGTCGCAGTGGGGCTCAGCTGAGCTCGACTCGACCGCTTGCGGTTGGAATGGGCTCGCGGAGCGGCTTCGTTCGGTCGAGTCGCGGTTCAGCTGAGCTCGGACTCGAGCGCAGGCGCTACTCGCAAACGGCCGTGTAGTGCACGCGCACCGCGATGGCGTCCACCAGCGCCCAACTGTTACCGGCGGTCGTCGTGTATCGCGCCGAGAGCGCGACGCCGAAGGACGGATCGCGCAGATCCGCCGGCGTCCACTCGCTCTCCCACAGATCCGCCTCTCCGCCGTAGCTGGCGGCAATGCTCGCGGTGCCCCAGTCGTCTGCCAGCGCCGCGTCGTAGGTCAGGATGCTGCCGCCCCGGACTAGACGCACCGCGTTATCGGCGACGTTGCCCAAGGAGTAGCCGCGGCGCCAGACGTCGACTTCGATGCCGGCGACCGTCGCGTTGTCGGGGATGTCGAGACCGAAGTCGCTGCCCACGAGCCAGTGCGTCTCCTGCCCGTTGGTCAAATTGACGTTGGCGTTGCCCGCGCGCGTACTGAGGCCCTCTCCGTCGTCAATGACCGAGATCATCTCCACGTCCGTCCAAGGCTCCGTGCCGATGCCCTCGACGCTGGCTCCCATCTGGGCGAAGCCCTCGGACATGCCGGAAGGTGCACAGCCGCAGCGGTTGTCCTCGCCCCCGCCGCCGCACCACTGCATCTCGCCACAGCCTCCGCAATCCAGGCTGCCGCCACAGCCGTCGTCGACCAGGCCACACTCCGCGCCCACGTCGCTGCATTCGATGGGTGTACAGCCGCATTGGTTGTCCTCGCCGCCCCCGCCGCAGGTTTCCGGTGGGGAGCAGAAGCCGCACTGCAGCTCACCGCCGCAGCCATCGTCCACGGTGCCGCAGGAGGCGCCCT
>JBNKZR010000516.1:0-5021 GCA_050301735.1 Polyangiaceae bacterium | reverse complement strand
AGGCGGCCGCGCTGCCCAACCCGCCTACCGCGGCCTGCTGCCCGGCCGCGAGCTGGTAGGTGGGCCGTCCGAAGATCAGGTAGCTGACCAGGTCCGCACCGCGGTCGATGCCGACCAGGTGCGCCACGTCGCGCGTCAGGTTGGGTCGGTAGAGCGCGACGGCAGCGGCCCCCCAAACCAGCAACCACACCAGCGACGTGCCCCGTTGTCGCCCCCGCAGCAGGCCGACGAAACTGAGCGCCGCAAGCACGGCCAACAACGACAGCCCAACGATCTGAAACGGATTCATGAGATCACCTTCGACAGCATGTAGTCCCAGAGGATGCGCAAGGCGGCCGCGCCCGACTGCCCCTTGGCGCGTGAGTAGGCGGTGTAGCGAACGGCGACGGGGACCTCCACGTACTTCACCCCCGCGCTCGTGAGTTGATCGATGATTTCGCTCGCGTGGGCCATGCGATCCAACCTGAGCTGCACGCGCTCCGCGGTCCGGCGGTCGAACGCTCGTAGCCCGTTGTGAGCATCGGTCACGTGTGCCCCGGTCGTCAAGCGCGTGAACAGCACCGCAGCGCGAAGCAAGCAACGCCTGGCCCAAGGGATGTCGCTGGCGTCCTGAATGAAACGTGAACCGAAGACCGCTTCGGCTTGACCGCTGACGATGGGCCGCACCAAGTCCTCGACGGCTTCGGCACGATGTTGGCCATCGGCATCGTAGGTCACGATGATCTGCGCACCGATACGAAGCGCGTAGCTGATGCCCGTCTGCAGCGCAGCGCCCTGCCCCCGATTGATCACGTGCCGCAGCACGATGGCGCCCGCTTCCCGCGCGCGTTGCTCCGTCTCGTCGTCCGAGCCGTCGTCCACCACGACCACGGTGGGCCAGTTCGCCCGCAGCTCACGCACGACATCGGCAATGACGGCGCCTTCGCGATAGGCGGCGATGACCACGCACACGTCGGCGACGGCGAGCTCGGGCGCCAAGCGACGCCCTGCCGCGACGGGAGCTTCGACGCCCTCATCGACGACACGAACGTTCGCTCCTCCAGTCATGACTTCCCGGTGTGTGCGACAGACAACCGACAAAGGCTAGCACGCGGTCGGATCTCGGTGCTAGATCGCCTCCGTGGAGTCCGGGCTCAGCGAACCCTTGGTGAGTCTCGTCATCCCGGCTCACAACGAAGCGGAGCACCTCGCTGCCTGTCTCGAAGCTGCGACGCTCCTTGTAGGGCGAAGTGGTTTGAGGGAGATCCTCGTCGTCGACGACGCATCGACCGACGCCACCCGCGCCATCGCCGAACGCCACGGCGCACGCGTCGTTGCCGGCAACGGCGGCGGGGCTGGTGCGGCGCGCAATCTCGGAGTCGCAGCCGCCAGCGGCGATCTGATCTGGTTCGTCGACGCCGACTGCGTGCCACAGCCCGATGCTCTGGAGCAGTTACTGCCACACCTGAACGACCCGCGTGTGGCCGCGGTCGGAGGCAGCTACGGCAACATGCGCCCTGATTCACTTCTCGCCTGTTTGATCCAGGAAGAGATCGCGGCGCGTCACGCCCGCATGGGAGCCCGCGTGAACTTCCTGGCCACGTTCAACGTGCTCTATCGCAAGAGTGTGTTGCAGCAGCTCGGCGGCTTCGACACGAACTTGCGCAAAGGACAAGACGCCGAGCTCGCCTTCCGCACCCTCGATCTCGGCTACGAGCTCGCCTTCGAACGCCGCTCCATCGTGCGTCACTTCCACGAAAGCTCTCTGCGTCGTTACCTCGCCGTGCAATGGCAACAGGGTCGCTACCGCGTGCTGTTGTACCAATCGCACCCCGGGCGCATGGGCGGCGACTCCTACAGCACCAAAGCCGACCACATCCAGCCCCCCTTGGCGCTGCTCTCCGTTTGTCTGCTCCCCACCCTGGCGCTCGGCCCGCTCGCAATTCTAGAGTGGAGCGCGCTGGCCGGGCTCCTCGGCGCACAGCTGCCGATGACGCGACGTCTCTTGCAGCGAACGGCGGATCCGAAGATGTTGAGCTACCTTGGTTTTGGTTTGGTCCGCGCGTACGCGCGCGGGTTCGGCTTGCTGGAAGGCGTGTTCGACGTGGTGCGGGGAACGCGTGGGGCCAAGGAATTACGCGAGTAAGCCGTCACGCGGGGCGCCAGCGAGTGAACAGTTGACGCAGAGTGCGATGGAGCAACGACCAGGCCCGCAAACTCGAGGTCGAGCGTCCTGTTCAGTGCCCGAGGGAAATTGGGCTCAATTCTCCAGATCAAAACCCAAAAGGAAGTCGGTGTCCGCCCCGTCTTTGTGGCAGCCCGAGCACAGAGCGACGCGACCGGGTGCTGGAGAATCCGCCTGCGACCCGTCCGGGTTTCGGACTTCATAGTACCAGTCGTTGCCGTCGGGATCGTAGCCCGCTTCACGTTTGATCATCACGACGGTGGTGAAGTTGTTCCCGTCGGCGTCGTATTCGGCTTTGATGGCGACGCTGCCCTCCGGCACGGTGAAGGGCCCAGTCAGCGGCAGCTCCGCCAGATTGGACGAGTACCAGGTGCGCTGCATGGCGTGGATGTTCGAGGGCATCGGTTCTTCGATGCGCGTGAAGAACTCACTCGACGTTTCGTAGTCTGGATCGAACGCACCGGGACCCATCGGTAGCTCGCCGTCGGCGTTGTCGTCCGGCGTGGCCTGCTCGTCGGCGGATCCCTCTTCGGGCGTGGCTTGCTCTTCAGCCATACCCTGCTCTTCAGGCGTGGCTTGCTCGCCAGCCATACCCTGCTCTTCAGCCGCGGCCTGCTCGTCGGCGGCATCCTGACCTTCAGCCATGTCCTGCGCGGAGACCGTCTCGCTTGGCGTTTCCGACGCCGAGTCCTGTTCGGCGCTCGTGTCGCTTGCCGTTTCCTGCGCCGCGTCCGTGCTCATCTCGGGGGGCGAGCCGTCATCCGCACCGCATGCGGCTAGCAGCCACGCCAAGGAAGCCAGGGAATGGTGAGTGATCCATCGCGTCCGTATGCTCATGAGATCCAGGTATGCGCGGAGGCAGAATCGGTTTCATTTGGATGGGCGTTTTGTAGGCTCGTCCGGCGTGCTAGTGGAGCGCATCACTCAGCGTCGACAGGGCTCGGGGATTTCGCCGTAGTAGATGCGGAAGTCTTGGCTGGTATTGAAGAGGGCGCCGATGATGTCGGTGATGCCGTCGCCGTCAGCGTCGCCGGTGATCATGTAGCGGAACTCGGAGGTTTCGGTTACAGGGCCGTGTTGGTCAGCGCTCCAGTTATCGTGGCCCCACATGATGCTGATGCCGGCACCCATCGCGACGACCACGTCGAGCCGTCCATCACCATCGAAGTCCGCCACGTCGAGAGCGTACACCCGGTGATCGGTGGAGTCGGTGCTTTCGCTGACGTTCTTGCGATACGGTGGTCGAAACGTGCCGTCACCGTTGCCCATCGAAATGTTGATGTTGTAGCCGGCGCTGTGCCCCGTCGTGAGATCGAGATTGCCGTCGCCATCCAGATCTGCCAGCACGCCAGCCCAAGACGTGTTCTCGACCTCGTGGGAAGAAACCTCGAACCCACCCTCGCCGTCCCCCAGCATGATCATGGCGAAGTCGCCCAGCCGCGTGGCCACCGCATCCAAGTGCCCATCTCCGTTGAGATCGCCGAGCGACACTGAGTAGAGAGTATCCTCCGAAGGTACGAGCGGCGCTTGGGCAAAACTGCCATCGCCGTTGCCGAGTAGGAGGATCAATCCGCCGGCGTCGGTGCTCACGACGAAGGCGTCGAGGGCGCCGTCAGCGTTGGCATCGCCGAGCACGATTTGGCGAAGAGTACCGTCCACGGCGTAGGTGGGTCCCTCGTCGAAGCTGCCATCGCCGTTGCCGAGACCGATGCGCACGAGGCCCGCGCCGCGATCGCCCACCACCACGTCGAGCTGCTCATCACCGTCGAGCAGACCGAGCGCCAGCGCAACGGGCTCTTGTCCGAACGGTTGTGTGAGTTGTTCGCCGATCTCTTGTAGTCCAGTGCCGAGGAGCACGATCAGCTCCCCGTCGTCAGTGACGCTCACGACATCGGGCCAACCGTCGCTGGTCACGTCACCGAGTGCGAGCTGGCGCGCGTACTGGGGAAGGTTCGTGCTGGCGGCGTTGAACACGACGCAGTCCGAGCAAGCCCCGGAAATGCAGCGCTCTGGAGTGCGGCAGCGATCTCCCCGCGAGCCTTCGCTGGGCGAGCACCCCGGGGTCGCACCGCAGTAGAGATCGTCAACTCTCGGATCGATGCATTGCCCCCCACACGCCACCATCGGGAACTCGCAGGGCACACACTCTCCGCGTTCACACACGGCGCTCAGAGGCTGGCAGTCCACACCGATGGTGCCGGCCTCGGCGCAGCCGCCCGTTGCGCCGCAATGCTGCCAATCGGTGAGCGGATCGATGCACCACCCCGCGCAGCGAAGCTGATCCGGCGGACAGGGGCAGCCTTCGTCGACGTTGGGGTCGCAGACCGCGCCATCAGGAAGAAACGACAGGCCCCCATCCGCGATGCCAGTCCCCGGCAGCGACGCGTCGGGGGCGTCCGCAACCGGCGAGTTGGGGTCAGTGGATTCATCGCCCTGCCCTTGGCCCCCCGAGCCGTCGGAAATCGTGGAGCTCGGGTCGTCAACGCTCGAAGCGCCATCGGTGGAGTCGTCTGCCACACCGACCGCATCAGTGCCCGGCTCCGGTGCGTCGTCGGTCGAGCCCTCATCGGCGCACCCCTCACAGGTCCCTTCGTCATCATTCGATGCGGGGTCGTCTGCAGTTGCCATCGGATCATCCCCCGCGCCTTCCGCGAGCGATGCGTCGGGTCCGTCACCCGCGCTCGAAGTCTTCGTACCGTTACCTTCGTCGTCACAAGCACACACGAGCGCAACGCTCAGTGCGAGCCAAGTCCACGGCTTGGCCCATGACAACAACCCCGACACCTCCAACGACACCACGGCGGAAGCATAGCATGGCTGATGAGCGGCTCGAGAAGCGACGTCGGACGACTCAGCG
>JBNKZR010000515.1:0-5042 GCA_050301735.1 Polyangiaceae bacterium | reverse complement strand
GGCGCCGGCACACAGCAAGTCCCGTTCGATCAGGCTCTGCAGGGTTTGCGTACGCAGGTACTCGTCGGCATAGGGAGGGTCGATAAACACCACGTCGAAACAGCCTTCGGCCTGCGTGGCTCCGAAATGGCAAGCGAGCGAACCTGGTGAAATCCGCGGGTTGGAAACGATATGGGGACCTTGGACCTCGACTTCACGAGTTGGGCACCGCATTGCGGCTGGAAGCTATCGCCGCACCACGCTGTTCGCCGCCGACGCTCGAACGGCCATGAACACCGAAGGCGCCCTGCTCAATGCAGATGCTCGATCAAACGCTCTATTCATTCGCGATGAGGATCTGTCGAGTGAGTCCGAGCTGGTATTCAGGCGGGTCGACCCCGCCGACCCAGGTAGTGCCAATTGCTTTCGACTTGCACTCGATTCGAAAGGTGTCGCGAATGTCTACGAAGCAGATGACACACTGCTGGTTCGCGCGGGCATCATGCTGAAGGCCATCGATGTGAGCACGGGTAGGGAGCGTTGGTCGAGACTGCTCGACGTGAAGCAGCGCATAGTGCGAGCGGGACAGAATCTGGTCGTTCATGACAGTCCCAGCGTATCCACGGAAGTGACGGTACTGCGCATTTCCGACGGCGAAAAGGTCGCCAGCTGGCACACTCTGCCACACGCCCACTTCGATCATGCGGACAATCGCTTCGCTTGGAGCACGATTGTGCATCGTGGAGGAGCGATTGGCGACGCGCTAGCGCACCAGTGTGATTTCCCAACCGACGGACCATTGTGTGTCATCGAAGTCGTCATGCATGACGTACTCACCGGGAAGCGTCTTGGCCGTGTTAACCTCGATGCCGTTTCGCCGATCGGCTTCGCCACATCGGGCCAGATTCTGTATGCGGCTGTGTTTGAGCGGTCACAGGACGGAGAGTTCAATAGCGCGGTCATGGCGGTGGACGTACTGACCGGCACGGTGCTGTGGCGAACGTCGAAAACAGGGTGCTTCTGCCACGCTCACACTACCGTGAGCGTAGACGATGACGAAATACACGTGGCTTCATGCGACTATCACCACCACATCCTCAATCGTCACACCGGCAAGGAGAAGGTCCGAGTGGGCGTCCCCTCCTGTTGGATGCCGGTCGTTGGGGGAAACGGGACGATGGCGTGTCCGACGAGCGGGTCCATCGTGGCACTCCCCGAACCATCCGCCGCGGCGAGAACAATCACCGTCAAGGGTACCACGGCTGGTTCTGACGGCCGCCCCGTAGCTAATGCGCGCATCCGAATCGGAACGCACCTGATTCGTGCGAGCGCCAAAGGTCAATTCGAGGTCCTAGTCAATGGCTTCGGGGTGATAGCCGTAGAATCCGTGCGGTGCCAAAAGGAGGACCGACCACTCGTCGACTGGATCGATTTGGCCAACGTCCCGCAGGATTCAATCCAAGTATCCGTGCCACCAGCGCACTGAGTGTTGGGGCCTACGGCGCGTGCGCGGAGCGCTGGTCGGACACGCGGCGATTGAAGTCCACCGCGTGTGCGAGACTCCTCGCCTCCCGTCAGGTCCGTTTCGCAGCCCCCAGCATGTCACTTCGTCCTCAGATGCGACGCAGGTTCTGCCATGTGCAACGGCGGCTGTAGCTGTCGCTGCGGAGGTAGCACCAACAGGCCGTTCTGTGACGGGACACACGCGAGCATCGGCCTGTGCTCGAGCTTGACGGCGAACGCGCGAGACAAGGACCGCATCAGCGGCGCAAGCGCCGCCGACTACTCTGGCGATGGTGGGTCGAAGGGCAAAATCTGACGGCCTTCGAGCAAGGGTGACCAGCAAGCGTCCAAAGGCTTCGATGTCTTCAGGCACCTGACCGTCGTGATCGGGAAGCCGCCAGAACGACAAGCTGCCTCGATAATCACTCCACCGAGAAGGTTATCACCCGAGGCCAAGTGCGCTCCCAAGGCTTCGCACTCGCTTGCGGTGGAGCTCCGTGGAACCGGCACCGCAGCACCCAGAACGACGCCGAGACCAATTGCGTGACATCGCGCAAGGTCCATCGGCAAGCGAGAGCTCAGCGAGTCCGCCGAATCTGCCACTCGACTGCACCGGAGAGAAGCCTGTCGTGTTTGGCTCTGCAGCTCGAGAGCCAGCGCCCAACCAGCGGCATGCCCTGTCTGCGCCCTTGCAAGTACCCCCCGATGGGCGATCCCCTGATGACTCCCAGACAGAGCGTAGTACGATGTCGGCGTCGCTTCCTCGCCGAGCGTCGTTGCAAGCTGGTGCTTCACGATACCGGGCAGGGCAGGATGGTCCGTGCCCTCGACAACTCTGACGGTCAGCCCGCCACAATCATACGCCCCAATTCGAGCTACATCGTCCGGGCAAGTACTCCCTGCGTGCCGGGGCTCTTCTGCGTCCCTTGCCGACGAACAGCCGACCGCCGCCGCGGACAACCCGAACATTGCTGTACGAACAAATGTTCTCAAAACCTGACTCCGCCCCCACAACCCAAGTGTGTTGGTTGCGGGTTGGACACCTCGACTTATCAGGTTCTGGATGTGAAGCAATCGGAGTTCGGGAGTGATCAGGACGCCGCCAGCCGGAAGCGGAGCCCCAAGTAGCCCCCGCTAGGCTCGACGCACAAACGCCATCACACCGCTCAGGCGGTCGTGGTGGCGTCTTCGTTCTGGCCAAACCTTACGACGTGCGGGGGCCTGGTTTGCGACGACAGTCGGGCATTCGCGCCCAAATCATGTGACGTCAAATGTGGGCTCGTTTACGACGTCAATTCGGCCGCTAACAGGTACCCTGCCGGTCCTTGTAGACGATCTCTCACGGCGCGTGCTCGCATCTACGCTCCGACTGCCAACCCCGCGGCGCCCTGCGGGACGACGGGCAGCATGGTGCTTGACGTAGATATGACCTCTACTGGCCTGGCGAACGCTCCTCGCTCGTTACCCCCTTTCGCTTCAAGGCATCACGAGCCTGGGTGACCAGTGAGTGCAGCAGGCGCGGCTCAGCCTTCAACTGCGCGTCAGGTGAGAGCGACCCTGGAAAGCTTTGAACTGCAGCACGCACAGCGTCGCGCTTTCCCTGGTAGAAACCTTCACTGCTGTAGACGACAACGTCCAGCCCATCCTCGCTGGTTGCTGCGGACAACCAGAAGCGCCCCACGACGCCTGGAACCACCAGCCGCACATGAGCGCTGCTCGTGGCGACTCGAACGAGGATCAGGCCACTGGGAGTGAACCCGCTGGGTTCAGCGCTCGTCCGCGCCTCGGTGATGACGTTCCCCGTTTCGATGTCGATGAGACGAAGCGTTGCGTCTTCTCCCAAGCGCTGGTTCGGTCCCGCGGCGAAAGTCCAGATCCACTTGGAGTTTGGTGCCCAGCCAACCAGCTGATGTTGGTCGTCAGCGTCTTGCCACGGTGAGGGGACCCAGCCCACCCTGCGCCAGGCGCGGTTCATGACTGCGAGCCACTGGCCATCAGGGCTCCACATCGGGAACCGCACGCGAGGCTCTTCCCAAGGTTGGGGAGAAGGAGGGTGAAATAGTAGGATTCGTTTCCCAGTATCCCACACCTCCAGACCGTCTTCCGCGAAGTTCGCGAGAACTGGTTCGGTGGGGTGCCAGGCACTCGTCCCTGGCTGGGAGGCTTTCAGCCTGGCGACCGTGGTGCCACTGCGCACGTCACGAATGAGCCCACCAGCATCGGTCCTCGCATGCCCACCCTTCGACAGCTGTCGGCCCCAGATGTAGCGTGCGCCAGCGCTCAGCTGGGGCAGCTCCAAGTCGCGCGCCGTGAAGACTCGTCGCATCTCTGGAACCTGCCACACGCTGACGCCAATGTTACTCTGGTTCACCCACACCGCTCGACCGTCAGCCGCCCAGTCCCACCAAGTACCGTGTTCTGTTTCGACGCTGATTGGTGTGAGCCAGCGCCGCTTCGACAAGTTCCACAACCAGAGGCGCGAGGAGGTGTCCACCAGCCCAATGTGATCAGCAGCGGGTGAAATGGGCTGCCGGCTCGAAGTTGCGGCTCGTTTATCCAGAGGGGTGAATTGGGATGCTCCGCGCTCCCAGTACCCAGGACCCGCCAGTGCTACGCGCCCATCGATGCTCCACTTCACTGGGCAGTGATGACCTGCGTAACTCCCCATGTCGACATCCTCAGTCGGGAGCTCCTGTGGCGTTGGAGTGGTCGCTTCGTTGCCCTGCGGCGTGTCACGCCCCTGCATGGCAACCAGCTCTCCGGTGCGTAGGTTCCAGACGGTTGCGGCTCCACTGCTGTCAACCGCAATGCCGAAACTCGCCGCCGGATCGGGCGACAGGCAACGCAGCGGTGCTTCGGGGGAACGTATTGATACCACCTCGCCTGTGTCTACGTGCCAAACTGCAATTCCGCGCCGAGTTCCCCAGACGGAAACCCCGGAGCTTTCACCGGTCCAGAGAACCCTACCCAGTTCGACATGCGACCTCTCCGAATCAACCTGCTCGACGCCCGCCGGTAGAGCAACGGGAGCTGACGAGCCGCTCGCACCGGGACTCGAACTCGCACCTCCACGGGAACTGCTCCCTGATGCCGCCGAACACGCCACACACAACGCGGCGAAGTTCACGAGGATGCTTCTGTTCAATGCCGCCTCCTTGGCTGAAGTTCGTTGAGCCGCTGCTTGTTCTCTTCGAAGAGCTGGAGATCGCGACTTGGATCCAACGCGCTTTCTGGGAACGGTGGCGGGCCTTGAATTTCCCCCGTTGCGTCCCGACTGGGGATACCGCCGTACGCCCGGAGAAGGAGCCACATATCGGAGCCCTTGAAGAAATTGGAGCGCCCCTCGCCGAACAGATTCGCGAATCCCCGCTCAGCCTCACGACTGTGAGCGGTTGCGGTGTATTGAAAATGCCCGGACTCAGCAAAGCTCGCCCACCTCTCGCTGGGCTCAATGCCAAATCGGAGCCCGATCTCGCTTAGCACGTGCAGCTCTTCGTTGAGAGTGTTGTCTTGGTCGGGCCTGGCGTTTCCGGACTCATCGTACGTCCACACGTCCCACG
>JBNKZR010000514.1:0-5049 GCA_050301735.1 Polyangiaceae bacterium | reverse complement strand
GAGTCCGTGCAGGCCCGGTTGGTGCACAGGGAGTCATCACAGTCGCTCACGGTCTGGCAGCACTCCCCGTCGTTACAGCAGAACCCGTCGCCGCAGTGCCCCGAGCGACAGCGGCGACCTACTGAGCCTGATGCTGCAGATGCGGGACGACTCGGGCGGGGGGCTCAGCGATCAAGAGCTGCGTGACGAAGCGATGAGCCTGTTCATCGCTGGCTATGAAACCACCGCCTCGGCGGTCTCGTGGGGTATCGCACGCATGGCACAGGACCAGAGACTCTTCGCCTACGTGGCCGACGAGGTGGACAGCCAACTCGGCAAGCGCACCCCAACGCCGGACGACGTGCCCACGCTGGCCGCGACGACACGCTACTTCCACGAAGCGCTGCGCATGGACGGCCCGGTTTTCTTTCTGCCACGCGTTGCGGTCGAAGATGACGTCGTCGATGAGCACCTGGTGAGCGCCGGCACGATGGTGTCGTTGATGATCGATCGCATTCACCGTCACCCGAGCGCGTGGGACGAGCCGGACGTGTTCGACCCGGACCGCTTCCTGCCACAGCGCAGCGCAGGCAGGCACCCCGCCGCCTGGATCCCATTCGGCGCCGGGCACCGCCAATGCATCGGAAAGTCCTTCGCGCTGATGGAGGGTGTGTTGCTGCTGTCGATGGCCGCGCAACGCTTCACCTTCAAGCCGACACAGCCCAGCCTACCCGATCAACAACTCGGCATCACCCGACGTCCGAAAGGCGGCGTGCCGCTGACGCTGAGTCGCCGCTAGCGCGTCCACAGTGGGCGACGATTGTCGGGCGCGCGCGCTCATCTCAGCCCAAGAGCTCGCCGAGCCCGGCTTCCAAGCGATCGATGCCGTGCTTCAAGATGGCGTGCGAGGTGGCGATGCTGAGGCGCAGGTGCCCTGCGGCGCCCGGACCGAAGAAACGCGGTGAACCCGGCACCACGGCGATCTTGTAGCGTTCGGCAAGCATGGTCGTGAGCTCCGTCGTGTCGGCGTCAGAGCCGACGATTTTCGGGAAGACGACGTAGGTCCCCTGCGGCGCGTGACAACTCAGACCCGGGATCTGCCGCAGCCGTTCGACGGCGTAGTCGCGTTGAGTCGTCAGATGCGCAATGAAGTCCTCGAGCCAACCCGAAGCGCGTTCCAGCGCGGCTTGCCCAGCGATCTGCGACAAGGTGCTGACGCCATAGGCCGTCTCGTCGGCGTGCGACTGGTGCAGCACACGCTCGGCGCTAGCTTCGTCCGGGCACAAGAGCACCCCCAGTCTCAACCCCGCCAACCCGTAGCCTTTGGAAAAGCCGTACACGGTGAACGTGCGCCGGGCGATCTCGGGGGATAGCGACGCGATGCTGCAGAGCTCGTTCGGCGCATACACGATGTCCGCCCAGACTTCGTCGCTCATGATGCTCAGATCGTGCTCGAGGGCGAGCTGCGCCAGAGCTTCGACTTCGGCGCGCGACCACACACGCCCCGTCGGGTTGTGGGGATTGCACACGCTGAGCAGCCGCGTCCGAGGCGTGATGAGGGAACGGATCTCGTCGACGTCGAAGGCGTAGCCCCGAGCGGGGTCGAGACGATAGCGTCGCACCACACCGCCTGCTGCGAGTACGGAGCGTTCGAAGAGAAAGTCTACCGGGTCGGGGATCAGCGCTTCGTCTCCGGGCTGCAGCACGGCGTGAGCCACGAGGTACATCGCGGAAGCGGCACTGTCGGTCGCCAGCACCTGCCCTGGCAAACACGGCACCCCGCGTCGCTCCTGGTAGTGGCGCGCCGTGCTCTCGCGAAAGGAAGGCAGGCCGCCCGCGGGTCCGTAGCACAGATAACCTCCGGCGAGGTACTCCTCGAGCGCTTCGCGGATCTCACGAGCCACGGGAAAGTCCGGATCGGCCGCCGTCAACGGGATCGTGTCTTGCGGCAGCGTGGCCCAGCGGAAGTTGAAGGCACGCTCCCGCAGCAGCCCGAGATCGACCTGATGGTCGTCGAACAACGGGCGTGCCGCGGACGTCGAGGTGGCCTTGCGCAGGTGTTCGGTGAACGTCACGGCGGTCGACGGTGGCGGTGCCTCCAAGCTGTCGAAGAGCTCATCGAAGCTGATGCCGCCATCGGCGTCGTGATCGAGCTGCGAAAAGGCGCGCCGAGCCTGCGCCTCGTCGTAGAGCAAACCGAGGCTGAGTGTCGCTGCCCGGAACTCGTCGAAGTCGAGCTTGCCATCCCGATTGCCGTCGAGCTGACGGAACACGAGCGCCAAACGCCCACGCAACGCCAAACGCGAGATCCGCCGCGGTGAGGCCAACCGTTCGCGCACGTTCTCCAGCTGCTCCGAACCCTTGGGCTCGCGGGTACCCAGGGCGACCAGCAGCTCCTCCACGCTCAAGAGGCCATCGTGCTCGGTGTCGATCTCGCGGAAGAGCTTGGAAATCACTTCGGGTTCCAGCTCCAGGCCGAAGAGCGCCAGGGCCAGGTCGAACTCACGACGGTCCAGGTAGCCGTCACCATCTGTGTCGAGCACGGCGATCAGCTGACGCAGGCTGCCCGGCGGCAATTGCAAATGCCGCTCCAAGGTCGAAGCGGCGCCATCGACGTAGGGCAGCGTGAACCCGCGAGAGGTATCTAGAAAGCTGTGCAGGATGCGGCGACCGCCGCTGACGTAGGCACCGACGTCGCGACGGCGGTCTTCGCAGAAACCTTGCACCGCAACCGAGAGCTGAGACTTCGGCTGTTCGAGGGCTCGCACCGCGTCGGCCAGCATGATGGCATCTTCCAGAGCAGCGCTGACCCCTTGACTCGTGAACGGCAGCACGGGGTGAGCCGCGTCCCCGATGAGCACGGCGTTGTCACACGCGAGCTGGTCGGGAATGTCGGCGTTGACGGGGTGCCAAACGTGGGCGGTATTCAGATCGGCTTGACGCAGGTATTGCCCGATGGGCTCGGGCGCGTCCTTCAACAGCTCCCCCAAGAACTGACGGAAGTCATCGGGCGTGGCCCCGCGACCCGGTGCTTCGTAGCGCTCGCTGTCGAACTGCAGGTAGCCGATGACGCGCTCCTTGGTGGGAGCCAGAAGACCGAAGGCCAAGCCCTGATCGGGGAATTGGGTCTTGATGAAGGTGCCCTCGAGCTGAGCCGCCAATTCTGGAAGCTCGGAGGACGTGACCACTTCCTTCACACGTGATGGTTGGCGCTCGACCCCCGGATTGAGCGCTCGAAAGAGGGGCGAGTTGACGCCCTCGGCCCCCACCAACAAGTCGACTCCATCGAGTGACTCCATGTGGCCATCGCTCAACTCCAGCGCGACCGCACGCCGCCCGTTGCCCGACTGAGTGGGGGCGATACGAACACTGCGGACGCGCGCATCGAGGCGCAAGCAGCCTGCCGGAAGCTCCTCGCGCAGCGCCGCGATCAGCGCCTGGCGCGTGACACTGTAGACGTCTTCCAACGCATCGACACGCACGACGACTCCGTGCGGATCTCGAAACAGCGCCCGCGAGATCGGCGAGCAACGCTCCAGCACGTGCTCCAGGCGCAGTGCTTCGAGAGCGCGCACACCGTTTTGCATCAGCAACAACCCATGCCCGAGCCGCTGCGGCAACTTTTCGCTGCTATCGCGCTCCAAGACTCGGATGTCCGAAACGGAGGCGCGGTCGCGCAGCGCCAAGGCGCAACTCAGCCCCGCAATACCCGCTCCGAGAATTCGAACTTTCAGGCCGTCCACCACCAGCTCATGTTGCCGCGTCGCACTGCGCGGTACAAGCATCCGCTCGTCAGGTACGAAGTTGCCGACCTCTACCCACTCGACGTCAACTTGTGCTTGGTGCCGCGCCGTCCGAGTGCGACACTGACCACGATGGGTCGTGTGGTGGTGGATAGCTCCAGGTGGCCTCTGCTCCAGGTTACCCTCCCGGAACGCCAGACGGACGCGGAGGTGCAGGCCTACTTGGACGAACTGTGCGAGTATCGCGACCGCCACGAGCCCTACGCCATCGTCGTCCACCTGGGCGGCTCTGGAGGCTTCAGCGCCCAACAGCGGAAGATGCAGGCCAAGCACGTCGAGGAGGGGCTGCACTGGTCGCGCAAGTATCTCAAGGGGCTGGCGTTCGTGACCCAAAGTGCGGTGCACCGCGGCATGCTGACGGCGATCTTCTGGATTCAGAAACCCGCTTCGCCGTATCGCATCTTCAGCGAGCCTCATGAGGCGATGCACTGGGCGTGGGCTCAAATCCGAGCCGAAGCTGAGGCGCCCGTCGATAGGGGTCAGAGCCTCTGGCCGAAGGAATAGCGGCTGCCCAGCGCAGGCCCGAATCTCATTCGTCGAGCGGCACCAGCTGCACGTTCACCAGCACGACGCGATCGGCGCCCTGCGCCCCGGCGACCAACTTGCGGACTCGTTCGAAGTACTCCAAGTGGAGTTGTCGCAAGCGGGCAAAGTCCCGGGCCGCAATCGGAAACAGGTTGTAAGAGAAGAGGCCGCTCTTCTTCGCACGCGTGCGCTCCAGCCGCTCCAGACCGACCGCCGCCCAATGATGCTTGAGCTGGTAGTCGAGCTCGGGGCGGTGACTGGTGTCGACCGTCAGAGCGGCTTTCGCTTCGTACCTGCCCGCGGCTCGTTGCACGACACCGGCCCGCTCGAGAGCCGCCAGTTGCTCCCGAACCGCGCTGCGCGACAGCCCGATGGTGTCGGCAATGCGACGCACCTGATCTGGTCCGTGGTGAACGCTCAGGGCGTGGAGCACGGCGTGGCTCCACGGCTGCTCGTAGGCGATGCGGCGTTGATGCTGCAAGTAGTCGTACGCCGCTTTGGCGGAGGCGAGGCGTCGCGGGTCGACGAAAATCGCCAAGAAGTCCAGCAAGCGTCCCGAAGTCGCTTCCACGAAGCGCAGGAACTCCGGCAGGCGGGGCAAGGTTTGCCCTTGCAGCCAACGCGAGAGCGTCGAGCGGTCGACACCCACACGGCGACTGAGCGCACTCGTAGTCAGGTTGCCCGCGAGTTCGCGCAACAGCCAGCCCACATCCACCACCTCACGTCCGGAGGCGTCCGCTCG
>JBNKZR010000513.1:0-5057 GCA_050301735.1 Polyangiaceae bacterium | reverse complement strand
GAAGGGGTGGTATTCCTCGTAGCTGATCACCGCGGAGGTGCGATCGAGTTCGAGCATCGAAGAGCCGAGGTGGTTGTCCAGCTGGAAGCGCCACTCGTGTTGGTCGATCGTGCCGGGGCCGCCGGTGGTGTCGATGGTCTTGGTTTCGACCATCGCTACGCGGCGGGTGTCATCGGAAATGTGCAGGGTCTCTCGTTCTAGCTGGATCGGGCCCGTCAGCGAGCCAGCGGTGTGCTCCCTGTATATCTCGAAGGCGCCGAGGTAGATGCGTTCGTCGACGCGGCCGCTATGCACGTAGACCTTACGCACCCGCTGCCCCGCCGCATCGTAGGTGAAATAGACGTCGCCGCCGCCAATGAGATTGGCATGCCGCATGCGGTCCGCGTAGTCCCACTCGATGTCACTCAGGTGCGGCATCGCCGTCATCGAACCGTGGGCACCGGCGTTGTTGACCCCCGTGTCCGAGTAGGCATAGTCGATGAACTGACTGGAGTTACCAGGGACGGACGTGCGGAGTAGGCGATTGCTGTCCGTCGCGTATTGGTAGTTCCGAGTCCATCCCGCGCCGTTCGCATTGTGCACCATCTGCTGAATGTTCCCGACGGCGTCGTAGCTGTAACTTTCAGTGTAAGCGATGAGGCGGCCCACGACGTCGTTGACGTGGGGAACCACACCCCGCGGCGGATCCTCCGGAATGGCCTGCTGGCCCGGGTGCTCACGCCCACGCGCCTCTGAAAGCCGATAGATCGCATCGTAGACGTACTGACCATCAGCTTGAATTGGCTGATTCGTGAAGATCGGAGAGAAGTCCGCTCGGTCACGCTGGTCGACTACGTTGCCAACGGGGTCGTACGTGTAGCTCAGGTCTTGAAATTTCAGGGTCCCGGTAGCGTTGGTGGTCAGGACCTCGACCACGCGGAAGGTGAGCGGATCGTAGCTCAGCTGAGTCCTCGTCCCGTTGGCGTACTCGACCAGCGTGCGCTGTCCGCGAGCATTGTAGTCGATGTTGGTGACCACCAGTTCTTCGGGCCCACGCTTCACGCTGGCGTGAAGCGCTTGCAATAAACTCGCTTCACTGTACTCAGGCCGCGTCGTGCTGTTGTCTGGCCCCGTTTGCAGCGTCACACGGTTCAACGCGTCGAACTCGGTGTGGTTGGGGTAGCTCTGAACCTCCAGCTGTGCAGACGCAGCCGCCTCGATAGCGGTGATGTCGCTCAGCCCCCCCAACGCACTCCAATCTGTAGTCGCTTGGAATCCCGTCGTCAGGCGACGACTGGTGTCCATCAGGTTGCCTTTGAAGTCGAACTGAGTGCTCGTGACGACGCCCGCACCGTCGTACACCTGGTAGGCACGCCCCCGAAGGTTTCCTGCCATGGCAGCAGGGTGAGCCTCGCCATAGACCGTCTTCTGCACCAGTTGCTCGGGATTGGCCCCCTGAGCCACGAACACCTCGACGGGCCGTCGCAGCGCATCGTATGCCGTGCGAAAAGTCTGCTCGCGCCCATCCCATGCCCGGATGGGCGTATTGACCACATCGGGCAGGGTCAGCCGCTTGCCGGCTTCGGGTGAATCGATTCGGATGCGTCGACCCCGCACATCGAAGACCTGAGTCAATGTAGTGATCCCACGGGCATCGGTCATCGCGGTGACGTTGCCCTCGACATCGAGCACCGAGCGCGTCTCGTATTTGCCCTCGGCAGCGTTGTCGGCCACCGCCAAAAACGGACGCCCCAGGCTGTCGAGATGAGTGACGCTCGGCGTGTTGAGATGCGCCAGGGTGAGTTGAGCCGCCCTCTGGTCTTCGGCCGGCGCGCTTGGGTCGAGCCGCGCCGCAAGCCAAGGTGTGTCAGCGCCACTCTGATCGCGCACCGAGTCGTTTGGGTCGTAAGCACTCTGAAACCAGTTGTCGAACTCGACACGTGACTCGCTGCCGTCCGGGTTCTGTGTGCGAACCAGTCGCCCGAGTGGATCGTAATGCAGGATGGGCGTGACCCCGAACTGAACCAAGTCGTCTTCCGTCTCGAAGCCATCCGTGCTGCTGAAGAATGGCTCGTATTGTTTGATGGGGTTGCCCTTGTTGTCGAAGATGACCCGACCCGTGCCCACCCAACGCGGCGAAACGACGCCCTGAATCGGCGTGCCATCGGGATTGCGCTGCAGACTGCCGTCGGGCTCCCTCAACGGTGCGAGCCCCGGTTCGGCCTGGACCTTGCGCAGCACCTCGCGACCGAAACCATCAGAGAACGATACACTTTCCAGGAAACGGGTGTTGCTCGGGCCGTGCTCTTCGCGGGCGAAAGTGCGCACGTGAACTGGCGTGCCGTCGGCTTGGAAGGTGTCGAGAAAGTACTCGAAGCGCTGAGTGGGATCTTGCAGGGTGTCACCAAGGGCTTCACTCACTTTGCCCAGCACTGCCATACGCTCGACCCGCTGAAGAACATCGTAGGCCAACTGAACACGATTGCCGTTGGGATCTGTCCGTTCCCACGGGCGCAATGCCCGGTAGTCGTTCTGGGCCAGCACGACATTTTGCAACGGATCTTCTGTGCGCACGACGAGCAAGCTGTGAACGTCGAAGTCAACCGAGAAGCGAGCTCCAAACGGGTCCTCCGATTCGACGGCTTGGTAGAAGCGAGCGGGGTCGTAGATCGCCCGGCCCGAGTGACTCCAATAGTTGCCGGCGTCCAGCCGATAGCCGCCATCTCCCGTCAGGGTGACCTGGTCCGGCCGCCCCTCGAGTGGGCCACTCAACAGGCCCGGCGTGAAAGCCAGCGCTTCAGCCCGGCGCAACAAAGCGCGTTGCCCTATCTGGCCCAGCGGCAGCGTTCCCGTAATCTCGTCTTCCGTAAGACTGTCATCGTAGAAGAACCGACGCTGGTGTTCGACGAGACGGCGTTCCAGGACGCCGGGTGACGCAACCGCTTCGAAGGGGATTTCGCTCGCCGCACCGAAGGCGGCCTCGACTTGATCGCCGGTGTACGGAGTCTGCGGGTTGGGTGTGGACAGACCTGTGAGTTCCCAAACCTGCGCCTCGTAGTTGACGCTGTGGCGATAGGTCTCAGCGTCGATTTGCGACGCAAATTTCGACTCGCTATAGGTCGCCCACAGACGGCCTTGTTCACTCAAGTCCGGAATCCCTGCACCCGGGTTTGGCGTTGGCACGTTGCGACGCGGGTAGCCGATGGATGCCGACTTCAGAACGTTGCCGTGAGTATCGACCTCGATCACCAGGTCTTGCGTCGTCCGCGGATCTTGGGGGTTGCGCTCGTAGTTGAGCGTGATGGCGTTCTGGGGGTGCACGAAGAAGACGCCGTTGACCTTCCCCCGCGCCGCCTGCTCACGCCTCACGACGAAGCTCGCTTCTGTCACGGCGTAGGGAACATTGGCCTCAGGCGCGTCGTCGTTCGCGTAAATTTCTTGGCGCAAGACGCGACCGCGAAGAGCGCGAGTCGCTTCGCGCTGCTCACTGGGGCGCAGACCTGTCGGTAGAATCGTATCTGGCAACAAGGGCGCATCCGGGTCATCCGCGAAGTACTCTTTGGCGAGCTCCCTCTCCAGACGTTCCTTCCCCAAGAAGGCTCCAGTGTGAAACCACGTCTTGGTGTGGATCGGTGGAAGGTTGCGTTCGGGCGCCGGCGCATCCGGAAAGAGGCCGGTGCCCTGTTGGGCCCCGACGACCTCCGCGTCAAACTGCTCGACCATCGCGAAACCGCGGAACTCCTGCTCGACACCGTCATGGTAGCCGTGGTGGTAGGCGTAACGTTGCACGAGGCGCGTCTGGCCCACGTAGTCGAAGTGCTCGACCCTTTCGACGACGTGCACCGGGAACGGCAAGCGAGTGAGCCAAGGCCGCCCATTGGCCTGGTCTTCCAGGTAAAAGTGAACGGAAGAGCGGTGAGTCATGCGCGTCTCGGCGCCGAGGTTGTTCTTGATGCCGCGCAAGAGGTGCGGCTTGAGCCCGCCCATCAGATCCACGTAGCCGATAGGCTGCGTGCCTTCCCGCCATGGTGACGACCACACCAACGTTGCCGTGCCGTTCCCAAACAGATCGGTGAACGTCACTCGGGAAGCCAAGTCCAGGCTCGGTAGGTCGGTGATGTGCTGCGCCGGCCCCAATGCATTGCCCGCTTGATTGAGCCAGATGGTGACCCCAGTGCGTCCGACGTAGGCGACATCGGACGTGCCCGAGCCGTCGATGTCGGCAAACCGAACGCGAGCGGGGTCGAAGCTGTCTGGCTCAGCGAAGTTGGGACTATCGCCCAGTGTTATCTTCTTACCGAAACGTCCATAGCCCAGGTTTGGCCAGTAGCACACCTCCCCGTTGCGAACCCGAACGATGTCCATCAGGCCATCCCCACTCATGTCCGTGAGCTGGATGGTTTCTGCCGTATTCAGGAAGACGACCCGCGGCCCTCTACCTTCGTCATTCGCCTTGCTGAGCGTCTCTCGCGCGGCGTAACCGTCTCTGCCCAGTGAACGGTACCAAACGAAGCAGTCGTGCTCACTGATCAGTACGTCCGCACGACCATCACCGTCCAGATCGACAAATCTCAGATTGGGGTCGTTCCAGTCCAAGTTCGGAGCGGCGGAAAGAGCATGAAACGTCGCCCAGGTGCCTTCGTCCGTGCGCGGCGTCGTACCCACCCCGTCGGCGGAGAGCGCAACGAGCTCCAACCGACTATCGCCATCGATGTCCGTCAGTTGCAGCCTGCCGGAAGCGAGCTCGGCGCCGCTTGGTGCTTCCCTCAGCGCAAGCGGTGCACCCAATTCGCCCGCGCCGCGATTGGCCTTGTAGAACATCGCTCCTTGTGTCGAGAGCACCACCCCGGGAATGCCTTCACCGTCGAGATCGGCCCATTGCGCCTTGGCCCCATCGACGCCGCCTGAAATCCCAGCCAGACTCTCCTCGGGCAGGAACCGAAGTTCGGTGTTCAGCTCGGCCGAGGTGTAGTCGAACTCGAGAGGTGGTAGCGGCTGGGTGGCGTAGCTCCCATCGGACTGTCGTGCGTAGCCGACTTGTGTGATCGCCCTCAACTTCGTCAGTACCGAAGAGTCAG
>JBNKZR010000512.1:0-5060 GCA_050301735.1 Polyangiaceae bacterium | reverse complement strand
GCATATCCAACGTTCTGACCAAGTCGTGTCTCCTGACGCTCTGCTGCACTGCAATTGGGTCGCTGGCCTCGCCAGCTCACGCAGTTAGCAGCGCTGAACTCTACACCTCAGCCTCCTTCCCATATGGTCGCTTCGAGGCGCGCGTGCAATTTGCCGGAGGGGACGGCATCGTCGGTTCGTTCTTCCTTTGGAAAGACGCGTCAGAGATGGAGGACGTGTTTTGGAACGAACTGGATCTCGAAACGGTGTGGGCAGATTGCGAGATGTTCTCGAACGCGCTCTACGGTCTCCCCGAGTCGAACCACACGCAGTCTCATGGAACCGACGGCAATTGGTGCACCGGGTTCCACACGTACGCCTACGAATGGACGCCTGACTACACCGCTTGGTTCGTCGATGGTGTTGAAGTGCGACGTGCTACCGCAGAGGAACACGCGGCGTTCAGAGACAACGCCGATGTCATGCAACTCCACTTCAACGTTTGGCCGGGAGACTCCACGTTCGGCGGGAACTTCTCTCCAGATATCTTGCCCTTGTTCGAGTACATCAACTGGGTGCAGTACTCTTCGTACGCCGACGGAGTGTTCACTCCCGAATGGCGCGAAGACTTCGGCGGTGACTCACTGCCTGAGGGGTGGTTGACCGGGACCTGGGGATCTCCCAAGGGCTTGTCGACCCACTCACCCGACAACGTCGCGCTCGTCGACGGCTATGCCGTGCTCTCGCTGACAGCGGACGATGCGACTGGCATAGCGGGCGCGGCACCGATGGACCCAGAAGGCGCGGGACCGATCGCCGAGCCAGAGCCCGAGGAGCCTGTGGACCCAATGCCGACCATGCCGGACGAACCTGGAAGCGAACCGGTCGATCCCGTGCCCGGCGGTACCGAGCCGGGTCCCGACACCGCTCCAGATGAACCGGTGAGCGACCCCGCCCCCGGGGGAATGGACGCGACGCCTCCCGGCGACACCCCTCCCGGCGACACCCCTCCCGGCGACACGCAGCCCGGCGACACCCCTCCCGGCGACACGCAGCCCGGCGACACGCCCCCGGGTGACACGCAGCCCGGAGTGACACCAGATCCCGAAACCGGCGACGCGACTCCCTCCCTGCCGGGCGCCCCCGTCGGCCCCACACCCGCTCAGGATCCTCTGCCAGGTGCCCCCGTCGGACCGACCCCCGCCCCTGCCGAACCTGGCGCTGCTACCCCAGCCATGGGTCCGGCGGAGGGAACCGCCCCGGCGACGGAAGGCAGCGCTGGGAGCGATGGTGGGTGTCGTATGGGCCGGGGTGAACCTTCGAGCCCCTGGGCTTGGTTCGGCCTGCTCCTTGGCTTGTCGGCTCCTTGGGTGAGAAGACGCGCAAGTCGTTAACTCAGAAGGATCGTTCTAGCATGAAATTTCGCTTCGAGGCCTACGCCGCCTGCTGCCTGACCCTCGCCAGCTGTGGCGACGGCTCGAGTGATGAGTCGGAATCCACCCCAGGATCTGATCTGGGTGCGGCTACGGGTAGCAGTGTCCCTTCCGCCCCGATCCCACCGCCGACCTACGAAGAGCCGGTGGTCACGATCCCAGAAACCGTCGAGTGCGCAGGCACCTTTCCTTCGGACGACGTCAGCTCAGCCCCATATCGGATTGTTGCGGGCGCTGAGCCTTGGGGGCCATTGCCCCATTTCTGGACGACGTACGGCCTCGGTCGAATCGGGTTGTACTTGGATCGAGACCTGTTGGCCCCAGAGTTTCAAGCCCAGGATCGGGAGAGCTTCGACGGCCAACGCTGGTCTCAGACACTTCGAGAGCAGACCGTGGAGGCCGTGGAAACTCTCGAACTTCGAAGCGTGCGCGGTCACGGACTCTTCCATGACGACATCGGGATCTACAGCGAGGATGCGAGCGGGAATCCGGTGTACGACTTCACCCGATTCGATGACATCTTCGATTTTCTAGTAGCCAACGGTATCGCGCCCATCTTGGAGCTCGCCCCCATGCCGTCCGCCTTGGCCGCCGATCCCAGCCAAACTGTGTTCGACTGGAAGATGATCGTCTCTCCGCCCAAGGACTACGACAAGTGGGAAGCGTTGGTGCGTGAACTCGCGCAGCACAGCGTCGAGCGCTACGGAGAAGACACCGTCAAGAACTGGTACTGGGAAGTGTGGAACGAGCCCGAGTGCTGCAGCAACAAGTTCTGGAAGGGGACACTCGACGAGTACTTCCAGCTGTACGACGCCTCGGCAGCGGGAGTTCGCGCCGTGTTGCCAGACAGCGCGGTTGGGGGCCCCGTGGCCAGTCAGCCCGGGGAGTTGGAGGAAGGCTCGATGGTGGGAACGCTGTTCCTCGACCACGTTTCCACCAACGGTAGCCCGTTGGACTTCTTCGCCTTTCATTCCTGGAGCTTCCTCGAGTCAATCACTGGGTACTTCAACGGCATCAACTTGCTGGACCGCTACGGCTACACAGACGTCCCGATCGCCGTGACTGAGTTCGGTCCCACTTGGGAGTTCGGTCTGAGAGGTGTCGAGGGGACGGCCGGCACCGAGCCGGAATGGGAGCCTCAAGAGACGATTCAAGGCGCTGCTTTCGTCGCCCAAACCTACGCCGACATCGCGCGGCGCTGCGCCCTCGAAGGCAAGCGCTATCCCACTGCCTATGCCTGGTGGACGCTGTCGGACGTATTCGACGAAGGGTATGACGACCCTGGCGACTACGTGCTCGAAGACAATCCCTTCATCGGTGCGATGGGACTGTACAGCCGTGAGGGCATCAAGAAGGCCGCCTACAACGCCTACGCGTTCCTAGCTCGCATGGGAGATGAACAGCGTTCCTTCACCATCGAAGGCGAGGGCAACGTCGGGGGGATGACGGCTCGGGACACCTCCGACGGCGGTGTGCAAGTGTTAATCTATAATGGCCAAAACCCGGGCGACGGCTTCCGCAACGACACCTACTACGCCGCACAGCCTGCCGAGGACATTGCCATCACCGTCGAAGGGCTTGATCCAGAAACGGCCTACGATGTAGCAGTCTACCAACTGGACAACCTCCAGGGTGATGCCTGGGGAACCTGGGACGGTTTGGGACGCCCCACCATGGCCAACATGGATGATGCAACGTGGGGCGCCTTGCGTACGTCGATGACTGCACCAGCGTTGAGCGTTGGCGAGGCTTTGTGCGGCGACACCTTCAGCTCGACGTTCAGTCTTCCATCGCCGGGTGTGCTACTGCTCACTATTGAACCAGCGTTGCCGTGACGGGGGCATTGCCCCAAGAAATGCGAAATCCTGGGTTGCCCCTGGAGCAAGATGGGAACAAGAAACCAACCCCATCCACCAACATTTCTTCCCAGATCCACAGCGCATGCGAACGCCCATCAATCTCACCAGACTCCAAATCTGTTCCTCCGTTATCGCCGGTGCCGCCATCCTGTTGGCGTCCCCCTCCGCACACGCGGTGAAGAGCGGCGAGCTGGTCCGGAGCACGGCATACCAGTACGGCCGGTTCGAAGCTCGCATCCGCTTTGCAGCTGGCGACGGCGTGGTGAGCTCGTTCTTCCTTTGGAAGGATCGCTCGGAGGGTTCCACCGTATTCTGGAACGAGCTGGACTTCGAGAAGCTGCGTGCTGACTGTGAACTAGAGACGAACGCACTCTATGGCTTGCCAGAGGCCACCCACAGCGAAACGTACGAGGGCATGGAAGACCTCTGCGGCGCGTACCACACGTACATGTACGAATGGACTCCTGACTACATCGCCTGGTTCATCGATGACGTCGAGATCCGCAGGGAGACAGGGGAGACGGCCGCCGCGTACGCCGAGAACACCGAGTCCGGCATGCAGTTTCGCTTCAACATCTGGCCAGGAGACGCCAGCTTCGGCGGTAACTTCGACCCAGCAATCCTGCCGGTTCACCAGTACATCAACTGGGTACAGTACTCGTCGTACACCGATGGAACGTTCGAAGTCGAGTGGCGGGAGGACTTCACGAGAGCCTCTCGACCGTCAGGGTGGAGCAGCGGCAGCTGGCCTTCACCCAAGAATCTCTCGACCCACTCCCCTGCCAACGTCAACTTCGTCGATGGCTACGCGGTGCTTTCTCTGACGGCGGATGACGCCACTGGGTTCAGCGACACGGTGCCTATCGATCCGGACTTCCCCGAGCCAGAGCTGCCGGACCCAGCGCCGGAGGACACAGACTCGTCCGACCCGAGTCCAACGACCGGGACGTCTAGTGGTCCCGGCCCCATCGCCCCGAGGGAGCCACCGGAGAACCCCCGAGAAGGCCCCCCCGGCGGCTGCAATGTCGTTGCCGGCCAGGCGTCGAAGGCGCCTTGGAGGACGTTTGCGCTGGCCTTGTCTGTCCTGATGGCGCGCCGCCGCCGACCGACCTGTTGAGGTCCATCACAGTGTGCCCTGCCGTGGGATCGCGAGCGCTGCTCGGCTAGGACGAGAGGCTTGGTGCCGACGTACTTGCCACGGTCAGCACTGAGCTCGGCCGGGTGTCTGCGTTCATCCGAATGGAGCGTAGAGATATGCGACCACTGCACCGCGTTGCTCCGCAAGAGTGCGGCGCGCTACGGCGGTGGCACCAAGTTCGCACTCCTTGGGGTTTTGGGCTGGTAGCCGCTGTGTTTGGCGGGCGCCGAGTGTCTGTGGATGCTGAGATTGGCTAAGCCGGATCAAACCCACCGAGACCAACACAGATTGTATTCCCATGTTGAGATTGGCACGCGCCCCATTTGTACTCCTCGCCTCAGCCGCCCTTGGTGGTTGCGCCTCGGACAGCCCTGGTGATGAAGAAACGAACCTGACGGGCGGCGCAGTGGATGAGGGCTCGCCTGCGAGCGGTGCCCTCGGCTCCAACCCGACAGCTGGGAGCGCGTCAGGCGGCGACTCGTCGCAAAGTGCCGCACCCGCCGGCTCTGGCATGAGCGATGGGCTACCAAGTAACGGTGCGGGTTCAGAATTATCGGGTGGCGCCCCGCCCGCGAGCGGTGAGCCGACGCCAGGCGGAGACGGTGGCGAGGTCATGAGCGGCGAGGGTGTAGGGTCGCTGCCCGACGACCC
>JBNKZR010000511.1:0-5063 GCA_050301735.1 Polyangiaceae bacterium | reverse complement strand
CAGTGGTCCTCCCGCGTCGGGTCGTCGATGCCGCGTTCACCGATCTGCGCGCACTCGTCGAAGTGCGAGCGACCCAGGTCGGCGCATTCGTCGGCCAGCTCTCGACACATCTGTGCCGGGCTGGGCTCCTCGCGGGAATCCGCACTGCAGCCGAAGGCGAAGCAAGCTGCGACCACCGTCGCGCAAAGTCGGGACACGGCGCCAGTCTACTCGACGAGCACAGCCGTTGAAAGGCCGTCGCTGTGCGAGTGCGTGGCGCTGGATTCGGGACCTGCCGGGATCGCCGCGCCCTTCGCGCTGCAAAGCGCTTCGACGCGGCGCACGGGCGCGCCCCCGCCCCGGATCTGGCCCACCCGACGTGACTTGGGGCGGGATCTGTCGTAGGCCCACGTGCTCGTTTCACGACGGATCCGTCGCCTGATGACCTCGCCCGATCTCCCGCAAACCGCGACCCCCGGCGCGCCAGCCGCCGAGCCGCGTTGGCCCTTCGACGGCCCAATGGTGCTCGCCCCGATGGAAGGCGTCAGCCACGCCGAGTTTCGAGCGCTGATGACCGAGCGCGGCGGGCTGCACCTGGTGTGCACGGAGTTCGTCCGCATCACCCAGCAGCGCCCCAACGAAAAGCAACTGGCCAGGGCCGTCGACAAACGCGGCGGGGTGCCGCTGAGCGTGCAAGTCATGGGCAACCTGGCCGAGCACATGGCCGAGGCCGCCGAGATCGTCGCTGCTGCCGGCGCCGACGTCGTCGACATCAACCTCGGCTGCCCCATGCCGCGCGTGGTGAGGAAGGGCGTCGGCTCCGCGATGCTGAAGGACCCCAGGTTGCTCGCCCGCGTACTCGAACAGATGCGTCGACACACCCCGGGGCTGCTCTCCGCCAAGATCCGCGCGGGCTTCGATGACGCAGCCCAGGTCGTGGCCACCGCGAAGTTGTTGGAGGCCTGCGGCGTCGATTTTCTGACCGTTCACCCTCGGCGGCGCTGTGACTTCTATCGTGGTGTGGCGGACTGGCGCATCATCGCCGAGTTGGTGCGCGAGCTTTCGATCCCGGTCGTCGGCAACGGCGACGTCTGGTACGCGGCAGATGCCCTGCGCATGCAACGCGAGACGGGCTGCCAGGCCGTCATGATCGGGCGCCCAGCGCTGCGCAATCCGTGGATCTTCCAGCAGATCGAACAGCTGCGCCAGGGACAAGACCCGATCCATCCCTCCGGCAGCGAGCTGTGTGCGCACCTCTGCGACGTGGCGCAGCGCTACGAAGCCGCTTTCCCCAAGCGCAAGCGGGGCTCACTCGGGCCACTGAAAGAGCTCGTCAGCTACGTGGGCCGCGCCGTCGATGCGGACCGCTCGTTCTTGCGCCAAGTGCTGCGCCACCAGAGCGTGCACGCAGTGCTCGACGCCTGCGAAGAACACCTCGCGCACAAGCCCGCGAGTGAGCTCGATCTCGACGCCTTCGGCAGCCTCGGCTTCGAACGCTCCGGCTCCGCGCTGCTCACCGCCGAGCACTCCGGCGCGGCGTTCGCTACTGCCGAGCACTCCGGCGCGGCGTTCGCTACTGCCGAGCACTCCGACGCGGCGCTTGCCACCGCCGCCCCACCCGAGCGGAGCGATGTGCTAAGCCCTTCGCGCGCCGAGGCCCACCCATGACCCGACCCCACATCGTCGTCGCCGACGGCCTGACCACCACCCAAAACGATCTGGATTGGAGCGCGCTCGAAGCTCTCGGCAGCGTCACGACCTACGAGCGCTGCGGCCCAGAGCTGGTCGCGCGTTGCCGAGAGGCCGACGTCGTGCTGACGAACAAGGAGGTCTTCGACGAGGACGTGCTCTCGCGCCTGCCGCGACTGAAGTTCATCAGTGTGTTGGCCACGGGCACCAACGTCGTCGATCTGGACGCCGCGCACCGCTGTGGCATCTCCGTCAGCAACGTGCCCAGCTACAGCACGGATTCGGTCACCCAACACGTCTTCGCCTTGTTGTTGGAGCTGAACAACCGCGTCAGTGAGCACGCCGCCGCTTCCAGCGACGGTCGCTGGAGCCGCAGCGGGCAATTCAGCAACCCGCTCTTGCCCATCAGCGAGCTGGCGCACAAGACCTTCGGCATCGTCGGTTTCGGCCACATCGGCCAGGGTGTCGCCTTGGTCGCCGCGGCCTTCGGCATGAAGGTCCTGGTGGCGACCAGCCATCGTCCAAAAGGCAACCGCGACGACCCGCGCTACGTGCGGCGCGTCGACTTGGACGAACTGTTTCGAAGCGCCGACGTGCTGTCCCTGCATTGCCCCCTGACGCAGGCCACGCGACACCTCGTCGACGCCCGGCGCCTGGGCACGATGAAGCCCACGGCGATCCTGATCAACACCGGGCGCGGCCCGCTGGTGGATGAAGCGGCCCTGGCCGAGGCGCTGCACGCCGGGAAGCTGCGCGGCGCGGGCTTGGACGTGCTCAGCCAAGAGCCACCGCCCGAAGACCACCCCTTGCTCGCTCTGCCCAACTGCCTCATCACTCCTCATCTGGCCTGGGCCAGTGTCGAGGCCCGTCGTCGTCTGCTCGAACAGAGCGTGGAAAACGTCGCCGCGTTCCTCTCGGGGCGACCCCAAAACCTCGTGACGCCAGCCTAGCGCGGCCGTCGCCTTTTCGATCTCTTCATGGACGAACTGTTCAAAGCTGTACGCTCATCCTGCTCACCTGGCACCTGGTCCAAGGCCGTCGAGCTGGTGCGCCGTTTTTCCGTCACCGGCGAGCGCGCCGACGATGAAGAGATCGTCTGTCGCGTCAAAGAGACGGGACGCGTCGTGCCCCGCACCGTGCAGCTCTACCCCGACGACGAAGAGTGGGCCTGCGACTGTGAATCTCGGGCGCCCTGCTGCGAACATGTCGCGGCCGCCGTGATCGCGGTGCGCAAGGCCCGAGCCGAGGGGCAAGAGTTGCCCGTGGGCCGCAGCCACGACGCCAAGATGGTCTACCGCTTCTCCCGCCACCGAGGAGAGCTCTCTCTAGAACGCGTGATCATCAAACAAGACGGGAGCGAAATGCCGCTCGACAAGACGCTGGCCAGCGCCGTCGCGACCAAGAACATGGGCGTCGAGCTGACACCGTCGCAGAGCGATCTGATGGTCGACCGCGTGCTGGCCCAACGCGTTCGGGGTCCGCTGCCTCCGGAGCAGTGCGTCTCGGTGATCAAGCTGTTGGCCTCGGCGCGCAACGTCGAACTCGACGGCACTTCCGTGCACGTCGGCACGGAGCAATTCAAACCGCGAGCCAAGATCACGGCCACCACGGCTGGCTACCTGGTGGAGCTCGCCGCCGATCCGCGCATCACCGAGGTGGTCGCCTCGGGCGTGGCCCTGGCGGGCGACACCCTGCACTTGTTGGCGGACACCGACGCCACCGGCGCCAAGCTCGAAAAGCTCCCCGACCGCAAGGAGTACCCCAAGTCCGCCGGGCTCACGCTGGTGACCGAAGTCTTGCCCGCGATGCTGCAACGCTTCGAGGTCGATACCACCGAAGCCAAGCTGCCGAAGATCACCCGCGAGGCCAAGCCCCGCGCCGTGGTCGAAGCCGAGCAGCAGGGCGACCGCCTGACGGCGATGTTGACGTTGGTCTACGGCGATCCCCCGCTGGCGCGCGTGGACGGCGGGCGCCTCGTTCATCTCGGGGGCGACATCCCGATGCGCGACGAAAAGCAGGAGCGGCGCGTGCTCGCCCGGGCCAAAGAAGCGCTCGGCATGTCCCCCGGCGTGCGGATCTTCACCGAAGGCGACGCCGCGACGGATCTCGCCGCGCGGCTCGACGCCTTTGCCGGCGAAGTACGCGGCAGCCAAGGCAAGGGATTCATCCGCCGCACGCAGCTGGAAGCGACGTTGGAACGCGGAGCTGGGGGGCTGGGTGTCAAATTCGTGGGCCAAGGCGGGACGTCCGGCGAAGCGGGCAACGAGACGACGCGGTGGGCCGCAGGCAGTGGCGGCGGCGGCGTGAGCGAAGGCGGTCGCGCTGATGGCGGCATGCTCGAAGCCAGTGCGGAGGCCGTGGCTCGCGCATGGGCGGAAGGGCACAGCTTGGTGCCCTTGCTCGGCGGGGGTTGGGCGCCCTTGCCCACGGAGTGGCTGGCCCAGCACGCGAACCTGCTGCAACAAGTGTTGCAAGCCCGCGACCAAGAGCGCGACGGCGAGCTCCCGGCCCACGCGGCACCGGCACTGCTCGAGCTGTGCGAAGCCTTGGACACCCCGCCCCCGGCAGAGCTCGAACCCTTCCGCGCTCTGGTGCGGGGCCTGGAACACCTGCCGGAGGCGAAACTGCCCGAGGGCTTGCAGGCCGACTTGCGCGGTTACCAGCGCCGCGGCGTCAATTGGTTGAGCTTCATGCGTGATGCGCGCATGGGCGCCATCTTGGCGGACGACATGGGCCTGGGCAAGACGTTGCAAACCCTGTGCATCCTGAAGGGGCGCTGTCTCGTGGTGTGCCCCACCAGCGTCGTTCACAACTGGGCCGCAGAGCTCTCCAAGTTCCGGCCCGATCTGAGCTACTCGGTCTACCACGGCAAGAACCGCGAGCTCGATCCCGACGTCGCGGTGACGCTGACGTCCTACGCCATCGCCCGCCTGGACCAAGACCTGCTCACCGCCGTCGACTGGGACATCATCGTGCTGGACGAGGCGCAAACGATCAAAAACCCCGAGAGCCAGGTCGCCCAAGCCGCTTACTCCCTGCGCGCACGCTTCAAGCTGACGCTCACCGGCACACCCGTCGAAAACCGCCTGGACGAGTTGTGGAGCCAGTTTCACTTCACCAACCCGGGCCTGCTCGGCGGGCGCTCGCAATTCGTCGCCGAGTGTGCGGATCCGATCGCCGAGGGCCGCGCCGGGGCCTGCGACCGTTATGCCAACGAGGGTGGCGAACTGGTGCGGCTCGACCCCTTCACGGTGCTCGAGGCCGCGAAGGAGGGTGACGGGCAGATCGTGCCGTTTCTCGAACTCGAGGCCGGCGAATGGGACGGCGACATCCTGAGGACCGAGCGACCCTTCATCACCGCCATCGGCGCCGGGACCACGTATCCCGATTACAAG
>JBNKZR010000510.1:0-5063 GCA_050301735.1 Polyangiaceae bacterium | reverse complement strand
GACCGGCGCTCGAGCGATCTGTTCCGCGATCTGTCGCGCCTCGTCGCCGACCAAATCTACGACGGACGCTACTTCGACCCTGCCACGCGCGCTGCGCAGGCAGCCATCGACTCGCTCGCCGCGCGCGCGACGGGCACGGTCCAGTTGGGCATGTACAAGGGCAACATCTACTTCCAGAAGCTCACCGACTGCCCCCACAGCCTGTACAACGAGGCCGACTCTTCGATGGAAGCCAGCGACGGCTTGAACCCTGCGAGCTCTCAAGGCTACGTCGAAGTGCAGAGCGTCGAAGCCAAGTCGATGGCGTTCGCAGGTCAGATCAAGAGCCGTCCCTGAAAGAACGAAAGACCGGATGAGACTTCACCAGAGGTTTTGGGGAGCGTTGCTACTGACGACGCTCCCCGTCGCTTGTCAGCACTCGTTTCCGCTCAAGGAGACGCATCCGGTCGAAGTGAAGGTCCAGTGCCTGGCGCCGGAGCAACCGATGGCCGCCATCCACGCGGGCAAGGACGGGGGCTTTCCGAGCCAGCAGTGCATCGACCGCGCGCGCGCGCTGGTGTCCAAGATGACGCCGGCCCAGAAATACGGGCAGATGATGCAGCCCGACCGCGGCAACGTGCGCACCCCCAACGACGTGGCGCAGTTCGGCATCGGCTCGATCCTGTCCGGCGGCGGTTCGTCGCCCCTGTCGAACAACCCGATGGCGTGGGCGCGCATGGTCAACGACTTCCGCCAGCAGTCGCTGGAGTCGGAGACCCAGCTGCCGGTGATCTACGGCATCGACGCCGTGCACGGGCACAACAACGTGCAGGGGGCCGTGATCTTCCCACACAACGTCGGTTTGGGCGCCACGCGTGACCCCGAGTTGGTCGAGCGCATCGCGCGGGTGACGGCGCGTGAAGTGGCCGCGACGAACATCGACTGGACCTTCTCTCCGGTGCTCGCGGTCGCCAAAGACGAACGCTGGGGCAGAACCTACGAAGCCTACGGCGAGAGTTCGGAACTCCCGGAGATGTTCGGCCCCGCCATGGTTCGGGGTCTGCAAGGACAGCACCTCGGGCAAGGCGAAGCCAGCGTGCTCGCCTGCGCCAAGCACTACATCGGCGATGGCAACACCGTCGGCGGCGAGGACCAGGGCGACTCCGAGATGAGCCTGGCCGACGTGCGCTCCGAGCTGTTGCCGGCCTACGCCAAAGCCATCGAAGCAGGTGTCGGCTCGGTGATGGCCTCCTACAGCAGCATCGACGGCATCAAGATGCACTGCCATGGCCCGCTGCTGAACGACGTGCTCAAGGGCGAGCTCGGCTTCAATGGCTTCGTGGTTTCCGATTGGGAGGCCGTGGAGCAGTTGCCGGGTCAGTACGGCACGCAACTCGCCTCCGCCATCAACGCCGGCATCGACATGGTGATGAACCCCAAAGCCTACACGGGCTTCATCACGACCATGGGCACGTTGGTTCCCGATCGCATCCCCCAGGAGCGCGTGGACGATGCGGTGACGCGCATCGTGGCGACCAAGTGCGAGCTCGGAATGCTGGAGCCCGGCACCTACGACCGCGACCGCTCCGGCAACATCCAGGTCCAGGGCGAGCTGCTCGGCGCTTTCGGCAAGGAAGCGCATCGCGCCGTGGCACGTGAAGCCGTGCGAAAGTCGCAGGTCTTGCTCAAGAACGAAGGCAACCTGCTGCCGCTTTCGAAAGACGTGCAGAAGGTCCACCTCTCCGGGCGCAGCGCCGATGACGTGGGTCGCCAGTGCGGCGGTTGGACGATCAGTTGGCAAGGCGGCACAGGCGACGTGATCGAGGGCACGAGCGTGCGCGAGGCGTTGGAATCGACCCTGGCCGAGACGCCCGGTCGCGTCAGCTTCTCTCCCGACGGGCAAGGCGTCAGTGGCGCCGAGGTCGCCATTGCCGTCATCGGTGAACGACCCTACGCCGAAGGCAGCGGTGACAGTGACGACTTGAGCCTGCATGAGGACGACGTGCAGACGGTGCGCAATCTGAAGGCCGCGGGCATCCCCGTCGTCGTGATCTTGATGAGTGGTCGCCCGATGATCCTGGGTGAGGTACTGGAACTGGCCGATGCCGTGATCGCGGCGTGGCTGCCCGGCACGGAAGGCGCCGGCATCACCGACGTGCTCTTCGGCGACTACCCGTTCACCGGCAAGCTGCCCCACACTTGGCCGCGCTCGATGGCTCAAATCCCGATCAACGTCGGGGATGCGAACTACGACCCGCTCTTCCCCTACGGCTTCGGCCTGTCCACCGAGGGCGACCACCCCAACACTCCGTCGACCCCTCCGGACGATCCGAATGCGCCAGCATCAGAGCCCGCTCCGGCGCCGGAGATGCCGACGAGTCTGACGAATCCGCCGAGCCCGTCAGCGCCGCCCGCGGCCGCCCCATCACCGCATCTGCCACTCGACCCGGCTCAGCCCGAACCCTTGCCGGCGCACCCCATTCCCGCACCGAGCCCGACGGCCCCCCCACCCGCGCCCTGATACCGGCTGCGGCGCGATTGGCCAGCGTGGCGCCGCCACACGCCGCAGATGAACACCACTCAGGGGTAGACGACGCCCGCGCAATCGTGGGTCATCAGCCCCGAGGCGGCGAGCAAGTACAGCGCGCGCAGCGACTCGTGGTAGTAACCCGAGGTGCGGTTGCTCATCAGGTAGTCGAAGTAGGCGTCGGAGAGCTCTTGGCTGACCGCGATGGCGCTGAAGGCAAGCCCACCGCTGGCCGGGTTGCTGCCGTAGTCGACCAACGGCGTGCCATCGACGGAATGCTCAGCCTTGACGCTCGCGATGCCGCCGATCGACTCCACCCAGGCCGAGAGCTTCTGCAAGTAAGCCTGCGCCGCAGTGTCCCCCCACCACATGTAGTCGATGGCGACGCGCCACGGCGTTCTGACGGCGTCCCAACCGTAGCGCTCGGGGTTTTCGTACCAGTCGCAACCGCTCGGCGGCGTCGTGCCGTCCGTCTCTGCCCAGTTGGGCACCAGGCCCGTGGTGGGATGGGCCGCGACGTTGATCAAGTCATAGGCGGTGGCGGGCATGCTGTCCCACACGGTCGCGTCCGCCGTCATGTAGTCGGCGAAGACGCGGTAGTAGCCGGGGGCAAAGTACGAGTAGTTGACGCACGTGGCACCGCCAAAGGAGTCCCCTGGCCGCAAGAAGTACTCCGACTCCGTCTGCCGCGTGAGTTCGACGCGCCGGATGTCACGCAGCAGTTCGGTCGCGTCCGCCGCGTAGTCGTGCCGACCGCCGGTGTTCGGCCACTGACAACTGGCCTTGATCAATGCCATCGCAGCGTCGATGTCCGCGTCGGAGGCGGCGTTGTTGCCACTCGCCTCACCCTCGCAACCCAAGCGCTCCCAGTGCATCAAGCCGTTGCCGTCGGCGTTGTCCTTGTAGTACTGCCACAGGTTATCGAACGTCGCCTGGTCCCCGTGGTAGGCGGATAGGAGCATGCCATAGCCGATGCCCTCGGAGACGGTCTTGCTGGGGTCTTCGTAAAGCACGCGCGAGACGGTGGCCGAACATTCCTCGACGTAATTCGCTTTCCATTCTTCGTACGCGCTCAGCGCGTCGGCGGGCGTCACCGTGGTCGGCAAGAAGCCGTATTGAACGCTCGCGGCGCCGGCAGGTGTCGGCGCAGGCGGCGGCTCCGCCATCACCGCGGGACCGGCTGCGATGGCACCCGGATCCATGCGCTCTGCCGAGCCGCTACTGCACGCACCGAATCCCACCATCAACGACAGCGTGCCACCGGTGTAGAAGCCTAGACGTCGGAGCGTGCGGGACCAGGGATGACATGTGCTCTGCATGATGGGTCGATGACCATAGCAGGATTGCGCCGAGGCCAAACGCGATCGCCCCGCATCCGCGAACAACTCGCAGGCGAAGACTCTGATCGCACCCTCCCCTTGGCTTGCGCTATGCTTTCAGAACTTGGCGTACTTCGATCTTCACAAGCACGCGCGGTTGGCGGTCATCGCCGGCGGCGCCCTGAGCAGTTCGGTATGGGTCACAGGCTGTAGCCCGGATCGTTTCGAATCTTCCACCGCGGTATGCGGCACGGACGATCCCACCTGCGCGGCCACCGACATCGACGCAACCGACGTCACTCTAGGCACGGACCAGGGCTCGCCTTCGGGCATGACCGACTCGAGCGAGACGACGGACACCGAGCCCAGCCCGGCGGGCACCGACGCGCCCGCGACGACGGATACGGCGAGCACGGACGTGGCAAGCCCCGATCCTGCCGGCACGGACACGACTCCCGCCGCAACAGACGCGGGCGAGACGGACACACCCGCGCCGCCGGAGCCCGCCGACGATTGCGACGAGCCGACCATGGGGCAGGTGCGCGCCTACTTCGAAGTGCCTGGCACCGACGCGGATCTCGGCGACTACTTTCGGCTGCCGTTCCCGAACGACTTCTATCTCGAGCAAGGGCAACCGCAGCTGGGCGACTTCCCGGCAAAGACGGCGCTCGTCGGAAACTTCATCGACGCCGTCGAGCAGCACGCCGACGGATTCAGCGCATCGCCCACGATCATCTTCCGCTTCTCGGGGCGCGTCGAATTCTCCACGCTGGTGGAGCGCTTTCACGTCGTCGACTTGACCGATCTCTCCAGCCCGCCGTTGAAGCTTCTGTACTCGCCGTCTTCCGGCAAATACGTCTGCCACAACGCGCTAGCGGCGCGTCCGTCTTCCGGTCACGCCCTGAACCCGGGCCACACCTACGCCGCGTACATCGACGCCGGAGTGCTCGATCGAGAAGCGCTCGCCGTCGAGACTTCCCCACAATTGCAGGCCCTACTCGCAGACGAAGCCCCCACCGAGCCGGTGCTCGCCGAGCTGCACACCAAGTACGGACAGCTGCGCGACTACCTCGCCGACCTCGAGCTCGCTCCGAGCGACATCCTCAACGCCACCGTGTTCAGCGTCGGCGACGTGCGCGCGCCGATGACACGCTTGTCGGCGGACGTGGCCGACTTGGACGTGCCCACGGCTTCAGCCTGGACTCTGTGTGATGGCGCCACCGCCTCACCCTGCCCCG
>JBNKZR010000509.1:0-5065 GCA_050301735.1 Polyangiaceae bacterium | reverse complement strand
TGGGCTCGCTGGCGTGTTGATCCAATGGTTGACCGCGCCGCTCGCGCTCGTCTTCGATGCGCTGAGCTTCGTCATCTCCGCCGCCTTGCTCTCGCGCATCCGACACTCCGAGACCCCGGCGGCCCGAGACGCCAACAGCCATCCCTGGGGAGACTTGCGCGCCGGACTACGCACCATTGCCAAGACACCCACCGTACGCCCGCTGTTGGCAGCCTCGGCCATCTCCACCTGTTCCTGGGGATTCTTCTTCGCCCTGTATGCCTTGTTGGTCATGGACGACCTGGGCGCCAGCCCAAGAACGTTCGGCCTCATCATCAGCGTTGGTGGGGTGAGTGCCCTGCTGGGCAGCGCACTCGCCGGGCGCATGACGCGACGTCTCGGTTTTGGCCCTGCGATGATTGTCGCGCTGGGGGTTGCGCAACTCGTTGCATTCTGTGTGCCCGCGGCAGCTTGGGTGCACGGTGTCTATCCCGCAAGCCCATGGCTCCCGATCGCGCTGCTCGTCGTCGCGCAGTTGTTTGGGGACGGCTTTCTGGTGGCCCACGAGGTGCTCGCGGTCTCGTTGCGGCAGACGGCACTCCCGCGCGCTTTCTTGGCTCGCGCCAACGGCGTCTTCGTGGCGGTGCACGGTTTGCTCTTGCCACCGAGCGCGCTCCTGGCAGGAGCGATCGCCGAACTACTGGGAGTGGAGGTCGCGTTGTGGCTCGGAATGGCCTTCGGACTGCTGGCCCCGTTTTCGCTGCTTCCGCTGCGCGGCCTGAAGCACCTGCCGCCGAGCCTCTCGTCGGCAATGGGTGCTTCAGAAGCAGAAACCTGACACCAGCACCCGCACTCAGGGGGCGACGTACAGCAGCCGGTGGCGTCCGATGTCGAAGAAGACCTCCTCGAAACCTTCTTCACTGGTGAAGGGGTAGAGGTCGACGACCAGGCTGCGTGTGCCGACGCTGCTGCAGTCGTCAACCGGGTTCTGGATCAGGTGCAGCTCGGTTTCGGGGGTGCTTCCGGTAGTCGAGATCGGGTCGTAGCAGACTTCGAACTCATCGAAGCCTTGGCAAGCCCCTGAAACTTCGATGCTCAGGAGGGCGTCGTCGATGGCAACCGCATCGTGCACGTAGTCTTCCGACGCGTCGCGTCCCTCGGGACAGGGCTCGATGACGATCAGCGGACACGCGATCTCGGTACAGGCGGTGACCGCCCCATCCAAACACGAGCATTGGTTGCAGCTATCCGGATCCGGTACCGAAGCGCCGTTCTCGTAGATGACCCCGCGAACCTCGCAGGAGCCGGCGGCGAGACACTGAGCCTCGCCATCCACGCACTGGCAGGCTTGTCCGTCGACGTCGACCTTGCTGCCGTTGGGCAGGGGCCCGTCGTCTCCGTCGCAGACCGGGTCAGGACAACCCGAGAACTCGCAACGGACTTCGCCGTTAGAGCACGTGCACGTGGTGCACGCGTCCGCTCCCGCGAAGGAGTCGCCTTCGTCGTATTCGTCCCCGTCGTAGACACAGCTCTGGCAGCCGATTGACACGCAGGCAACGTCACCGCTGTCGCAGAAGCAAGATTCGCAAGAGCGGTCAGATGGCACGGTATCGCCATCTTGGTAGCTGTCGCCGTCGACTTCACAGGCACAGGCCATGTCGGTGCAAGACACCTCGCCGTCCTCGCACGAGCACTCGTTGCACGCGTCCTCGAACACCTCGCCGTCCTCGTAAACGTTGCCTTCGTACTCGCACGACGCCGGACCACAGGCCTTTTCGGTGCAGCTGACTCGGCCGCCTTCGCACTGGCAGACGTTGCAGTCGTCGTTGAAGAGGTCGCCGTCTTCATAGGTACGACCATCGTACTCACACGTTTCTTCGGAGCAGCCGATCTCCAAGCAGAAGACCTCACCTTCATCGCAGACACAGCTCTCGCAGCTGCGCCCACTGGGAACCTCATCACCGTCGTCGTAGCGGTCGCCATCCACGACGCACTGTGACGGATCTTCGCAATCTCGATTGGTGCAGCGCAGCGTACCCCGGTCGCACTCGCACTCGTTGCAGCCCAATTCGAACGTGTCGCCGTCTTCTAGCCAATCATCCCCATCGAGCTCACAGCGATCGTCGTCACAGGCCATCGCCGTGCACTCGATGGCTCCGTCGTCACAGCGGCAGGTGTTGCAGCTGACCTCGAAGCGCTCACCGTGCTCGATGACCTCACCCCGGTCGAGCTCACAGTCGGCGGGTTCGGTCGGCTCACACACCTCTTCACAAGAAAGCTCCCCATCATCGCAGCTGCAACTCTCGCAATCCGCCGTGCGCGTCGCGCCATCGGAGAGCCACACTCCGTCCTCCACCTCGCAAGGGTCGCCGCCACCCGGCGGGTCGTCCTCACAGGCAACCAGAGTGCAAGCGAGGTTGCCGCCCTTTTCACAGCTGCAGGTATTGCAGCCGTCGTCGAGGGAGTCCCCCACCTCGAGCTTCTGACCTCCCACGCTGCAGCCGTCGCCGGAGTTGAACGATATGCCACCGCACGCCGCGCTAGCCAGGGCAGCCAAAGCGACCCCCAACGTGCACACGACCCGACGCTTCCAGTTCCTGCAATAGTCTTCAAACACAGTTCTCTCCCAGTGGCTGCGAGCAGCAGCGCACCATGCACACTGCACCGAGCGTGCCAACCGTTTCACCTCTCGCAACCGCCAGCATGGCCCAGCGCTGGAGTGCAACTCGTTGATTCAACGACGATTCCGAACCTGTGCCATCGTGTGCCATCGGTGCCAGTTGCGCCCCCAGCGTCACGATCCTGGCCATAGCCGCTGCCATGACGTTCGAGCACAATGGGGCGCATGCGCTTGATGACTTACAACATCCTCACCGGCGGGCTCGACGGCCTCGATAGCAGCCGCTGGTCGCTCATCGTGGGGCTGATTCGCGAGGCGAAGCCCGACATCCTGGTGCTCAACGAGTGCAACCACTTCGAGCTCGAGCGCAATCGCAACTTCCATCGCCTGGAGCGTGAGACCGACATGCACGGGATCCTGGCGCCGGCAGAAACGGGCTTCCACGTCGCGATCTTCGCTCGGAACGCGCACTTCATCGAAAGTCGCAATACCAGTCATTCTTTTCATCATGCGATGTTGGAAACCCTGATCTGGTGGCGAGGCCACGAGATCAGGGTCGTAGGCGTTCACATGTGCCCTTTTGGCGGCCTCAGTCGTGCCCAAGAAGCCGAGTATTTGACTCGCTTTTCCAAGGAGGACGAGTGGGTGTTCGTCGCTGGGGACATGAACTCGATCAGCCCTCGCGACGTGTCTCGAGTAAACATGGCTGGCTGGGCCCAACGCCGGAAATCGCGGCACCTCGTACCCGGCACCTCGGACCTCGACACACGAGCCATGTGCATCTTGGAGGGGTCAGGGTTAGTGGATCTGGGGGCGAAGGCCGGAATCAACGATGTCCCCACCGTGCTGACTCCGCTGCGTTCCGACCACGACACTTACCGCTTGCGCATCGACTACGTCTTCGGCAACCAGCGCGTGGCTGAACGGCTCCAATCGGCGCAGGTGCTCACTGGCGATGCCTCGAACCGCGCGTCGGACCACTACCCCGTGATCGTCGACGTGGACTTGGAGACTGGCCGCAGCTCGAGTTGAGCGCTTCGAACGGCAGACGGCATCATGACGGGAGGCACCGTCCTTGCTTGCTGTGGGCAACTCGGGGCGTCCGGCGCCTGCTTCCCTACCGAAATGCACCGTTTCGCGACGTAAACCCAGCTCCCTACCCAAAGTGGGGCTAGGCTTGGATATGTGCGGGGAGTCGTGAGCAAGGAGAACGCACGCTGGCTGCCCTGGTGGTCGATGAAGCTTGCTGCAGGCGTCGGCATCTGCTGGTCGGTCCTGGTCTCGCTCGCGCTGGCGGATGAGGCTGCCAAAGACGAGCACGCAGTGCCCCGGCCGGCGCCGAACACGCCAACTGCCGGCACGACGCAAGTCCCGGAGGCATCCCGAGGGGCGTCCGTCGATGCCGATTCTCAGGCGCTGGGAGCCAAGGACCTCTGCCCATGGCACTTGCGGGTAGACGGCGATTGGATCCCGTATTGTCGCAATCTGAGACTGGGTCCACGACGCACCCACATTCGCCGCGCCGTGATCGTCTTGCACGGCAAGAACCGCAATGCCCGCGAGTACTACGCGGCCCTGGAGCGCATCGCGACCGCGGAGGGGGCTCTCAGCAGCACGATCCTGCTGGCGCCCCAATTCACCACTCAGCCGGACTTGGCACAGGCGCCCCGACGCCATCAACTCGCCTACTGGTCGCGCGACGGGTGGAAGAGCGGCCATCGCGCTCTGAACGGACAGCGCACGTCGTCGTTCGAGGTCATCGACCGCATCCTCAAGCGACTCGTCGATCAGAATCCGAACCTGCAGCAGATCGTGATCGCTGGACACTCGGCAGGAGCGCAGTTCGCCCAGCGCCATGCGGCGAGTCGACACGTGGACATGCAGGCGTTGGGCGTCCCGCTTCGCTACGTCGTGGCCAACCCGGGCTCTTACATGTACCTGAGCAGGAGACGCCCCGGCTCGACCGCGGACTGTCCGGAAACCTTCAACGACTACATGTACGGCGCCGACGACAATGCCGTGCAGTACTTCGAGGGTT
The DNA here is from genome assembly GCA_050301735.1 of Polyangiaceae bacterium. Taxonomy (GTDB): domain Bacteria; phylum Myxococcota_A; class Polyangia; order Polyangiales; family Polyangiaceae; genus SZUA-265. Next base: position 428 of record JBNKZR010000509.1, on the reverse strand, counting down.
TGGGCCTCGAGACTCTGAAACAGCGTTTTGCCCAACACCCGGTGCACCTGCTGCTGGGCAACCGCGACACCGATCCCAACGACACCGACAGCAGTTGTGAAGCCAGGGCCCAGGGCGCTCATCGTTTCGAGCGCGGACAACAGTTCTTCGCCCAACTATCGAGCGAGCAGGCGCAGGCCGGTCCGAACGCGATCACCTACAAGACGTCCCTGCACGTCATCAACGACGTCGGGCACGACTTCAGTCTGATGTTCGACTCCAAGTGCGGGCGTTCGGTGCTGTTCGGAGACGGGCGATGTCCCGTACCCGCTTCCTTCGCAGAAGCGAAACGCACGCCCCAACGCTGACGGCACTCTTCACTTTCGCAGAATGATGTGAAAGCCGCGATCGGTTTCCACGACGTAGCTGAGCTGGTTTCTCTCCAGCGC
>JBNKZR010000508.1:0-5092 GCA_050301735.1 Polyangiaceae bacterium | reverse complement strand
AGAGGAAGAGGATGGGGATGTCGTACTGGGCTCGAAAACGCCGGCACAGGTCGAGGCCGTTGGCGTCCGGTAGCATCACGTCCAAGACGATGAGGTCGATGCTTTCCGACGCGAGCGCGCTGTCGGCTTGGTGAGCGCTTTCGGCGGCGCGTACGCGGTAGCCTTCACGCTCGAGTGCGTATTGCACGACCTCGCGGATACGCCGCTCATCGTCGACCACCAGAATGCAGGGAACCATCGACTTCGAAACATCCACTCTACACCCTGTCGGTCGACAATTCACGTTGCCTCTGACTCAGTAGCTCGCGCTGCACAGCGGGTCCGCCGCGCGCGAGGGTGCCGTCGGGTCCAGCGAGAACCATTCGTCGAGGGACTCGATCTGGCCGCCGAGTTCGGCGGCGATGTCCCGTGCGGCGTCGGCGCTGCCGCCACTATAGCGAGCGACCAGGAGCTGCATGCGCAAGGCCTCGGCCATCTCCGAAAGTTGGCTCAGCAGTTGCTGGTCGCGCTGCCACAGTTGGCGCAGGCGCTCGACACTCTGCTCGCGGCGTCCGGACGCGTTGGCTCGGGCCAGATCGGGCCGATTCAAGAGCACAGAGAGTTCGACGTAGCGCTGCTCGATGGTCGTTGCTGCTTCCAACACGCGCTCGACCAGCGATTCCGGGACTAGGGCTTCGAGCGGCGTGCCGCGGGCTGCTGATCGAGCCTCGTAGAGCGTCCGTGCAATGCGCTCTCGCCAAATCGTTTGCGTGGTGGGGGACGAGCCGCCCTCAGGGAGCAAGGCCACTGGGGCCCACAGGGGCCACAGTGTCAAGCACAGCAGGGACGATACGAGGCGCACCGCAAGCGTCCGGTTGTCGTGGCGCCGGTCGCAGAGCACGGCAAGAGCCGCGCCGATGAACAGGTAGCCGATCAGCCAACGCACGTCAGTACTCCGTGCGCTCAGGTTGATCGTAGCCGCCGCGAGCTGAGCGACTCGTCACGATAACGGCATCGAGGAACGTGCCTTCGGGGGCGCGAAACCAGGGCACTTCGGCTTGTGCCGGCCTGCCGACGAAGGGTCTCAAGCTCCACGCCGTTTGCCCGAGGACCGCGAAGAAGAGCGCTGCGAAGCCGGCCATGACGGCCAAGGAGCGGAGACTGGCCCGAAAGGCGCGCATCAGCAGCGCCACACCGAAGACGCCCGCGAAGCCGTAGATGAGCGCCGCTGCGAACATGAGCTGATGGTAACTTCTAGCCGTGTTCGGAAGCGCATCGCTGAGGAACCAGAGCACCGGGCAGAGAGCCAAGAGCACCGCGGCAGCTCTGGCCGTAGCCGACAAGGTCAACGCCAACAGCGTGCGAAGACGGAAGCCGGCGCCGAAGGCAGCCGCGATGGCGTAGAAACCTGGTGCGCACAGAGCCAGTGTCAACAGCCACACCGTCGGTAGCTTGGTCGCCGCCATCAAGCTCTGCTCGAGGTCCCGGTGGCTGCCGAGTACGAGACCGAAGAAGGCCGTGCAGAGCAGAGTCATCACCAGGGATACTCGCGTCAGCTCGAGGAGATCGTTTTCCGAACGACACCGCTCCGCCACCAGCTTGGGACTGCTCAGGATCTGATTGACGGTCTGCCAGACGCCGATACCTGTCCACGTATTCATGACCAGCTCCCGAAGTTGAGTTTGGCGAAGAGGTACGCTGCCAGCAGTCCGACGTAGAACGCCCAAATCAGCAGGCAGATGCGGACACCGAGGGTGCGCTTGTCCAACGCTCGGTGCAGGTCCCGAAAGAGATGGGCCAAGGAGAGGGCACCGGCCGCGAGATATCCGCAAGCCGTCATCAGCATGATGAGTTTGGGGGCAGCACCGCTGAGCGCGTAGAGGGCGAGCACGGGGCTGAGTCCAAAAGCCAGGATGCCGAGGCGCGCGTATTGCCGACACACGCTGGACAGGGCCAGGTCGATCGGCACCCGGTGTCCCAACATGGGCAGCAAGATGAGCAGACCGGGCAGTGAGATGGCGATGGTTAGCGCTGCTGCCAGGGCCAGCGCGAATGGGCGCCAGCGAACGGGTTCGGAGAAACTCTGCAGAGCCTCCGCGAAGTACGGGTGGGTGATGCTGCCCAAGACGACGAGCCCCGCGAGGCCCACCCCGAGGCGGGCCGCGTTGAGCGCCTGCGTGTCGTCAGTTGGGTTCAGTAGTCGCGCGGCTTGGCCTGCTTCGAGCTCAAGCGCCGGGCTTGGCGTGCCCAGCGCCGGTCTGGGCACGGCATTCGATTCGATAGACAGTGAATTCATGGGATTCCTCCTTGAATTCACTGTCTAGCGTTGCCCCGAGGAGGCCTCGTGTAGGCGCCGAGGAGTTCATTGGGAGCAAATGTGACGGAATTGAGGAGCCGTCGTCAGAGGTGACGCTTGGCGATTTCCGTCCACGTGCCGCTGGGCTCGAGCTGAATGTAGTTCGTCCAGTAGGGTCGCGCCTTCTCGGCTTCGCCGATCTGTTCGTAGGCCATCGCCAGATTGAAGTACGCGTCGGCGAACTTCGGATCTGCCTCGATCGCGCCCAAGAACAGCGGAATCGCTTCGCCTGCCTTGCCGCGCTCGAGCATGACGTAGCCGAGGTTGTACTGTGCTTCGGGCTGCTTGATGTCGATCTCCAGCGCGCGCCGATACATCTTCTCGGCGCCTTCGACGTCCTGGCGACGAAAGCAGATGTTGCCCAGGTTGGTGTAGGCGATGGTCAACCAAGGATCGAGCTCGATCGCGCGCTCGTATAGCGTCTGCGCTTCGTCCAGAGTCTTCGGATCTTCGTCCAGCTCACTGGCGCGTAGATACAGCTCGTAGGCGGTACGGGCGCGGTCGCGGCCAGCAGTCGGGCGCAGCACGCGTACGACGTCGTCGCGCAGGTCTTGGACCTCGAAATCGAGCACCATCTGCCCACTCAGCGGTTCGAAGTCTCCGTCTTGGGTCCGTACCACGATGCTACGACCGTCGGAGACGATGCGGAGCTCTGCCAACGGGCGTGCAATCCTCGGCAGGCTCTTCTTGAGTACCGTCATCGCGCGGCTGACGTCTCTGAGCCGGACCTTGCCGTCCAAAAGTGATTGGGCGGTGCGCAGCTGAATCAAGTCCGCGAACGTATAGGCACGCCTGCCGCGGCGTTTGCCCGAGGGTGAGACGATACCCGAGCGGTCCAACGTGCGAAGCCGAGCCGGCGAGACGTCCAACAAGCGAGCGATCTCGCTCTGGGTGAACATATCGGTGATGGGTTCACGGCTGGTGACGTCGTCCGAGGTTGGCTTCGTCAGGGGCTTGTCTTTTGGTTGCGCCGGAACGCGACCGCCTCCGGGACCGAACACGACGTGAATGACCTTGTCCGATCGATGCTTCTTTCCCGGCTTGGTGTTCGACTTGCGCTTGGTCATGCCCGAGTTCCGATCCAAATCGCTGCTGGCGGAACCCAAGTCAATAGGGTTGCCAGAGAGCACAGCGCTAGAATGAAACGCGAGCAGATGATGACAGGTTGTACCCAGCATGTGACGCTCGGCTGTATGGCGGCCATCCGGTGATTCCTCATCCTGCGGAGCGCGAGTGCTCGACCTCTGAGAGCTGCGGCGCTTCGACATCGACGTCGATCTTCGCTCCGCCACTGCTGATCGAGAACGATAGCTCGGCTTTCAGTTGTCCGAGAGGGAAGGCGGAGCGCACCTGCGCTTCGCGCCAAGCAATGCGAATCGCTCGCACCCTGGCGTGTGGGTCGTGTGAAAGCAATTTCACCACCATGCCGAGTTCACCATCCGGGATGTGACCCCCTCGGGACTCCAGCGGTAGTACGATGCTGGTCATGCCGTAATAGACCGGTCCCTCGTGTTCGGGGCGCGAGGCGCCCTCGCTCATGACGTCTGCAGCTTCGAACATTTGGCGGATGCGGTAGTCACTGCTGGACCACAGCTCGACGGATCGCTTCCTCAAGAGGGAAACGGCGCTGGCCTTGCGCGGCCCAGGGCCTCGGAACGACGATGGCACTCATGCATTGTACAGGCGTCCTCCGCCGCGACGTAGTTCTTGGAGACAAATTTGGCCCGCGCTGGTGCCTCTTGGAAGACTTTGCCTCCAGCACTGTGCGAACAGCCCTTTCGGTCCGCACAGTCCACACATTGTCAACAACTTCAGGGAGAGCGCTGTGAAGCACAAACGAGCAGAACGCCGACGTCATCGCATGTATGTCACCCGCAACACGGAGTACCACTTTCGGGACGACGTGTGCATCGCGGTACGCGACCGAGAGCGGGGCACTTGGCAGCTCTCACACCACGCTCTCGACCGCCCCCTGAGTGGCGCCATCCGCTTCCGGCAGACCGGGGATGCGTATCCAACTCTCGAGCAACCCGAAGTGGGGGATGCCCTCTTCTTCGGCGCTGGCGGGCCGGACGTCATCACGTCGGAGGTGTCCGCCATCGAGCGGCCTGCCAAAGACGTCGTGGAGTCCTACCCCCTGTTCTGAGAGCGATTCGGGGGCCTCGAGCGCACGTCGTGAAGCGGACCGCGCGTCGGACGATATTGAAATCCGGGCTTGGAATGGGAGATCGTTCGAGAGACGGGTCCCACTTCAAAACTCCGATTGTCCTTGCCAACCCAAACAGGCTAACTACACGAAGTAGCGGTGTTCTCCATCATCATCAGCGAGAAAGGCGGGGCGGAACGGCGGCAGCTCTTCGACCAAGCCGAGGTGTCGGTGGGGCGTGTGCAAGGCAACGACCTGGTCCTGCCCAAAGGCAACGTCAGCAAACGCCACTGTCGGCTGGAACTGATCGATGGTCGCTTCGTGGTCAGCGACCAAAACAGCACGAACGGCACCTACCTGAACCGCCGTCGAATTTCACAGAGCACCGTCGTTCGTCAAGGCGATCGCATCTACGTCGGTGACTTCATCCTCCGCATCGAAGAGGGGGCTGTGGAGGGTGCGGTCGCGGCGTCGCAGCCACCGCCACCGAGGACTCAAGGGAGTGCAACTGGTGCATCGGAAGTTCCGACACCCCCGCCCTCGATGCCGGCGCCAGCCGCGCCGCCGCTCCCCAACGAACTTCCCATTCCGCGCCCTTCGGCGCCAACGAC
>JBNKZR010000507.1:0-5093 GCA_050301735.1 Polyangiaceae bacterium | reverse complement strand
AGGTGCTCGACGCCATCAACGAAAACCTCGAACGCTACCTCCAGACCCATCCCGACGAACGCTGACAGGGGCGCCTACGCTCAGTAGTCCGAGTCGCCAACGACGACGGGGTTGGGAAGCTCCAAGCTCAGCTCCGGCACCTCGTCGAGGCCCCCCGACAGATAGGTGTATCTCGCCCAATTGCCCATCACCCGCCGGACGTAGTTTCGCGTCTCCGAGTAGGGGATGTAGGCGACGAACAAGTCCAGCGGCAGATCACCCGCGGCCTGCAACCATCGCGCAGCCGCCCCGGGCCCGGCGTTGTACCCAGCTGCAGCCAACGGCGCGCTGCCCCCGAACTTGCGCAGCAGCTTGCCCAAGTAGAACGCCCCGAGCTCGATGTTCTGAGCTGGGACTCGCAAGTCCAAGGCCCGCTGTTCCCAACCGAGTTCTGCGGCCGCGCTTCGCGCCGTCGGAGGGATCAGCTGCATCAAGCCCACGGCATTTGCCGGCGATTCCACGTGGGGAGCAAACGCGCTCTCCTGACGCATCACGGCGTGAACCAAACCGGAATAGACCCCGTGCCGTCGTTCCGCTCCACGTACGGCCTCGGCGTAAGGGGTCGGATAGATGCAGTCCCAGAGCCACTGAGTGGCTGGTGTCATCGCCCGTTGGAGAGCACGTTCCCGCACCGTCTTTTGTGCGTGCCGATAGCGATACTGAGCGACGGTGAGTTGCCCGTAAGCCAAACACAGAGCTTCGCCTCCCCGTGGGGCGTACTGCTCCGCCAGGCGCGGCGCGACGCGCTGCAATTCACGCTCGGCTTCGAGCTCCAAGCCGATGTCGACCAACCAGCTGACGCTCTCCGGCAGCTGGACGCGCAGGGGCTCGCGCGCATCAGACTCGGGTTTCGTCTCCTCGGGGTCCCCGGGGGGAATCGCGGGCGGAGGCGTCTGCCCCAGCGCGCGCAACCGCACCTCACTCATCAGCGCGGCAAAGGAGAGCGGCCGCTGCTCCATCACGGACGCAAACAATCCCGCGGCTTCGGCCGTCTTGCCCTCTTGCAGGTAAGCCACGGCCGTGAGCTCCTGCAACATCGCGCGCTCCCGCTCGGACTTCGTAGCTTCGGTCAGGTTCAGCAGCTGACTCCGTGCCTCTGTCCCGCGCCCGCGTGCCAACTCGGCCAAAGCACGCTCGTAGCGCGCGCTTTGGCCGAAGCGAGCGCCTTTGGTGTGGTGGGCGAGGTAGGCGCTGTGAGCGTCGACGGCGTGATCCCACTGACCGAGCACGAAACGCAGTCGCCCGATGAGAAAGCGCGCTTCCTCAGCGTAGTTCGTGTTGGGCCAACGCTTGATGAGCTTCTCGTAGGCGACGATGGCATCTTCGTCGCGATGGGCACGGGAGAGCGCCCGAGCGGAATAGAACGTGTCTTGGGTGCGGTAGGTGTTGTCGAGTTGCGCGCACTGACTGAAGAGCTCGGAGGCTTTTTGATAGTCCGAGCGCGAGCGGTAGTGCGCCCACGCCAGAGTTCGCAGCTGCTCGACCTTGGACACGCCAGGGCCGGGCGCGGAAGCGAGTCGTTCCAGCTCGCGCTGCACGGCCTGGAGCGCCCCCGACTTGGTGAACGCTTCCGCACGCTCGTAGCGTTGTCGTTTCGTCAACGGCTTGCCACTCAGCCGCTCCAACGCGTCATCGGCGCCTTGCGCGGCCTCTTCTGTGGGCGCCGAGAGCGCCAGCCAACGGTAGTCTCGCACCGCGGCGGCAGTATCGCCCGCGGCTTCGAGAAGCCTAGCCCGCTGTCTCCGCACGCGCGCCTGCCGCTGCGTGGAACCACCGGCGCGCTCCAGCAAACGGTCGGAAGCCTCGCGCGCCTGCTCCCAGCGCTTCAACTCTATCAGTCGCTCGAGCGCAACCAGAGCATCATCGAGCTGCGGAGACTTGCTCAAACGCTCCGCGACCTCCGGATCACCGCCCAACTCCAACGCGGCCAACTCGCACCAACGACGGATGCGTTCGGCGAAACGCGGGACGGCCTCGGGCAACCCGGGGCAGAGCTCGTGCAAACGACGAAATTCCCTCAACTCGAAGGCCAACTTCGCTCGCACGAAGCGCAGCTCCGGCAGCTCTGGCTCGGGGTGAACACGATCGAAAGCCCGGGCGGCCTCGGGGTAGTCCAGCAGCCGCAGCGCCTGTCGCCAAGAGCTATCTTGCGGGTCGGGCGGGGATGCTGCCGCGCTGGGGGCCGACTTCGAGGCGACGGCATCCATGTTCGGCGACGGGGGGTGACACTTGCAACTGCCGAGCCCCGCCGTCATCAGCAACAGCAGCCAACCTCGTCCGCCGCGGCTCAATCGCCATCCCGAAACCACAGCGCATGATACCCCAGTGACGAGGATAGCCCGGGGTAGAAATCCGACGACCACCACAGGCTCATCCAACCACCCGCAGGGTTGGCCACGATGTCCAGGCCCCGACCGTTGAGGCTGCTCGCGACGGCCAGCGCGTACTCCGCTTCCCCGTCCGCGTCGACGAACCAAGCGAACGCACTGCCACCAGGCGCTCCGCTGAACACCTCCTCCCCGAAGCGCAGTTGCTCGCTGTATGTCCCAAACACCGCTACCTGACCGTCTTTCAGCGCCAAGCTGGCCTCCATGACCTTGCCGCTGGCTCGCCGTTGCCAGAGGATCTTGCCCCTTGGCGAAAGCTTGACCAGGAGCACTCCGGCCAGGGCTGGGTCGGGAGCGACTGGTGACGAAGGGTCTGGCTCGAACTCGGGCGCCTGTCCCGGCAAGACGAGGTAGGTGTTGCCGTCAGCGTCCACTTCGAGATCCGTCGGAGCCAGCGCCGGCTGCCACTCGAGCGCCCACGAGATTTGTTCGTCGGACACGGCCAGCACCCAGCCTGTGGTCGACTCGGAGTCGCCTTCGTCCTCTCGAGGCGGCAGACGCCCCACGCCGGCCAACACGGCATCGCCCCCCGGCAGAGCATCGGCCAACAAAACCCCGCTGAGAGCCAACTGACGGGGGGACGCGAGCTCGCTCGCTTCGTCGAAGTCCACGATCAGCGTTTCCGTCTCGGCCGCACCGCTCGAATTGACGAACTGCTCGCCCAGGACCTCGACCACCCCTTCGAATTGCCCGAACAAGACGGCCGCTCCCTCGTTGTCGGCGTACATGGCCGAAGCGAATTGCTCACCCGCTCCAGTGATCAGCGTCTGACTCGCGACATGGCCCGACTCATCCAAAGCCAGGGTGAACCAGTCCGTGGATGGGGCGCCCCGAACGGCATCGAACTCACTGCCCGAAACCTCCGGCCAGGGCTCTTCAGTGCCCGGATTGACGGTGCTCCGCGCATCTTCCAGGCCGAAGTTGCAACTGCCGGAGAACCCGCCGGTGATCAGCGTCGTTCCCGTGGACGTCATCAGTGCTGAGAAACGCGGGCTGAAAGCGCCATCGCAGCGGTGAGTCCGGGCCCAAAGCGGAGCCGTAGCTTGATCGTAGCGGCTCACATCCAGGCCCGTTGGAGTACCCATCGCGTCGGCAGACAAGCCAACGACGGCGAAGCCACCTAGTGGATCGACCAATAGCCGTTCCCCATTCAGCGTCGACAGCAACGCTGCCGCCATCACTCGCAGCTCATCGGGAGTGCTCTCGGTGAACGGAAAGGTCGGGACCTGCCACGGACTCGCCGTCGCTGCCGGGGCGGCGCTCGGCACCGGTCCGAAGCTCGCGCCCACCGGGACCGGTTGCGCGATCGGAGCAGCGTCACTGTCGTCGCCAGGGCCGCAAGCCCCCGTCGTTATCAGACACGCGAGCAGAATGCGGCTCGTCGAGTAGCGTGTCATCGGGCCACCGCCTCATACCAAACGCCACACACGCAGCTGATCTGCCGCGACCTCAGCGTGTCCTGTCCCTCGCCGTAGACGCACGCCACTTCCGCCACGGTGCAGGGTGCGCCCAACACCGGCATCAGTGCGGGGCACTTGCCCAGGGTCGCCCCGGCGTCCGCAGCGCCGCCATCTGCTCGATCCAACGGCGCGTCATTCATGGCATCCGAAAGACCTCCGTCCGTCACCTCTGGAGTCGCCACCTCGGAACCAGCGTCCGCAACTCCGGTCGAAAGGGGTTCACCTGCATCACTGTCAGCACTGGCTGACGTGCCGTCCGCCTCCTCTCCTGCGTCACCCAAGACCTGCCGCAAGACGAGGCCTGCATCCGACGTTGGCGCGCCGGCATCCGTGACCTCCTGTGCCCCTCCATCCAAAATCGAATCATCCGCAGCCTGCCCGTCGCTCTCCGTCGCGACGCCAGCGTCCACCTCCACGGGCAAGTCTGAGGGGTCGACCACCACAGGCGCCTCGGGCTCCGGCACGAAGCCGTCATTTGCGCCCATGACGGAGTCGCCTGCAGGCGGCACGGCTGACGAGACTTCGCTCAACAGCCTTGCTGGTCCGGGACAGGCCGGGGCGAGCTGTGTCCAAAGACCGAACACACATTCCGTTCGCTCGAAGCAATCATCTTGCGAAGCAAAAAGGCAAAGCTGTCCTTCCGTTTCACACGGCTCTGCGACCTGCGGCTCTTCCGGACACGAAAACGGGGCTTGGGCCTCGCACTCGGGCGACAGAGCAGCACGCGACACGGGGACGCGCTCAGCCGCTCCGATGGCGGGCTGCAACTCCTGCCGGCTCTGGGTGCTGCCTGCCACGCCTGCCACGCTGCCAGCAGCACCGAAGCCGGGCGTACCCAACGAGCCCGACGTACCCGAGGAAACCGAAATCTCACCGCAACCCGCCAGAAGCCACGCACCAAGCAGGCTGCCGCAAAGCACCGGGGTCCGTCTGGAGCAACACATCAACCGCAAGTCGCCTTCTTCCTCTCTGAGCTGTCTTGTCATGGTCGCCAACGCAATTCCAGGTCGAACACGATCGGCAGCGCATATTTGGCGCGGTGAGACAGACGCACCCCACAAGTCTACAAACCCTCTGCATCGAACCGCGATCCGCTGCGGCTCGGCAGTCGTCATCAATCACCAGACGCAACACATGCGCACTTCTCGAAAGCGACACGAGACTTTTGGCGTCTTGCGACACTTGGAACGCATGTTGCTGCGGGCGC
>JBNKZR010000506.1:0-5099 GCA_050301735.1 Polyangiaceae bacterium | reverse complement strand
GCACGAGCGCGACCCCGAAGAGCCAAGCAAACCTGCTCGCCGATCTGCTCTTGCCGACGGTGCAGGAACAGCCCGTCGACGAGGCGGACGCCACGGTCCCGGCATCGGCATGCGCCCCGGCGCCGCCCTTGCCGTCCGAGGATGGGCCGCCCGGATTCTGTCTTCGCAAGCGCTGCCAGCTCGCCGTCTCTCCGGTACCGTGGATAGGCGCAGGGGCCGATGCGGAAGCGCTCAGTGCCGTCCGGGCCGCGAATGACCACGTCGTCTCCCTCGGCACTCGCCACTTCATCCGAATGGATCGTGAGCACGCACGATGGGTGCATGAAGCCGGCGCGGTTCAGGACGAGCTCCGACGGCACGGAGCTCGGCCTACGTGCAGGGCTGATCGGTCGAATAGTGACCGCTGTCGGGTCGGGACAGGTGGGCATCGTCGTGAGCCTGGAAGCGTCGCGGCCAGCTCGCAACAGTCCCGATTGGCACAACCTGATCTACATGAGTCGCTATACACTGGGCCGTACTACTCTTCTTTTGGCGACCATCACGACGGCCATATCCCTTGGCAGCAGTACGAGCAGAACCAAGAGCTACTGCTGTGCAACCAGCAGACGAAGAGCAGCGGAGACGGCGACGATAGAGGTCCGGGCCGGTGGGGTGGGCAGTTTCTGAGTTCACGCTGTAATAACACGCCCAGGTGACATTTCCTTGTTCGCGGCCGACGTCACCTTATGCGGCGCAAGGTGTCCGTCGTTACAGGAGGCGGTCACGGGGGAACCACTGTAGTCCTTCGGTGATCCGCGCGCAGTAACGCACAATTCGTGCCTTGTCGGGCACATTGCATCGGAGAACGGCCCTATGGGACGCACACTGAAGATATCGGGATTTGGGGGGGCACTAGGACTAGCCGCCCTCATGGGGAGTCCGCTCATGGGCTGCAGCGACACGACTCGAGACCTCGGGTCCGCCACTCAGGCGGCGCAGCTCACGCAGCTCGACGATTTCAAGCTGGTCCAGGCCACGATCGACATGGAGGAAAAGGCCGTCGAGTTTCCTGTTCCCGCCTACGAGCAGGTAGATGTGTTGGGCACATTCAAGAACGCCCCGGGCAGCGTTGCCTGCGGGGGCACTGTCGTCGAGGGGGCGGCTGAAGACCTGGATGATTGCTTGTTGCGGCCACAGTTGACCTTCAGCAACGGCTACCTCGACACCAGCGGCACGGTGGTGACGCCCAATGCCGCCGTCTACAACGGGCAAGTTGCCAATTTCGAGGTCAATGGGGATGTTGGCGACATCGTCGAGCTCACCGTGAACAACAAGTTGCCAGCGGCGACCAACGGCGAAGCGAACGCCACCGGCTTTTTTGCGCCGGCGAACAATCTGCAATCCGTGCACTGGCACGGGATGGAGCTCGACAACGAGAGCGACGGGACCCCGATTTCAGAGACCGGGATCGCAACCGGGTTCTCTCGCGTCTACCGCTTTCGCCTGTATCGTCCGGGCCCATTCTGGTTTCACCCGCACGTCATGCCGCTGCTCACCGAGTCCCGCGGTATGGTCGGCAGGCTGATCGTGCACTCTGACGCGGAGGAGACGCTGAAGTCGGAAGGGGTGCTGCCGGACGCCTACCGCGCCATCACGCTCTCCGATGCGGTGATCGCCAACGAGACCAACCGCACTGCGCTCGCTCCTGGCAACGTCATCTTCAATCACTTCTCCGACGAAGAAGTTGACAACCACCTCATGCCGGACATCTCACCCGATTTGAACGGTGATGGAGTTTGCGACCGCGGCGCCCAGGCGGATGATTGCTTGGTGCAAGAGGGTGAGTTGGTGTTGGTCAACGGCAAGGTTCCCACCAGCGATGCAGACATCGAAACCATTTCGGTCAAATACGGTGAGGGCGCTCGCATCGCGTTCATCAACTCGTCCAGCGAGCGATTCTACCGCTTTCGCCTATTGCTCGACGGAGAAACACCGCCGGCGGGCCCGGCCGAACGCGTGAATCGCGCGACGACAGGTCAGTGCTATGCAGACGCGAACTCTCCGAAGTTCTCCGGCCTAGATCCGCTATCCTGCGAGCAGGGACTGCCGCTCTACCGCGTCGGGGGCGAAGGCGGCTTGCTCGACTATGTACGCCTCGAGGGCCAACCCGAACTTCAACCCGGCGAAACACCGCGCGCCTTCGACACGGTGATCCGCACGGGCGAAGATGTGATCGGTCCTTCGGAGCGGACAGAATTTGTGGTCGTCACGAAGGACCGAAACGGCGATTACCTGTTGCCCGGTCAGAGCATGTTCGTCTGGACTATCGATTATCCTCACGGCATCTTCCAGGCCCAGTTCGACAACAACATCGGCAACGGCCAGGCTCGCAATCGAGACATCGCGGCGCGCAAACTCGTGCGGATCCTGGTGACCAACGGCAACGGCAACGGCAACGGCAACGGCAACGGCAACGGCAACGGCCAATTCGACATCGCGGTGGGCGATCCGCTCATGGCTCACCCGGCCGTCAACAAACCGACTGAGAATATCCGGACGGTCGCTGCGAATAGCTTGTCGGCGGTGCCCTTCGGCAATGACCCAGCCGGCAATCCGTTTGCCGGCACCACAGATCCGGCCATCAAACTCGACAATCGCCTGGAGAATGGCCAGCGTTACCCCGCAATCAACGGGATCCGTGGCCAGTATTCGGGCGTGGTTGGCGGCATCGGTGACACGCTGCCCACTCAAGGCTCGACGCGCTACGCGCGAATTGGCGATGTGATTGAGTTCGTCTACGCGAACAACACCAACAACGGCCACCATCCATTCCACATGCATGGCTTCTCATTTCAGCCGATTAGTATGCATTACTTCGACGTTGACGACACCAACGGGGACGGCATTGACGAGACGACTATTGAAGAAACTCCCTTCTACACGTTCGACTACAACGAGTTCGTCGATGTGCTGCTCATGCAGCCGAACACGGCGGTCAAGTTTCGGATGAAAATGAACGACCGCTTCAAGATCCCCGACGCAGCAAGCTACAACCAAGGTCAGCTGAAGGAGATCTTCCACTACGACCACAGCCAACCTTTCGGGGGCGCGGGTGATACCAATGACTCCGGCGCAGAAATGGGCGGCGCGCTCGGTCGCTGGTTGTTTCACTGCCATATCCTGCACCACGCCGGCCTCGGAATGATCGCGGACCTGTGTATCGCACCTGAGAACGATGCGGACGCCTCTGGCTGCAAGATTGATATCGACGAGTCGATCACGAACCCGCTGTAGCAGCGGTGTCGTGCGACGATCTAGGCTCCGGCTATCCGCCGGAGCCTAGATCGTGCTCATCTGGAAGGAACCTTTCTCTCCTTCACACCTCCCAATTCGTCGAACGAGCGATCCGTGGGCATCCGCTGTTCGACAGGAGAAGCCCAGTACATGGATGTGAGCATGCCGCTGAGCCAAGATGGCGTGCGCCACTTGACGATCCGTCAATCGGCTGCGGGCCCGCCGTTGATGCCATATAGGTCGTCGATGAACACGTTGTGGCCCACCATCTTGTTGAAGAAGTCGTCCCCTTCCTCGGCATCGAACTTCACCTCGAAGGCTGTCTGTAGATCGGGCGTGATCTCCCGTATGACGCCTCCGGTGCCGTAGTTGGCCAAGGTGTTGCCGTTCTCCAGGCGTATCGCCATGCCCTTGTACATCGCCCACTCCTGACCCTCGCTGTAGACCCATTCCTCCGTCAATGTCTCGCTCTCGCGATCGATTGAGAATTCGACAAAAGCGTGACCGCCAGCGACAGGGGCTTCCGTATCGTCAAGCCCGGGTAAGTGGGTGGAAACCAACAGCGTGCCGTCTGGCGTGATGTTGGCGAAGTGTTGGAACTCGAACTCCCAGTCCGACGGTGAGAATGCATAACCGCCGGCATCACCATACTGCCCCACAACACTTCCCGTTTGCCGGTCGATCTGGATGACGGTTCGCTCGTAGGGAAACGACAAGAGAATGCTGTCGTCTGCCGGATTCCAGTTGATCGTGTTCGAGTAGCAAACGAACTGCCCACCAAAGTGATCTGGGCAGCTCCAAATGGTTCGTACGTCGCCCGCGGCACTCATTTCTCGCAACTCGTAGGAGTCGACGACGTCGTAGAGCAGGCTCCCGTCGTCAGTGACGTCGATACAGTCAGAAAGCCCCTCCACGGGTATCTCTTCAGAGTACTCCCGATCGAGAGTCGTCTTCAACACCGTGCGAGCGTCCGGTCCATTGAATGGGCGCTTCTCCAGCCACAAGTACTGACCATCGCGCGCGACGCGTTGGAAGGACGTCGTGGCATTGCTCGCTGGGTCCGCGTAGAACCAAACCAGCTGCCCCTGACGGTTCATGATGTAAACCCAGAACGTTGTGTGGTAGTAACAAGACTGGCCGTTGCACCCGCCATCCGAATCTTCGACCGAGCCCAGCATGAAGCGCTCCGGGCTCGCCAGATCGGGTTCGTAGGCGACAAGTTCTGGGCGTGGCATGCCAGCCGGAAGCGCCTCCGTGGCGCCCTGGTAGTCCTGAGTTTTCGACTCCTCGTCTCCCAGGCTGCCGACGATCCGAATCGTCACCTGCGCATCTTCAGGCGCCCCCAGCGCGACTTCACGATGCTCGCCGGCGGCACCCGGTCGCGCAGGGGAGGTCATCACCTCACCGCCCGGAGCGCTGAATTCGAGCCATACCGAGTCCAAAGCCGTGGACTGGGTCCACGTCACGACCAGGATGGTCGGCATCGCGTCGTGCACGCTGACGTTCACGTCGGAGACTATGTCGTCCAACGTCAGTGTTTCGGGTTCGCTGGGTGCAGCGCCCATCCCGCTGGCGCCGCCGCCACCCAATTGGGCTCCGCCACCCAATTGGGAACCGCCACCCAATTGGGAACCGCCACCCGATTGGGACCCGCCGCCCGCGGCGGGGGCACCAGCGGCCCCGCTGGGAGTCATGGGCGAGCTTCCTCCCGCCCCACCGCTCGCTGGGGTAGACGCGCCTGGGGTTGGCTGAGTGCTGGGAGTTACGTTGGGGGCGCCTCCTTGGGTGGGCGCGCCGCTCGTGGGGATCGTAGGGTAAGTTGGTGT
>JBNKZR010000505.1:0-5102 GCA_050301735.1 Polyangiaceae bacterium | reverse complement strand
CAAGCCCGGGCTGCCGACAACTTCCAGGCTGAGGCCGTACAGTCCATGGCGGCCCACTCGGCGGCTGCTGACCCGCACGCTGACTGACAGGCGCCCGCCAGCGGGCACCTCACCGGAGCGAGGCTCTAACTCGACTTGCAGGTGCGGCGAGTGCAACGAGCGCAGCTGCACGTAGCGAGCCGCACGGTCATCGCGATTGCGAACTTCGGCGCTCAGTTCGACGACCTCCCCACAGCCGATGCGTGCGCTGCGTCGACGCTCCTGCCACAGCATCTCGAAGCCCGCATTGCGCACTCGCGCTACTCCCAAGAGGGTCACTGCACGGGCCACCATCAGCCCCAACAGCAACGCCCCGCCCCAGGCAACGATCGCAGCCTTTTCGGCGAAAAGGCCCACCGCCATGACGAGGATTGCCGCAATCGTCAGATCGACCGCAGTACGGGTGGGGTGCAGCTGCACCGACGCAGACTACTTTCGGGGGCCTGGCCTGTCTAGCTGGCTATCCCGGGTGGCTCCGTGGATCAAGCGTCGGCGTCCGCGCCCAGTTCCCGTCGGACGCGGGCGAGATCCGCTTCCGTGTCGATCCCGTGGCCTGGCGCCTCGGCGATGGTGCGCACGGCGACTCCGATGCCCATGTGCAGTGCGCGGAGCTGCTCCAACGATTCCGCTCGCTCGATGGCCGCACTCGGCGCACTCGAAAGCTCCAGCAAGGTGCCCACACGGTAGCCGTAGAGACCCAAGTGGCGCAGGAACGGAGTGCCTTCGGGGAGGGACTCGAGCTGTTGTGGATCTGCGTCCCGGAACACGTCGCGGTGGTAGGGGATCGGCGCGCGGCTGAAGTAGCAGGCCAGACCAGATTCGGCGACGACCACCTTGACCACGTTGGGGTCGAAGACGTCGCTCACCGAGCTGATGGGGGTCGCTAGTGTGCTGATCCCCGCGTTTGGGTTGTCGGCAAGTTCCTGGGCCACCAGCTGCAACAGCTCCGAGCCCACGAGCGGTTCGTCACCCTGCAAGTTGATGACGATGTGCTGAGGGTCCCAGCCTTTCTCGCGTGCGACCTCTGCGAGTCGATCGGTGCCGGAAGTGTGCTCTGCGGAGGTCATCATGCACTCGCTGCCGAGCGCCGCGACCGCATCTCGGATGCGCTCGTCGTCCGTGGCGACGATGACGTCGCGGGCCCCTGCCTTTTGCGCATTTTCCAAAACGTGCTGGATCATCGGCTTGCCACCCAAAGGCAGCAGCGGTTTGCCCGGCAAGCGCGAAGAAGCGTAGCGCGCGGGGATCACGACGGAGAAGGCCAGCTTGGGCTTCTGGGTTCGGTGCGCGAGATAGTCGTCGACGAAAGCATCGAACGGCTGCTGAGCCGCGATGATCGCTTCAGCCAGCTCACGCACGGCACCGTCGCCCCCACCGCGACTCGTCGTCCATGCAGCCATCCGTTTGAGGCGCTCGTGCGCGTTCTGCACGGCGATCGGAAAACCGACTGCCTCCAGCGCTGGCAGGTCCACCAGATCATCGCCACAAAACGCGGCTTCGGCGAGCGACAGCCCCAAGCGTTCGCAGAGTTCGGCGAGCGTCTGGCGCTTGGTCGAGCAGTTGGGGAAGAAGTGGGTGACGCCCAGATCTTTCAGGCGTCGCTCCAGCGCGGGGGACTGCCTGGCCGTGATGACGGCCACCTGGATACCAGCGTGGGCCAAGAGCTTGATGCCGAGGCCGTCGCGCACGTCGAATCGCTTGAGCGTCTCGCCGTCCCCCGTGTAGAGCAGACCGCCGTCGGTCAGGACTCCATCGACGTCGAGTGCCACGAGTTTCACGTGGCGAGCGCACTCACGGGCCGCCTCGTCGAGTGGAAGAGGTTTCGTGTTCGCCAAGATGCCTCACTCGACAGCGTCAGCTGCCCAAGGTGTCCTCGATGTAGGGCTTGCTCTTGGCGACCTGGTCGAGCTGCTGGAGCTGTGTCAGTAGCTCTTGCATGCGGTCCAGGGGCCACATGTTGGGGCCGTCACTCGGAGCGCTGTCCGGATTGGGATGGGTTTCCATGAACACCCCTGCCACACCGACTGCGACTGCGGCGCGCGCGACGACGGGTACCATCTCGCGTTGACCGCCCGAACTGGTGCCCTTGCCCCCAGGCTGCTGCACGGAGTGCGTCGCATCGAACACCACGGGGCAACCCGTCTTGCGCATCACCGCGAGTCCTCGCATGTCGGAGATCAACGTGTTGTAGCCGAACGATACCCCCCGCTCGCAAACCATCACTTGCTCATTGCCCACCGCGCGGCACTTGTCCACGACAGGACCGATGTCCCACGGGGCCTGGAACTGCCCCTTCTTGACGTTCATCGGTTTGCCGGTGCGTGCGACGCGCTGAATGAAGTTCGTCTGTCGCACGAGGAATGCTGGTGTCTGCAGAACGTCGACGACGGAGGCGACCTCCTCGATCGGCGTATCCTCGTGGACGTCCGTCAGTACCGGAAGGGCCAGCTCCTTCTTCACCTTCTCGAGGATCTGCAGACCACGCTCCAATCCCGGACCACGGTAGGAGCCGGATGAGGTGCGATTGGCCTTGTCGAAGCTCGATTTGAAGACGTAGGCGATGCCCAACGCCGTCGTGATTTCCTTCATCTTTCCAGCGACGTCGAGCATGAGCCCCTCGTCTTCGATGACGCAGGGACCGGCGATGAGAAACAGGGGCTGATCGTTGCCAATGGGCTTTCCGGCGAGTTGCATGAGATCCTCGTAGCGAGTTGCTCCCATGGGCTAGCCGATCGGCAGCTCTCGAACAAGGCAGATTTGTCCAATACGGCGGTGCTCGTCACACGTGGCACACGCAGCCGTTCAGTCGCCGCTCGGACGCGTCCTGATGCGCCTCGACGACGTCGCTCCAGGGCGCGCGTGCTGGTGTCGGTCGGGAGCAGCTGGTAGTCTCGCGCGAGGAGCGACGATGAAGGTAGCCCTGATCACCGGCGTTACGGGACAAGACGGCGCCTATCTTTCCGAATTGCTGTTGGCCAAGGGGTACGTCGTCCACGGGGTGAAGCGACGTTCGTCGTCGCTCAACACCCAACGAGTGGACCACCTGTACCAACCCCCGGAGACCCAGGACCCTCGCTTCGTGTTGCACTACGGCGACATGACGGATGCCACCAACCTGATTCGGATCATCCAAGAGACGCAACCGACCGAGATATACAACCTGGCGGCGCAAAGCCACGTTCAGGTCAGTTTCGAGACTCCGGAGTACACCGCCAACTCGGACGCCTTGGGTACGCTGCGAGTATTGGAAGCGATCCGCATCTTGGGGCTCGAACGGCGCACGCGCTTCTACCAGGCGTCCACTTCCGAGCTCTTCGGCTCCGTTCACGAGACCCCACAGACGGAGACGACCCCGTTTCGCCCGCGGAGTCCCTACGGAGTCGCGAAGTTGTACGCGTATTGGATTACCGTCAACTACCGTGAAGCGTACGGCATGCATGCCTCCAACGGCATCCTGTTCAACCACGAAGGTCCAACTCGGGGGGAGACTTTCGTAACGCGCAAGATCACCCGAGCTGTCGCAGCCATTTCCCTCGGTCAACAGGCGAACCTCACGCTGGGGAACCTGGACGCCAAGCGCGATTGGGGTCACGCGCGCGACTACGTCGAGGGCATGTGGCGCATCGTGCAACAGGCGGAGGCGGGAGACTACGTGCTGGCGACTGGGCGAACCCACACCGTTCGAGAGTTCGTAGAATTGGCGTTTCGCTGCGTGGGCACCCAAATCCGTTGGCGCGGGCAGGGCGTCGAAGAACAGGGGCTCGACGCCAACGGAAAGGTGCTCGTTCAGGTGGCGCCGCGCTATTTCCGTCCAACGGAGGTCGATCTGCTGCTTGGGGACGCGAGCAAAGCGCGCCGCGAGCTGGGCTGGGAGCCGAAGGTGACGTTCGAGCAATTGGTCGAAGAGATGGTGCGCGCCGACCTGCAGCTTTTGGAAGCCCGATGAAGCGCAAGTCACGGGCGACACCCCAAGTCTTCGCGTGCGACGGTGGAGAGGTGCAGTGAGTGAAGTCCTGTACGAATTGACCGGCAAACGGGTGTGGGTTGCGGGGCACCGCGGCATGGTCGGCTCCGCGCTGTTGCGGCGGCTGGAGCGAGAAGACTGCGAGGTGCTCGTCATCGGACGCGACACGCTCGATCTGCGTCGGCAAGATGACGTGGCGCGTTGGCTCTGCGACGCGCGTCCGCACGTCGTGCTGCTCGCTGCCGCTCGAGTCGGTGGCATTGGCGCGAACGACACGCACAAAGTATCGTTCATCCGCGACAACCTGCAGATCCAAACCAATGTCATCAGTGCGGCGGCCGAAGCTGGCGTCGAGCGCCTGGTATTTCTCGGCTCGTCCTGTGTCTACCCCAAGTTCGCTCAGCAACCGATTCGCGAAGATGCGCTGCTCAGTGGTCCTCTGGAGCCCACGAATCAATGGTATGCCGTCGCCAAGATCGCCGGGCTCAAACTGAGTGAGGCCTACCACGCGGAGCTAGGCTTGCACTTCAGTTCGGTCATGCCCACGAACCTCTACGGGCCACACGACAACTTCGACTTGGCTTCGAGTCACGTGCTGCCGGCGCTGCTTCGCAAGATCCACGAAGCGAAGTCCGCGGCACTGCCGTCCGTGAGCGTGTGGGGTAGCGGCAAGCCGCAGCGCGAATTCCTCCACGTCGACGACTGCGCGGACGCGGTGATTCACGCCGTCCGACATCAGCCAGGGGGCAGCTTGCTCAACGTCGGGACCGGCAAAGACATTGCCATTGGGGACTTGGCCAAGCTGATCGCCGAGATTGTCGGTTTCGAGGGCAAGTTCGAGTTCGACGCGAGCAAGCCCGACGGCACTCCGAGGAAGCTCCTCGACGTTTCGCGCATGACTGAGCTGGGCTGGAAGCCGCGCATCAGCCTGCGGGCGGGCATCGCGGGGACCTATCGCTGGTTTCTGGACAACGCGATCTGAAACGAGAACGTTTTCGTGCCACCATTGCCCCAAAGAGGGCGGGCGGGTGCGATCCCAGCGAGCTCGGGTTGGTGAATCGCGGCTGCGGCGCACTCGAGGGGCACTTCGGGCCCTAGT
>JBNKZR010000504.1:0-5124 GCA_050301735.1 Polyangiaceae bacterium | reverse complement strand
CCTGCAAGCGCTCACCAGCGCCGAGCTACGCGAACAGCTGCAGTTCCCGGATGCGACGGACGACCCCTGGAGCGATCTGGAAGCATTGCTGGCGACCCTGATGGCGCGGCAGATGCACCTCGCCCCGCGGACGCCGGAGCAGCTGTTCGACCGCCTGCGGCGCGTCCTGACCGCACGCCCCAGCTTGGCCCTGACCGCCGAAGACGCTCCCTGGGTCGCCAGTTGGGGTCGAGAGGCGTACGTCGAGGTTCACAAACACGTGCAATCGTGGACAACTGAGATCCGCGAGGGCTTGCACTTGCCCTACGAGCGGACACCTGCCAACGTCCAGCCGAGTCTCGCCCCAGAAAGCAGTTGATATGTCTGACAGCGACCTTTCGTTCGACGAGCCACCCCGCACGACCAACATTGCCGATACCATCTTCGAAGATCTGCGCTCACAGATCCTCAAGGGCAAGCTCAAGCCCGGCGAACGCTTGATGGGCGAACGCGAATTGGCCACCAAGTACGGCACCAACCGCAACACGCTGCGTGAAGCCGTCCGCAAGCTCGAGCAGGCGCACCTGGTTTCGGTGCGCCACGGCCGGGGCGTCATCGTCTCCGACTTCCGTCGCACCGGCACGTTGGAGCTGCTCTCGCCCTACCTGCAGAGCGGGCCGGAGTTGCGAGAGCTGGTCGACATGCTGGAGGACATTCTGGTTCCCCGTGTCTTTCTGATCGAGTACGCAACCCGCTTGGCTGCGCGCCGCGCTGAACCGACGGACATCCAGCGCATCACCGAGCTCACGGAGTTGCTGATCACCGCATTTGAGGCCAAAGACGCCAAAGTAGTGGCCAAAGGTTTCTATCGCTGGCTGGACGCAGTGGTGGACGCCAGCCACTCCACCCCCGTCCGATGGACGGCCAATCCGTTTCTGCAAGCCCTGCGTTCGCTCCTCGACCGTCTCCCGATGCTGTGGATCCTGGAGCCGAGCTTCCCCACTCATTTGCGCGCCGTCGCAGCCGCAGTCGAAGCCGGAGACGAGGAGGCAGCCGCCAAAGCGACGACCGACTACTATCAGCGCGTGGATAGCCAGCTGCTGGCTCTGATGCGCAAAGCCTTGCCCGGAGCGGGACGCGCGTCCACACCGCGCCCCAGCGACAGCGGAGCAAGCAACGCCACCGCGGCCGACGTGGCGCCCTCCCCCGAGGCGCCTGCCCCCGAGGCGACGAGCCAGCCGACGGAAACCCCGCACGGGCAGCGGTGAGCGCCCGCATCCTCATCGCCGGCGCAGGCGACGTCGGCATCCGACTCGGCAAAGCGCTCGTCGCCCAAGGCCACGAGGTGTTCGCCCTGCGCCGCAACACCGCGGCGTTGCCGAAAGAACTCCACGCCGTCGGCGCCGATCTGAACGACCCCGCTCAACTCGGGGGCCTGCCGGCGGCGTTGACCCACGTCGCCTACACCGCCGCCGCGGACGAGCGCAGCGACGCAGCCTACGAACGCGCCTACGTGCGCGGTCTTTCGAACCTCCTGAGCGCGCTTGCGGGGCAAACGACTCTCCGCCGCGCCGTGTTCATCTCGAGCACGGCGGTCTACGCCCAGGATGATGACAGCTGGGTCACCGAAGAGTCCGCGACCGAGCCACAGTCCTTCGCTGGCAAGCGCACCCTCGAAGCAGAAGCGCAACTCAGTCACACGAACCTGGAGTACGCCATCCTGCGGTGCGGAGGGATCTACGGCGAGGGCCGCACGCGCCTGCTCGACCAAGTGCTGGCGGGCAACGCCAGCTACGATCCGACGAAGACGGAGTACACCAATCGCATCCACTCGGACGACGTAGCGCGCGCTCTGACCCTGCTTCTACTGCACCCCGACGCCGGCGGCCTCTACAACGGCGTCGACACGGAACCCGCACCCCGGCGTGAAGTGCTGCAGTGGTTGGCGCAGGAGCTCGGCGCCCCCGCACCCCGCGCCACCGCGGGCCGGCCCACGGAACGAGGCCCGGGCAGCAAACGAGTCAGCAGCGCGCGCTTGCAAGGGTTGGGCTACGAATTCTCCTACCCGACCTACCGCGAGGGCTATCGGGCGTTGATCACACTCAGCCGCTCAAGCGCTCGATGATCGCCTGAGCAAAGCCCGTCGTCGAGAGCTCCCCGCCCAAGTCACGCGTGCGCTGGCCCTCTTGCAGGGCGGCATCGTAGGCGTTCTTGATGTTCGTTGCCACTTGTGAACAGGTCGTATCTGCTCGCGACACCGCGATGTGGTTGAGCATCATCACGCCGCTCATCAAGAGCGCCAATGGGTTGGCCACATCCTTGCCCGCGATGTCAGGTGCCGAACCGTGCACAGCCTCGAAGACCGCGTGCTCTTCACCGAAGTTGGCACCGGGCGTGACCCCGAGACCGCCAACCATGCCAGCGCACAAGTCCGAGACGATGTCGCCGTAGAGATTCTCGCACAGGAGGATGTCAAACTTCGACGGATCTTGCACCAAGCGCATGGCACCCGCGTCGACGATGAGCTCCTCGTACTCGATGTTCGGGTAGTCTTGCTGGTAAACCTTGCGGGCCTCCTCGATGAACATGCCATCGGTCAACTTCATGATGTTGGCCTTGTGCAGAGTCGTGATCTTCTTGCGACCGCGGTGGGTCGCGTAGCGAAACGCCCAATGGGCGATGCGGTGGCAGGCATCTCGAGTCGCAACCTTCATCGAAGCAACGACGCCCTCGGTGATGGCGTTTTCCACGCCGCTGTACAGGCCTTCGGTGTTTTCTCGCACGATCACCAAGTCCACGTCTTCGTAGCGCGTCTTGACTCCGGGCATGCTGCGCACGGGACGTACGGCAGCGTACAGGTTCAGGGTCTTACGGATCTGAACGTTGACGCTACGAAACCCCTTGCCGACGGGAGTCGTGCACGGTCCCTTCAATGCAACACCGTGTTCCCGGATGGCGTCCAACGTCGCAGACGGCAGCAATTCGGCGCTACCGTGTGCCAGTGCACTTTCGCCAGCGTGATGCTCCTCGAACTCGATCGGGGCACCAGCAGCGGAGAGGATGTTCTGCACGGCTTGGCTCACTTCAGGCCCAATGCCATCACCCGGGATTAATACGACTCGGTGGCTCATGGCGCGAAGGGTACCCGATCCCGCGCAGCCCGAGCCGCGCCAATGCTCTCAACCCCTCGGCGCACCGGCGGGGCGGTCGATAGCGCCGGTATTGGGCTGGGAGGGTTGGCGCCAGCGCCGCTCTGCGGGCGCCGCCCTGCCCGTCAGCCGCCAGCGTTTCCGCCATGCTTCGAAACACGAACGCCAGCACCCGCGGTGGAACGATGCGGCCCCGTATGCCAGCGCCCCTTCGATTCTCCCTCGAGCCAGCTGAGTTTGCGGCAAGTTCGTCTTCCAACAGCCCGCGGCTCAGGGGACTGCTAGAGTCGCTGTATGGCGTCAGGACCCGCGCCCCTCGCCTCCGAAACGGTCGCCATGCTAGGGCCGACCAATACGGGAAAGACCCACCAATGCATCGAGCGTATGCTCGAGCACGACACGGGTATGCTCGGGTTGCCGCTGCGGCTCCTGGCGCGCGAAGTCTACGACAAGATCACCGCGCGCATCGGTGAGCGCCGCGTCGCACTGGTGACGGGGGAGGAAAAACGCGTCCCGAAGAACCCGGCGTATTGGATCTGCACGGTCGAAGCCATGCCGATGGACGTCGAGGTCGACTTCCTGGCGGTCGACGAAATCCAACTCATCGCCCATCCGACCCGTGGTCACGTCTTCACGAACCGTTTGCTGGAAGGGCGCGGTATCTACGAAACCTGGTTCATGGGTTCGGACACCGCCAAACCGTTGATGGAGAGCCTGACGCCTGCGGCCAAGTTCAAACGTCGGCCGCGTTTGTCTCGCCTGTCTTACGCCGGAAACTCGAGTCTGGGACGATTGCCACCACGCAGCGCGATCGTGGCTTTCAGCTCCGCCCAGGTTTACGAGCTCGCCGAGCGCGTCAAGGCGCGCCGCGGTGGCGCTGCGGTCGTCTTGGGCGCCCTGTCGCCACGCACGCGCAACGCTCAGGTTGCGATGTACCAGGCCGGTGAAGTCGACTACTTGATCGCCACTGACGCCATCGGCATGGGGCTCAATCTCTCCGTGCGGCACGTGGCCTTCGCTGGACTGTCGAAGTTCGATGGACACGAGACACGACTGCTGTCCGTGCCTGAACTGGCACAAATCGCGGGCCGGGCGGGTCGCTACCTCGAAGACGGTAGTTTCGGCACTCTCGATCCGTGCCCGACCTTGCCGGACAAGGTGTGGCACGCCATCGAAAGCCACAGCTTCCACCGGGACCGCCACGCCATCTGGCGCAATGGAGACCTGGACTTCAGCTCCGTCGACAGCCTGCTGCAGTGCCTGGCTCAGCCCCCCAAACACCACGCCCTGAGGCTAGTCGCACGGGCAGACGATACGGCAGCGCTCCAAAGCCTGGCGCGGCAGGCAGAAGTACTGCGTCTGGCAAACGACAGTGAAGGCGTTCGTCTACTGTGGCAAGTGGCGCAGGTTCCCGACTACCGAAAACTGCTCCAAGAAGCCCACGCGGAGCTGCTGCTGGCCCTGTTCAAGCAGCTGCGCGGCAGCCGCGGACAGTTGGACGAGAGTTGGGCCGACGAACGGTTGCGGCGCTTGGACGACACCGCAGGCGACATCGATACCTTGATGGGACGCATCGCGTTCGTCCGAACGTGGACGTACATCAGCCATCAACCCGGTTGGCTTCCGCGCGCGGGCGAGTGGCAAGCGAGGACACGCCAGATCGAAGACCGCTTGAGCGATGCACTGCACGAGCGCCTCGTGCAACGCTTCGTGGAGAAGCGCAAAACCCACTTCGTCGCCGCACATCCACGCCCCAGGAAGGCGCAGTCTGTTTCGCCAGAGGTGAAGCACGACAGCCCTTTCGCTCGACTGGCGGAGCTGAGGGCGGCCTTGACAGAGAGCGCGCCCAACGAGGCTGGCCCCGATCTGGATGCCCTCTGCGACGCCCCACACGAAGGCTTCGAGTTGGACGAGCACGGCGTCATCCGCAACGGCACGCACGTGCTCGGCCAGCTGCGTCGCGGGAGCACCCTGTCGAGCCCCGACGTCAAAGTCC
>JBNKZR010000503.1:0-5132 GCA_050301735.1 Polyangiaceae bacterium | reverse complement strand
GGTGTTCGCCTACGGACCGGAGGGCGCCGCGCGACGCGTCGCCGGCGTGCGCAGCGCCGCCGAGCTCGCACAAGACGGGTTGCGCTTGCTCGCTCTCGCCGAAAGAACTGGAACCGCGAACGAGCCTCCCTACGAGCGCTTGTGTTTCGTCGGCATGGTCGGCATGCGCGACCCAGCGCGCGCGGACGTGAGCGAAGTGCTGGACGCGTGCAATGCCGCCGGGGTGCGCGTCGTGATGGCAACGGGTGATCATCCGGCAACCGCGGAGCGCGTGGCCGAACACGTCGGGCTCGACACCGAAGGGGGCACGGTCGTCGGCAGCCAACTCGGCCACTGGCTGGCAGACGACGAACACCACGAGAGCTCCGTCTTTGCCCGCACCAGCCCGAAGCAGAAGCTCGACTTGCTGCGTGGATTTCGCAAGCGCGGCGCGGTCGTGGCCATGGTCGGCGATGGGGTCAACGACGCCCCCGCACTCAAAGCGGCGGACATCGGGGTGGCCATGGGCAAGCGTGGCACCGAGGTCGCCAAGGAGGCAGCCGACATCGTGTTGCAGGACGATGAGCTCGCCACCGTCGTGGTCGCGATGCGGGAGGGGCGAGTCATCTTCGACAACCTGCGCAAGTTTGCCGTTTACCTGCTGTCGTGCAACGCGAGCGAACTACTGGCAGTCGGCAGTGCCACACTCGTGGGGCTGCCCTTGCCGTTGCTGCCGCTCCAAATCCTCTTTCTGAACCTAGTGACAGACATCTTTCCCGCGCTGGCACTCAGCGCATGTGAAGGGGGAGCGGGCGTCATGTCTCGCCGCCCGCGCCCGGCCGATGAGGCGTTGCTGACCCCAGAGCACTGGTGGCGCATCGTTGCTCACGGCGTGCTCATCACGTTCGCCGTATTGCTGAGCCTCGAACTGGCACTGGACTGGCTCGGGCTCACGACCGAGCAGGCTGTCACGGTTTCTTTTCTCACTCTCGGCTTCGGACAAACGGTGCACGTCTTCAACATGCGAAGTCTCGGCTCCTCACTCTCCAACGAGGTATCCCGCAACCTGCTGGTTTGGGGCGCGGTCCTGTTGTGCGGCGCCGTGTTGCTCGTCGCGGTCACTTGGCCCGACTTGATGCGAGTGTTGGGCACGAGAACACTCCCGGCGCAGGCGTGGTTGTTGGTGGCGGCGTGCAGCGCGACCCCACTCGTCTTCGGTCCCCCGCTCGACGCTTGGGTCCGCCTACTGAACCGTTCGCCATACGGCCCCGAGCATTCCGGAGGCGCGTCGTGATTGCACAATTGCTCGGCGGGATAGGCCTGTTCCTACTCGGCATGATGCTAACGACCGATGGCCTGCGCGCCGCGGCAGGAGAAACGCTGCGCACCACGCTCTTGAGGTTCACCGGAGGTCCGGTCAAGGCCCTCGTTTCTGGCGCGCTGATCACGGCCCTCGTGCAGTCGTCGAGTGTGACGACGGTCGCGACCATCGGCTTCGTCGGGGCCGGGCTCCTGACGTTCCAGCAATCCCTCGGACTCATCTTCGGAGCAAACATCGGCACCACCGCGACAGGCTGGTTGGTGAGCATGATCGGGCTGAAGGTGAGCGTGACTTCTTTCGCGCTGCCCCTGGTGGGGGTCGGCGCCGTGATCCGCATGTTCGGGCGCGGACGCGCGTCCGATGCCGGACTGGCGCTCGCGGGCTTCGGCATGATCTTCGTCGGCATCGGCGTGCTGCAAGAAGGCATGCGAGGTCTGGCTCAACATCTGACGCCCGAACAAATGCCGGGCGACGGCCTCGGAGGGCGACTCCTGCTGCTCCTGATCGGTGTGGTGCTGACGAGTGTCATGCAATCGTCGAGCGCAGCCGTGGCGACGACCCTGGCGGCGCTCGACGCCGGAAGTATCTCGCTACCTCAAGCCGCAGCCATGGTGATCGGCGCCAACATCGGGACGACTGTGACCGCGGGCATCGCCGCCGTGGGCGCGTCGACGTCCGCCAAGAGAACCGCCTTGGCACACTTCCTGTTCAACACGCTGACGGCCGTTGCAGCATTCGCCCTGCTGCCCTATTTCGTCGACTTGGCTGAGAGCGTCGCAGTGCACTTCCGTCCCGGTGATGCGGCGGTCGCAATTGCGGCTTTTCACACGACGTTCAACGTCTTTGGCGTGGCTTTGATCTTGCCGTTCACTCACCATCTGGCGAGAGCTGTCATTCGTGCGGTGCCTGAGCGGGGTGCACACCTGACCCGGCACCTGGATGTCAATGCCGCACACCTCGGCAGCTTGGCGTTCGAAGCCGTGCGTCAGACGGCCCTCGAGCTCGCTCACGAGCTCTTCTCGAGCTTGCACCTGATGCTCACTAGTGGCTCACTCGGGCGCGAACCCAAGCAGCGTCTAGATGCAGTGGCTTCAGCCCACCGTGAAACAGTGCGCTTCATGAGTGAACTCGCAGGCGGCGCGCGCCCTGCGACCGAACCACGCCACCGCCACGCCTCGACGTTGCACGCCCTCGACCACATCGAGCGCTTGACCGACACTCTGCTGCGCCTAGATGACAGCGTCTTCAGCGACTGGCCGGAAATCGTCGAATTGCGCACGAAGATGATGGGCGTGCTGCAGAGCGTTCTGGTTTGGACGGGAGATCCCAAGCAGCCCGCCCCCACGGAGAGCGTCAAAGTCGCTTCCGAACAACTCGCCGAACGCCGCAAACAACTGCGCAGCGAGGTACTCCAGCGCACGGCCAAGGGCGAGATCAACGCCGCCGAAGCCGGCAAGCTGATCGAAGCGGCGCGGCGATTGGACGAGATGGCGTACTACATCTGGCGCATCACCGAGCACCTGAGCGGTGAACGAATCCTAGCTACCTGATGCCTCGAGCGAGCGTTTCGCATCCAAGCGATGCCCCTCTTCGACCGGCAACGTCAAGTCAGCGCATAGGGGCAGGGTCGTCAACATGTGGCGCGTGATGCGCTCGAAGTACTGCACGAAGTTCGCCACCTCCTCGTCCGACATGACCCGCTGAGCCCGGGCGGAACGCAGGCGCAGCTCGTGCTCTTGCTGCGTTCTCCACCGCAGCACGTGCGCAAAGCTCGGAACGGCAAGGAAGATCAGCGCATCGAGCTTGGCGAAGAGCTCGGCGTAGGCGCCCGCAAGCGCCTGATTGACGGCCCGACGCCAACGACCGTCAGAGTCGTGCACACGCTCCAGCTCGTTGCACGGTCGGACCAGCGCCTCCGCGCTCTCGGGTGTTGCCCCGAGACACCAACCCTCGAACAAGACGACATCGACGGGCAGAGTCACCTCCTCCCACAGCCCCGACAGGGCCCGATCGTCCTGCGCCTTGTCGAACCGTGGCAAGTGCACACGCTCCCCCGTACCGCGACGCAGTCGCTCCAGCACCGATAGCCCCAACTGGACGTCGTGCGTCCCCGGCACACCTCGCGTCGCGAACAACGGGTGTACGTCCCGGGCGAGTTGCTGCCGTTCCGCGCGAGTGAGGTAGAGATCGTCGAGAGACAAGACGGCCACGCGACGGCCCACCTGCTGCAGGTACCAGGCGAGCATGGCGCAGAGGGTCGACTTACCGGAACCCTGCGCCCCGCTGATGCCGAAGAGACTCGCCCCTTCGTCACGGCATCGAGCCAGCACCCATTCGCCCAAGGGACCGACGGTGTCATGCAACAGCGAAGCCGCCGCGCTCGTTGGCAGCCCACGCCCAGAGATGAACGCAGCAAAATCATCCTCGAGCTGTTCCTGAGATGGGGGCATGAGCTCCTGCTCGCGACGGAAGAACCAGCGGCGATGCGGCTGTCGCACTCTACGTTACAGCTGGGTTCACTCAACCGGAACCTGTACCCAACGTTCAAGAACTGGAGACTGGCGCGCGAGTTCCGACGCTGGCCCGGCTGGCGATTGGTAGAACCGCCGGCTTTCTGGTAACCTCTGCGGTCATGCGACTCACGGGCTCGACGACCTCCGCCTCTGGCCGCGCGGCAGCGCGAGGCCGCACTCTTTCGCTCACGGGCATCGCGCTCTTGGTGTTGCTCGGCGCGACGAACTCGGCTTGCAGCGAATCAGATGAAGGCGATACCTCCGACGATGTGCTAACCCCCGGCACCGATGCCGCGAGCACGGACGAAGCGACCACGGCGCCGGACGTCGCCGCGACGTCTTCGACGGACGACACTGACGGCTGCGCGACGCCCCCCTGCACGCCAACTTCACAAACCGACGCGGCTGAGCCCACCGGCACCATCGAGCCCGGCGGTGACACGACCGACGCGACGATGGAGCCCGCAAGCGGCGGCGCTGGCGGCGACGGCAGCGCCGCTCCGGAAGGCACGGACGCGGAGCCCGCTGGTGCGGGCGGCGTGAGCGCAGAGCCCGCTGAGACGGCTGGCGCTGGCGGCGAGTCCAGCAGCGCCGGAGGCGAAACGGGAGCTGGCGGAGCAAACGACGAGACGGGTGCCGGAGGCACGCCCGTGATGGGCGAACCGGACCCCGATACTCCGCCCGAGGGTGCCTATGTGGCGTGCAGCGGCGACCCTCTGCCCGCCCTGACGCTGACGACGGTCATCGATGGCCTGGAGGAACCAACGTTCGCGGTTACCCCCAACGGAGACGCGCAAACGATGTTCGTGACCGAGCGCAGTGGCGGTTTGTTGCGCTTCGATCTGTCCCAGGATCCACCCACGTCGACGACCATCTTGGACCTCGGAACCCCACGCAGCGCCGAGTGCGGCTTCTTGTCGGTCGCGTTGCATCCCAACTTCGACGGCGTGGCGGAGAATCGCATCTACGTCTCCTACAACCCGACGTGTCCTGCGCAAATCGCGGGCAGTGGTGGCGCGAGCGCCCTCGACGAGTACGTGGTCGACGGTGATAGCGCGACGTTTTCTCAGTCGCTGTTCACCGTCGAGCAGCCCGAGGGCAACCACAACGGCGGCGGCTTGGCGTTCGGCCCCGACGGCTATCTGTACCTGGGTCTGGGTGATGGTGGAGGCTCGAACGATGTTCACGGGGACAACGGCAACGGCCAAGATCCGAACACGCCTCTCGGCGCCATGTTGCGCTTCGATGTCGACGCCATCGACGTTCCGCCCGCCGGCAACCTGACCTCCGACGACGTGGGCGGCGCGAGCGTCGACGCT
>JBNKZR010000502.1:0-5149 GCA_050301735.1 Polyangiaceae bacterium | reverse complement strand
CCACGTTTGCTGTGGATGACTGTGAGCCCATCTCCCTTCGCACAGGTATGACACCCGAGTCGCGAGTGCTGTCAAGACAAGAGGGATCCGGCCGCGTCTTCCCGGCCGTCTTTGTTCAGCTTTGCAGGTCTGCCTGGTGGCAAGCTGTCTGGTACTCTGCACCCATGAGTGCCACGGAATCCGACGCCGAGCTGCTGAGGCTGTTCGAGAAGCTCCACAGCATCGCCCAGACGGGCCTGACCTACGCTGCGGACGTCTTCGACCGTGAGCGCTACCACCAGCTGCAGGATTTGACCGTCGAACTTGCTCGTCGCTGGGACGGACCCATGTCTCGACCCGAGCGTGCCTTCTATTCGGAGTCCGGCTACCGCACTCCGAAGGTGGACGTGCGAGCGGTGGTGATGCAACAGGAGCGGGTGCTCTTGGTGCGGGAACGCTCCGACGGTCGCTGGTCGTTGCCCGGTGGATGGGCAGACATCGGAGAGAGTCCAGCTCGATGCGTCGAGAAAGAGGTACGAGAGGAAACGGGCTACGACGCGAAAGCGACACGATTGCTGGCCCTGCTCGATCGCGACCAGCATGCCCACGGCGCCTACCCGTGGCACGCGTACAAGGTCTTCTTCCTCTGTGAGATATCGGGCCGTGCCGAGCACTCCACGGTGGAGACGGAAGGGAGCGACTTCTTTTCGTTGGACGCTCTGCCGGAGTTGTCCGTGGGTCGGGTCACCGAGCCGCAAATCAAGCGACTGTGTGCGATGGTGCTGTCGGGCTCCTTGGAACCTTGGTTCGATTGAAGCGGGTCCGGGCTACGTCGGGCTGGCGGCGGCGGGGCTAGCTCGGGCGGCAAAGTGATTCCACGGCGGCCCCTCGTCATCTAGTCTGTGCGCGTGGCCCTGCTGATCTACGCGCATCCGTACCCGAATCGCTCCATCGCCAATCGCGTCTTGCTCGAATCCGCGGCGGGTCTGGATGGGCTGGTCGTGCGGTCACTGTATCAGCTCTATCCCGACTTCGACATCGACGTGTCGTCCGAGCAGTCAGCTTTGGCGCGGGCCGAACTCATCATCTGGCAGCACCCCATGTACTGGTACTCCGTTCCGGGTTTGCTCAAGCACTGGTTCGACAAGGTACTGGCGCGGGGCTGGGCGTACGGACAGGGGGGCGATGCCCTGAAAGGCAAGCGTTGCTTGTGGGTGACGACGACGGGTGGGGACGAGCGCGCATTCAGTGCCGAGGGTATGCACGAACAGCCGTTCTCCGCGTTCGTTCCGCCGGTCGAGCAGACGGCGCGTTTCTGTGGCATGCAGTGGCTCGAGCCGTTCATCGTTCACGGCGCACATCGCTTGGAGCCCGCTGAGCTTCGAGCGAGAGGCACGGAGTACCGTCGCAGACTCGAGCAGCTGCTGAGTGACGAGCGCCAGGAGCAAGCGTCATGAGTGCCGGTTCGATGCTGACCGATACGATCGTCTATCTGGGCTCGGCAGTGGTCTGTGTGCCGCTCGCGAGTCGCGCCAAGCTCGGCTCCGTCTTGGGCTATTTGGCGGCGGGTTGCCTGATTGGGCCCTTCGGTTTGGGCGTGGTGGGGGATCCGGAGGCGACGCTGCATTTTTCGGAGATCGGCGTGGTCCTGATGTTGTTCTTGATCGGTTTGGAGCTCGATCCGAAGCACCTTTGGACGATGCGTCGCGCCGTGTTTGGGGGCGGAGGCTTGCAGCTCGTCAGTTGCGCGTCCGTCTTCATCGGGGCGCTCTTCTTGTTGGGTTTGCCCTGGCAGGGAGCGCTGGTGGCGGGCATTGCCGTCGGGCTTTCATCGACGGCGGTTGCGATGCAAACGATGGCAGAGCGCAATCTGCTCAAGACGAACGTGGGGCAGACGGCGTTTGCCGTGCTGCTCTTCCAAGACATCGCGGCGATCCCGCTGCTGGCGATGGTGCCGCTCCTCGCCGAGTCTCCGGAGGGTGGACAGGGGGGCTGGCTGGGGGCGGTGCAGGTATTCGGTGCCGTGGCGGCGGTCATCGTCATCGGTCGCTTTCTGACTCGTCCGATCTTGCGGCTGATCGCGCAGACGGGTTTGCGCGAAGTCTTCACCGCATTCACGCTGCTGCTCGTTCTCGGTATCGCCGAGCTGATGGCGATGGCGGGGGTTTCGATGGCGCTGGGTGCGTTCCTCGCGGGGGTTCTCCTGGCTGGCTCGGAGTACCGCCACGCGCTGGAGACGGACATCGCCCCGTTCAAGGGCTTGCTGATGGGCTTGTTCTTCATCGCGGTGGGAATGAGCGTCGACTTTGCACTCTTGTTCGCGCACCTGCCGACGGTGCTGGCCCTGGTGGTCGGCTACCAAGTCCTCAAAGCGCTGATACTGCGCGCGATCGCCGGGCGCTTGGGCGTGGCCGAACCGGCTCGCTGGATGTTGGCGGCGTTGTTGGCGCAGGGTGGAGAGTTCGCGTTCGTCGTCTTTGGTGTTGCGAGATCCGCCAAGCTCCTGCCCGGCGATTGGGATGGGCTGTTGACGTTGACGGTGGCGCTGTCGATGGCGCTGACCCCCGTATTCATGATCGCCGAGAGGTACTTGCGCCGGCAAGAAGCAGAGCCCGAGGTGGACGAGATCGAGCCCGAGGGCGCCCGGGTGATCATCGCCGGCTTTGGGCGCTTCGGTCAGATCGTCGGGCGCTTGTTGTTTGCGAGCGGTGTCAAGGCGACCGTCTTGGACTTGAGCCCGAATCAAATCGAGATCCTCAAGCGCTTCGACTTTCGTGTCTACTACGGGGACGCATCGCGGCTCGATCTGTTGGAGGCTGCTGGCGCCCACGAGGCGCGTCTCATCGTCAACACGATCGACGACCCCGAAACCAGCGTGCACCTGGTGGACGTCGTACGAGAGCACTTCCCGAACTTGAAGGTGCTCGCCCGAGCGCGCAACGTCGGGCACTACTACGAACTGCGCTCGCGTGGCGTCGAGATCGTCGAACGCGAAACGTTCGAGTCGGCGCTCGTCGTGGGGCGGCGAACGCTGGAGCAATTGGGGGTCGGGGCCTACGAGGCGCGGGAGCTCGCAGATCGTTTTCGTCGTCAGAACGTGGCGTCGATGGAGGAGATCTTCCCGCACTGGCACGACGAAAAGAAGCGTGTGGCGATGGCGCGGTCCGCGCGGCAGACTCTGGAGCGCCAGATGGAGCTCGACCGAGCAGAGTTGGAGCGTCACGGTGGCTTGGATTGGCACCAGGACGATTGAGCCCTGACGCACCGCCCCGATCGCCGCGGGACGACGAGTTCGAGGACGGGTCCGGATTTCCGGCAAAAGTTGCAGCTGCAAGGAGCACTCGAGATGCACGACGAACGCGAACACCACTGTTGTCACCCCGGCGCTTCGTCTCACGCGGCGAAGCCCGAAGAGCACGCGGGGCATGCCGACGCCAGCAGCGCCCAGACCCATTGCGCTGGCGGCAGCGGGCACGGGCATCACTCCGACGCGGCGGGGGCGGATCCCGGCTTGCGCGACCCCGTGTGCGGCATGAAGGTGTCGCGCGAGAGCCAGCACCACGCTGAGCACGCGGGCACGGCGTATTACTTCTGCAGCGCAGGGTGCCGGCAGAAGTTCGAGGCCGAGCCCGCACGCTACCTCGAACCCCAACCCGAGCCGGTTCACGCCGAGGTGCCGGCGGGCACCGTGTTCACGTGTCCGATGCACCCAGAAGTGGAGCAGATCGGACCGGGCGAGTGTCCGCTGTGTGGCATGGCGTTGGAGCCGAAGGGGATCCCTCTGGAGGAGGAAGGTCCCAACCCCGAGTTGGTGGACATGAGTCGTCGGTTCCGGTTTGCTGCGCTGTTGGCAGGGCCGCTGTTGCTGGTTGCCATGGGCGACATGCTTCCGGGGCACCCGGTGTCGAACCTGTTGCCGGGCAGGAGCCGCGCCTTCGTCGAACTCGCGCTGGCCACACCCGTGTGCCTGTGGTCGGCGTGGCCGTTTTACGTGCGCGCCGTGCGTTCGGTGCGGAACCTGAGCCCGAACATGTTCACTCTGATCGGCTTGGGCGTGACCGTGGCCTACGGCTACAGTCTGGCCGCGACCTTGGCGCCCGGCGCTTTCCCGGAGGCGTTTCGCGGTCACGGGGGGCAAGTCGCCGTGTACTTCGAGGCAGCGGCGGTGATCGTCACCTTGATCTTGCTGGGGCAGGTGTTGGAGCTGCGGGCGCGCAGCCAGACGGGAGCAGCCATTCGGCAGTTGCTGGGTTTGGCTCCCAAGAGTGCGCGTCGAGTGAACGACGACGGTACGGAAGAAGACGTCCCCCTCGATACGGTTCGAGCCGGTGACCGGCTGCGCGTGCGACCGGGGGAGAAGATCCCCGTCGATGGCACGTTGCTGGAAGGGCACAGTCGGGTCGACGAGTCGATGGTCACCGGTGAACCCATTCCCGTCAGCAAGAAGGTGGGAGACGCGGTCATCGGCGCTACCGTCAACGGCTCGGGTTCGTTCGTGATGCGGGCTGAAAAGGTGGGGGCCGAAACGATGCTGGCGCGCATCGTGAGCTTGGTGGCGGAGGCTCAGCGCAGTCGTGCCCCGATCCAAAAACTCGCCGACGTGGTCGCTGCCTACTTCGTGCCGGCCGTGGTGCTGGCGGCGGTCATCACCTTCGTCGTGTGGGCCTTTCTGGGGCCCGAGCCACCGATGGCCTATGCCGTACTGAACGCGGTTGCCGTCCTGATCATCGCTTGCCCGTGTGCGCTCGGGTTGGCCACACCCATGTCGGTGATGGTGGCGACGGGCAGGGGGGCTTCGCTCGGCGTGCTGTTCCGCAATGCCGAGGCGATCGAAGTGTTGCAGCGCGTGGACACGTTGGTGGTCGACAAGACGGGCACGTTGACCGAGGGGCGTCCGGCATTGGCACAAGTCGAGCCCGCGGGCACTTGGGAGGCCAAAACCCTGCTCAGTCTGGCGGCATCGCTCGAACGAAACAGTGAGCACCCGCTGGCTGAGGCTATCGTCGAGGGAGCGCAAGAGCGCGGCTCGGAGTTGCACTCCGCGGAGCAGTTCGAGTCCATCACCGGCCAAGGCGTGCAGGGGAGAGTCGATGGTCACGATGTCGCGCTCGGTAATGCGGCCTTGTTGCAAGCTCTCGGCATCGAGATGGGCGAGGTCCAAGCGCGGGCG
>JBNKZR010000501.1:0-5153 GCA_050301735.1 Polyangiaceae bacterium | reverse complement strand
TGAAGTGGCGGCGGCGGGCTCTGCTGCGAGGCCCTGCATGGCGCAGTGCAGCGTTTCGGAGTGGTGACCGTCATGTCGCAAACATCGGACCACACCCAACTGAGTTGCTCTAAACCTCGAGTGGACCTAGTCTCAACAGCTCGGGGCTGGCTTTCACCCCAGTTTGACGGGTCGCTTTGGAACCACCAGAACCTAGTACTTGGGTCGTCGGGCTGCTGCCTACCGTCGCTGCCGCGCTGGTAGCGATTGCTGCAGCCACGTTGACCAGTGTCTCGAGAGCACGCCTCGGGGCCATGCTCGAAAACTCCCGCGGATTCAGCCAGCGTGCCCTCGACCGCTACCTGCGCCACGAGGCCTACCATCGTGCACGATGGCGTGTGTTGCGCGCCGTGGGGCTTTGCGTATCGGTCGTGATCCTGGCCGGGCCCGTCGAATCCTGGCTGGTGTTGGTCACTGTCATCGGTGTCTACGCCACGATATCGCAGCTCGGAACGGCGCTGCTCTGCGGCAACTCGGAGCGTGCAGCGCCCCTGCTCCTGGCCGCCATCTACCCGCTGGAGGTGCTGGTCATCCCGCTCACCGATCCGCTGGTGATCCTGACCCGCCTGCTCGCGCGCCCGCTCAAACACTCCATCCCCAGCCCCGAACTGGCGGAAAGCGAGGTCGAGATGGTCGTCAACCAAGGCGAGCAGAGCGGTGCCCTCGACCACGAGCAGTCGGAAATGATCCGCAACGTATTGGACTTCGGCGACACGGAAGCCTCCGAGCTGATGGTGCCGCGCACCCAAATCCAAGCCATCGACGTCAATACGCTGCCAGAAGATGTCCTGCGATTCATCGTCGAAGAAGAACACTCACGCTATCCGGTGTATCGCGACAGCATCGACAACATCGTCGGCATCCTGCACGTCAAAGATCTGTTCCTGTTCACGGCTTCAAACCCGCTGCCCGAGGTTCGTTTGGAGGACCTGCTGCGCAAGCCGGTCTTCGTTCCCGAGACGCAACGTGCCGCGAGTGTTCTGCAGGAGCTCCGAGCTGGGCACCATCACATGGCGCTCGTGCTCGATGAGTTCGGTGGAGTATCGGGGCTACTCACCCTGGAAGATCTGCTGGAAGAGATCGTCGGAGAAATCGAAGACGAGCACGACCACGAGCAACCTCCGATCGCGCGGCTGAGCAACGGTCACTTCATCGTGGATGCGAGCATCCCCGTCGCCGATCTCAATCGCCAGCTCGGCCTCGAACTGCCCGACGACGAGGAGTACAACTCCCTCGGTGGGTACATCGTGGAAGAAATGGGTCGCGTGCCAGAAGCAGGAACCGAACTTCGCCGCGATGGTCACCGGTTCTTGATCCGAATGGCCGACGAGCGTCGGGTCGCACAGGTGGAGATCGCCCCACCCGCGCTGAGCGCGTCCGCCTAGAGGCTTGCGCCGGAGCAAGGGAGCCGGCGCTCGACGACATAGACCACTCCCTGACCAGCGAAGGCGGGGTGCAACGTCTCGCGGAGCGGCGGAAGAGGGTGCGTCTGGTGCTCGCGCTCCGTTGCTGACGCCGCGCGCGCTCTAGCGCCGTCTGCGCGCGTCGTTTGGCACTTTTCGCGCCCTCCTCCGACGCCTTCGCGCCCTCTTCCGACGCCTTCGCGCCCTCTTCCGACGTGTTCGCGCCCTCTTCCGACGTGTTCGCGCCCTCTTCCGACGCCTTCGCGCCCTCTTCCGACGCCTTCGCGCCCTCTTCCGACGCGTTCGCGCCCTGCCCAGCCCTCGGCCAAGCCGGCAGCTGGACTGGCCCCACAGGGGGCTCGCTCGGCGTCGCCTCTGCCGCGGCCCTCATGCATCAGCCCGCAGTTTCACTCCAGGCTTGCCGCTCACTGCGGGGCAGTCTCAGGCAATTGAGCTGCGCTTCGACCAGCCTGGTCTCCGCTCGGCGGGACCTGTAGGGCGCAAGACGCACCATGTTGGGTGCAACAAAACGAAAAACGCGGCACCTCGTGAGCGCCGCGTTTTTCGTTTGTCGGGCAGGTGGCTCTCAGCCGGGTCCGCCGATGCGACGGAGTTGATCGAGCACCTTCTCGCCGATGTCGACCACACCATCCTTCTCGTGGCCGGGCGTCTTTTCTCCCGCGATCTGTTTGCCCAGATCCATGAGAGCACCCATCAGCCGCAACTGGAGGTTCTGGGGACAGACGGCGGTCTCCGTCGTGGGATCGACGGGAATGTACTGACCGCTCTCCGGATCGCCCTTCTTGTAGAGCTCCAGTTCGCTCTTGCCGACTTTCAGCTTGCTGGGCCAGCTCTTGGCTTTCTTGTCGTTGGCGAGGAACGCCTTCTCCACGGGCTGCACCTTGGCCCATTTGCCCTTGGGACCATCATGCACTGCCACAGCCCAGTGGACTTTGGGCTCCTTGGCCTCTTTTGCTGTTTCTTCGAACTGGGTCTTCACCGCGCCAAAGAGCCGACGAACCTTGTCCTTCTGCTCCTTCACGTCCGCAACCGCGCTCGAGTAGGACAGCAGCATCGTCACCGCGGTCGGATTGTAACGCCCGATGCCCTTGTTCATCAGGTTCGAGCCATCGAAGGGGATTTCCATCCCGCCGAGCTTCTCGATTTCTTCCGCAGGGAATTCGTTGTTCCTGACCTTGGACGCGGCGGCCTTGAGCACGTCGTTGAGCTCAGACACGGCGGTGTTCGCCGCGTCGACCTCTTTGACGAGCAACTCCGCGCCCATCACTGCTGCCTGAGCGCCCTCGTTGGCTTTGGCCAGGCCACCCACGCCGTAGCCGATACCGAGACCCACCACGGCCGTTACCGCGGCCAGGATCATCGTCTTCGACCTGCCAGCCTTCTGGGCCTGCACGACCTCCTCGCTCATCTCGATCTTGATCGGACTCGGACCAGCGGGGGCCGCCGGGCGAGCCGCCACGGGGGCTTGGGACGCCATCGGCCTTGCCGCCGGCGCCTTCGGGCCAAAGCCAGGAGGCGGCGGAATCGACGGACCGAGTACGCCGGGCCCAGCACCACCGGGCGTTGGGCGCGCCGCGGGGGGGCGCGACGCAACGGGTGCTGCCGCGGCGGGCGGATGCGAGACGGCGACGGGGGCGGCACTGGGCCGTACCGGAGCCTGAGATGGGCTCACTGCCGGCATGGATCCGGAAATGCCAGCCCCCGGAGGGGCAGACGGTGACGCCGGAGCGGCCGGCGCGGGACCGGCAGGTGCGGCGGATTTGCGCCCCAGGCGGGCCTTCAAGTCGATCTTGGGCTTTGCTGCAGCCATCTAGCTCCTCAGCTCTTTGAAAACGTTGGCCATTACCGCCAGAGTAGAATTCGGGCGGGGCCGTGACGGTAGCGATGCGACCTACTCAGAGCAACATCGAAATGGGTCGTTGACCGGGGCTAAGTTCCGTACCCAACGGCCGGACACTGGCTTTCGCCAGACCTTTCCAGTGTGGCGCGCCAGCGCCGCCTGCGGTGATCGCGGAAGGCTGTCAGGCCGCGGCCTGCAGCCATCGTTGCAGGTGCTTCTTCGCGCCCTTCGACATCGAGACGAACTGGAAGGCTTGCGTCTTACCCGAGCTGCGCACTGCTTTGGCCCACAGCCAGAGGGAGTCCCGATCACCCGGAAAGCGAAGTTCCAGAGGGAATCGCTCCGTCTCCATTTCGGGCTCCGCGAAAGTCTCGACCAACACCCCGGTCTCGGAAACGTCGATCGAGCGACACAGGTACGGGTACCCTTCGAGGAACTTGTTGAAGAAGACGTCGAGTTGCCTACGGTGTGCTGTGCGTCGCTCTGTCATGGGTCGGCATGCTAACTCGACGACGGATCGGAGGCGAAATTCCTAGCCATGCGCCCGATGTCCAAGCCCTTGCTCGTCGTCGACAACTACGACTCGTTCACCCATAACCTCGTACAACTCCTGTCGCTGGTGGGGGCCCGCTGCGAGGTGGAGCTGAACGACTCGGAAGCGCTACGCGGCGGCTTCGACAACTGCGAACGCTACGCTGGCATCGTCATCTCACCGGGCCCGGGGCGCCCAGAAGATGCGGGTGAGAGCGCGACCGTGGTGCGTGCGTGTGAACGCCAATTGCCGATCTTGGGGGTTTGTCTGGGTCACCAGCTGATCGCGCGCATGTTCGGCGCTCAGGTGGTGCGCGCCCGAAGGCCCGTGCACGGCAAGGCCAGCCCGCTGCGCCACGACGACACTGGTGCCTTTCGAGGACTTCCTCAGAACTTCCTCGTCGCGCGCTATCACTCGCTCGTCGTCGAACCGCGCTCGCTCCCCACGGAGCTCGTGCCGTGCGCTTGGACGGAGCACGACGAACTGATGGGCCTACGTCACCAGAGTCTGCCGATTGTGGGTATTCAGTTTCACCCGGAGTCGATACTAAGCGAGTACGGCAAGGAGCTGATCTCGAACTGGCTGCAGGAGTTGTGAGGATGTCGACGGAAGCGACCCAATTTCCCGAAGTGTTCACCCAATTGGTCGAGGGAGAGCTCGACCCGACGCTCGCGGGACGAGCGTTCGACGCTATCTTGGGCGGCCAGTGGTCGCCCGTGCAGATCGCTGCGTTCTTGGGTGCGCTGCGCGCGCGGGGAGAGTCGGCGGAGGTGATCGCCAGCGCCGCACGTTCGATGCGACGCGCGATGGTGCCCGTCACTCACGCGTTCGGTGACGTGCTCGATACTTGTGGCACCGGCGGCGACGGCACGGGCAGTGTCAACCTGTCGACGGGTGCCGCGATCATCTGCGCCGCCCTCGGACAGACTGTCGCAAAGCACGGCAATCGCGCTGCCTCCAGCAAATCCGGTAGTGCCGATGTGCTGGAGGCCCTGGGCGTACCAACGAACCTGTCCGCAGAATCGAGCGCGGAAGTGCTCGCGGAAGTGGGCATCACCTTCATGATGGCCCCAACGCACCACCCGGCGATGCGCTTCGCGGGGCCGGTGCGCAAGGAGTTGAAGGTCAGAACCATCTTCAACTGCCTCGGCCCTTTGGCGAACCCTGCCGGTGCCACCCATCAGCTCATCGGCGCTTTTGCCGACGAGCTGCGACCCATTCTCGCGCAAACCCTGAAGGCGCTGGGCACACGCCGGGCTTGGATCGTGCGCGGGCACGATGGCATGGACGAGCTCAGTCCCTACGGACCCACCGCCGT
>JBNKZR010000500.1:0-5157 GCA_050301735.1 Polyangiaceae bacterium | reverse complement strand
GATCGAAACCGCGCGCCACCTCGCCGCCGACCACCTTTATTCAGATTGAGGGAAGCCATGGCCTATACCTACGATGACCAGAACATATTCGCCCGCATCCTCCGCGGCGTCGGTTTCAGTCGCTTGCGCGTCGGTGTCCGTCGGCTCATCCGAGTTGGTCGGCTCGTCCGTGACGTTGCCGAGGCCGTCGGAGCTCGCACACCCCATACCGCAAGAGATGAACACAGCTTGAAAGAGCAAGGCGGCACCAAACCGCTTCAATTTCCGCATCTCGAAGGCACTCGTCCTTGGGGGTCGAGCGACGAGGTTATCATGCCTCACTGCGTGGGTCCCCTCATTCCATGGACGACGGCAGCCGAGACCCACATCGAAACTTCGGATGAACAGCCGGGTTGCGCAGCCCCAACATCAGCTCTTGTCGACGGGGTTGCCTGCTTGCAGCCAGCCCGCGATACCCGCCCGCATCACGGCCACGGAAGTGTAACCAGCGTTCTTCGCTTTCGACGCTGCTCTCGGCGCGGAAAGACAGTTCGGATTGCTGCAGTAGAACACCAGTCGAGTGCTCTTGTCCGCCGGCAATTCACTCAACGCGAAGGTGTAGTAGTTGCTCAGCAACAGCGCGTTGGGCACGACTCCGAATTGTTTCCGGGTGTCTTCGTCGTTGGCGTCGACCGCGACAGCCCTCTTCGCGTCGAGCAGCCGCTTCACCTCTTCCACCCCCATCTGCTCGAACTCCGCGTGCGGATCCGCCGCTGCGGACACGGCAGAATCGACAGTCGCGGACCTGCTCGCGGGCTCTGCTTTGCCCTCTGCTTCTGGCTGCTTCGAGCAGGCGATGACGGAAACGGCGATGGCAAGAACTACGACGCGGCGGATCATGGGTGACAACTATTGCCCAGACGCCCAACAACGCAAGCCGTCCGCGCCGGCGCCACCGGGGCCGTTCCTCGCCAGCGCGAATTCACCCGTTCTCCCGCTCTTCCTCGCGCTCGACCCGCTTCACCTCGACGGCCTCAGCGCGGCGAGCACTCGCTTGCAGCACCTTCAGCTCCAGCGGCCCAAAAGAAACTTGGTCGCCCACCTTCGGCATGCGCCCGACCTGCTCCGCCATGAACCCCCCAATCGTGAGGGAGTCGGTTTCGGCATCCACCGACAGAGCCTCGAACACCTTGCGAGTTTCAGCCCATCCTCGGCACAGCAGACTGCCATCGGCGCGCTTGGTGATGAAGGGGTTGACGCGATCACTTTCGTCTTCGATCTCTCCGACGATCTCCTCGAGCACGTCCTCCAACGTCACGACCCCTTGAGTGCCGCCATATTCGTCCACCACGATCGCCATGTGCCGTCGACTCTCTCGAAACGTCTGCAGCAGACGCTCCAGGGGCATGGATGACGGGACCACGGTGGCCTTCGTCACGAGGGACCCCCAGTCGACCTTGTCGGGGTTCTCGTTGACGGCGAACAAGAGGTCCTTGGTCAACACCACGCCGCTGATGTCGTCGGCGTTGCCCGTTGGAGTGAACGGAAAACGGCTGTGGCCAGTCATTCGGACCGTTGCCAGATTGTGTTCCAAGCTCTCGTCGCCCGAGAGGTAGCTCATGCCGCCGCGGGGCACCATGACGTCACGCGCCTTGAGCTCACGCAGCGCGATGGCGCCTTCTATCATCGTCGCCATGCTTTTGCGCACGACGCCCTCGCTTCGTCCGAGCGCTGCCAGCAAACGGATCTCGTCGAGAGAGGTCACCGGCGCTTCGGAGCCGCGACGCAGCCAGCCGGAAAGCTGCCGAGTGATGATGATGATGGGCCAAAACAGGAACACCAGCACACGCACCCCGTGGGCCACCGGCACCGCCAGGCGATCTGCCAAGGTCACGCCGATCGTCTTCGGCACGATTTCGGTGAACAGTAGAACGGATAGGGTGAAGACCGCGGTGAATATCCACAGCGGGGCATCTTGGAAGACGTCCTCGAACGACGCACCGGCGACCGAGGAGCCCGCGGTGTTGGCGATCGTGTTGAGCACCAGGATGGCAGCAATCGGAACGTCGATCTCGCGCTTGAACTTGCGCAGGATCTTGCCCGCGCCGGTCTTGCCGAGCGCCTCCACCTGGGAGTGCCGAACGCTCAGAAGCGCCGCTTCCGAGATCGAACACAGGAACGAGAAGATGAGGGCCGACGAAACGGCCAGGGCGAACACGAGCATCGCTTGGCGAGAAGCTATCGCATTACGGCCGATATGGCGATGCCTCTGCCGCTGCGCAGGGCGCGGAACTCCGCAGCGCCGCTACGGTTGCACGTTGCGCAATCCGTTGGAGACGGCACGAGTGAGCCCTTCAGCTGGGACCTCCGCAGATGCGGTAGCGGGAGCCACCTCCTCTTCGACGCTGGCCGCCGGCCGGACCTCCTCCACTTTCGGGCGGGGCGCGACGGGGGCTGCCGCCTGAATGATCACGGGGGATGGCCGGTTGACCATGCCGCGTGCGCCGAAACCCGCGGCGACTCCCAAGGCCGCCGCCAACAGACCGACACTGACGCGCGACGGCACCGGCAAGCCCAGCGCGTGCCAGAATCGGACACCGAGCGGCACCCCGGACTGGGCCATCGCCTCGCCCTTGTCCGCGGGCGGAGGCAAGAGATCCGTGGCTCGACGTTTCGGCGATCGCCCCAATTCGGAGGGATCGGTCGCCAAACGCCGTGCGATCGCGCTCAAGCGGTGGGCAAGCTCACGAGCCGACTGGATGCGCTTGCTTCGGTCCTTGATCAGACACTCCTCGATCAGCTCACCCAATTGGCGATCCAACGTCGGGATCAGCTCCAAGATCGGGCGATGCTTGCGCGTCATGATGTCGACCATCAGCGCGTTGTAGTTGGAGCGGCGGAACGGAGCCCTTCCGGTCAGGCTTTGATACATGCCGATGCCCAACGCCCAAAGATCGGTGCGTCCGTCGACTTCACGCGCACCGCGCGCCTGCTCCGGACTCATGAAGATGGGATTGCCCAAAACGGCGCCGTCACACGTCACGCTCTGACCCTCGAACACCGGCCCGAGTGTCTTGCTCACACCGAAATCGAGGATCTTGGGCACGATGGCGCCAT
This sequence comes from Polyangiaceae bacterium, assembly GCA_050301735.1. Lineage (GTDB taxonomy): Bacteria > Myxococcota_A > Polyangia > Polyangiales > Polyangiaceae > SZUA-265. Next base: position 2,061 of record JBNKZR010000500.1, on the reverse strand, counting down.
CTTTGCTGCGCGCCAGGAAGATGTTGTTCGTCGACAGGTCACGATGCACGACGCCAGCGTCGTGTGCCAGCTGCAAAGCTGCCGCGATCTGCGCGAAGTAGGCGGCCGTCTTCAGAGGCGACAGCGACCCTTTGCGCTCGATGAAGTCCTCCAACTCCTCGCCGTGGAGCAACTCCATGACGATGAAGGGACGTCCATCCTTGCCCAACGCAACGTCGTACACGTCGACGATGCTCGGGTGTTGGAGAGTCCCGGTGGTCTTGGCCTCCCTCACGAAGCGCTCGAAGGCTTCGTCGTTCTCGCTGAACTGCGGTAGTAAGAACTTGATGGCGAAGTCGCGATTGGTCAGCTCGTTCTTTGCCGCCCAGACCTCACCCATGCCACCGGAGCCGAGAGGTCTCAGCAGTCGATAGCGTCCCGCAATCTGGTCACCGATATGCACGCGCCAACGGTTACCGGCGAGACAGTCAGCGGGCCAAGAAAATCCAATCGAATTTTTTGCCCCGCGTCGCAAAGCTCTCGAAGTCCTGACGAACAAGTGCGCGTTTTCACTCGTATGTCCGGCTCGCCCTGGATCCGAGGCGGCGTTGTCGTCAGCTGTAGCAACAGGTAGTCAGGTTGTTGCTTTCTTAGCCACTGCCGCAGCACGCTGCTGTTGTTGCTGCAGCATCTGTGCGACCGCCCGCGAGCGTTCGATGGCGAACTGCTTGACGTCGCGCTGAGGCGAGCCGGCGAGAGCGTTGAGCAGCTTCGTCACCTTCTCCATCTGGCGCGTCTGCATCAGCGCTTCGAAGTAGTTGTTCGCCAGACGCACGTCCTTGAGCATCTTGTTCTCGTGGGGTGCGAGCAACTTGACGGCCTCGTCCAGCTTGCCCTGCTGCCCGTAGAGCGCAGACAAGGAGATCAAAGCGAGCGGGTTGCCGCTATCGCGCTCCACGGCTTTTTTCGCGAAATCGATGGCCTTGTCACGCGTGCTCTCGTCGTTGGAGAAAACGCCCTGCAGCGCGACGTAGGGCGTGGCGCTCTCCTTGTTGGAGGGAGAGTTGGCGAGTCCCTCGACTGCCTCGATGCCCGCTTGCTCGTTTTCCCCTTCACGCACCAACGAATACAGCGAGACCCAAGCCTCGACGCAATCCTTGTCGATCTCGATCGCCTTTTCGATGAACGTACGTGCTTCGCCAGCTTTCTCTTGTTGGGCGTAAACCTTCGCCAGGTGAAGCGGCGGGAAGGGATTGTCGGGCAGCAGGTTCTGAGCGCCCTTGAGCGTGCTCTCGGCCTTGTCGAGATTGCCTGCCCCGAGTTGCGCAACACCGAGACCGAGCCAGTCTTCACCTCCGCCACCGCCGGCAACGACCTTGGCGAGCACCTTCTCCGCTTGTTCGGCGCGACCGTGACGCATCAGCTCTTGAGCGTAGATGCGGCCGCGGTTGAGATCGCTGGCGTCTTCTTTCCAGTGCTTCTCCAAGCCAGCGAGCAGATCGTTGAGCCCGATGGTGAGCGGACGCCCTTGTTGGTCTTGCACCTGCACAGCAGGACCGTTGAAGCCCAGCAGCTCCCACATCTGTTCTGGTTTGACCGCCAGCGGGCCCTCTTTGAGTTTGGCCTCGAACTCTTCCGTGGGCTTCTTGACGGGAACGAGAATCAGCGCGTTTTGCGGAATGGCGCCGTTGAAGGCGCTGACGGGCGCGACGATGGCGGCCCCCCCACTGATGGAGAGGTTGGCACCGAGCGGAGTGTTGGCAGGAGCTTTGGGCTGGGACATGGGAACCTCTGGCTGTCTGAAACGAAACGGGTCCGCTGATCTAGTCAAAGTCTCCCACAGAGGAAACACCGGGGCCGGGATTGTCCAAATTGCACCGCTGGCATCGGCGCGGAGGCCGTTTCGGTCGACCCGCCCAGCCGGACCCAATGCTGCCGGCCTGCGGGTGGTCTGGTAGCCCAAGAGCGGCCACATTTTGGCCGCGCTGCGCCGAATCCGGGCGCTCCGGGCCCCATCGCGCCTCGCCCCACCCTGGCGGCGGCGACGACCAAGGGCTATAGGTACCGAAGAGTCCATGACCC
>JBNKZR010000499.1:0-5159 GCA_050301735.1 Polyangiaceae bacterium | reverse complement strand
GAGCTCTGGTGGGATGTGTGGGGCAAAGGTTCGCAGTGGAGGGGCTGGCAAGTCGACGTGAGCGCGCATGACCATGGGCGTCGAGCCCTGGAACGGCGAACGCCCACTGAGCAGCTCATACAGCACACACCCGACACTGTAGAGATCGCTAGGCGGCCCCAATGGCTCCTGCTGAGCTTGCTCGGGTGACATGTACAGTGGTGTTCCCATCACTGACTGGGACTGTGTTAATGATAGATCGGTCGCCGAGCGAGCCAACCCGAAGTCCAACACCTTGACGAAGTCGCGTTCTTCCCCGACGCGCCCTAGCAACACGTTAGAGGGTTTGATGTCCCTGTGCAGCACGCCGAGCCCATGGGCACGTGCCAGCGCTCGTGTGAGCTGGCGCACGACGTGCAGTGCGCGAGGCGGCGGGAACACGCCGTCCTCGTTCAGCGCCTGGGCCAGAGTACGGCCCCGCAAGAGTTCCATGACCAGCACGGGCGTCCCCCCATCGGGCTCGAACAGGTCGATCACGCGCACGATGTGTTCGTGGTCGAGCGTACCGATGACCTTGGCTTCACGTTGCAAGCGTGCCTGGTGCTGTGGATCTAGAGCGAGCTCTGGGTTCAAGAATTTGATGGCGACCTCGTGCGCGAGGCTCCGGTGGCGAGCGCGGTAGACGGTCCCCACTCCACCTCCGCCGAGGCGTTCTAGCACTCGATAGTCCCCGACGAGCTGTCCCAACCGTCCATCGCCATCGGGCACCATCGGCGCTCCATCCACAGGACAGACAGCACTCGAGGAGACCTCTTGGCGACCGCACCTCAAACAGCGCATCCAGTTCTTCGCGTCGGTCAACTCCTGCCCGTCCGGTAGCGCAAAGGCCTCCCCGAGCAACGCCTCGAAGTCTTCGTCGACGGAAGGCTCTTCTGGATTCACAAGAGGCCCTCGCGTTTGGCAAACGCTCGGAGCTTTTCCTTGGCACTCTTGAAGCGTTGGCGCAGGCGCGCTGCTTCCCGCGCGAGCTCAGTCTCTTCTGGAGGGGTGCCTTCGCCGTCGTAGCTCAGAACGAGAGCGAGCTCCCGCCATTCCAATCCTCTGTCGAGGCGCAACGTCAGAAGCAGTTGGTCATCCCGACTGAGCTGTTGGCGTAGTGCACGGAAACGGTCTTTGACCTCCGTTTTGATGAACGGCAGGGTCGCCGTGCGAACTCTCTCTGCCACTCTCGAAACCCCCGCGTTCTCCAGCTGAAGGTTGCGCTCTGGTCGACGCCCCGCTGCCGTTGAGTAGTTCACGGCGCTGTTGCGAGCGATGGCGTAGCAGTAACCTCTTGCACCATGTTTCCAGTCGAAGCGCGGTAGATTGCGCCAAAGTCGCTCCACAACGTCGGAGTACACTTCCGAGGCGGCATCCGCATTCTCCAACCGTGCCCGCAGAAAACGCAGCAAATCTGCTCCGTAGGCCTCCACGAGAAGCGTCATTCCTCGGTCGAAGTCACCGGCTTCGCAGGCAGCGCGAGCTCGGTCTTCGAGTGCGTGTTGCTCAGGGTCGAGAGGCACTAGGATAGCGATGATAGCGAAGGGCCCACAACTTGAGAAGGTCCCTTCGCCTCGCGCGATGGGACCTTCTCGAGTGCTGAAGTACCGACTAACGACAATCTTCGTATTCGCGATACCAGCGTTTGCCGTTCAACAGCAACTTCGTCCCGTCACGCGTGACGCGGTAGCTGGCGCGGCTCCCATCGCCATATTCGAGCTGAAGCTGGTCACCGCGCAGCGTGTACTTTCCACCGTTTCCGCTGTTCGCGACACCGCTGCCGAGACCGGAGACGCTGGTCGCGTTGAACCCGCGGCGGAACGTGCCGTTGCTGCACAGGTGGATCACCTCTTTTTCGGAGTACCCCGAGCCGTGGTAGAACCTCGTCAATCGGACTGCGGACAACTCGGCCTCGCCTGACTTCGCTGGTGTCGCAGGGTTTGCTGGTGTTCGCGGTGGCGCGGAGAACGTCAGGGACTTCTCCAACGCCGTCACCGCACGCGTCATCTCCGGCAGCTCTGCTGCGGGAGCGATGGCTACCAGTGCTACGCCGACACCGTGGGGGCCAACTATCGTCACGACCCGCCCGGAGAGCGTCGGAACGCCGCTGATGGCGTAGGTACCGGTGAGTCTCCGTCCGGCGACCGCAGGCGCCGACTTGGGGAGCAGCTGCACGCCATCCCCCAAATCGATGGCTTGTGCCATGGTTGAACGAGCCTCTTCGATGCTGAATGCGTCTGCCGTCATGATGATCCTGCCCGTACTGGTAGCGGCTCCTACGACGAACGCGTTCACGCCTGGCGCCAGCGCACCGTGGTAGCCCCTTGGCAATGTGAAGCTGACACCTGCCTCCTTTGCCTGTAGGCGAACACCATTGGAATAGGTTTGTCCGGGTTGAATCGGTGTTGCGGTAGGTGCAGCGACGGCGGGCGCAGGCGGCGTGGAGGTTTGGGCACCGGCGACCCCAGCGAAGAGAAGCGCGGCGGAAGCGAACATCATGACAAACGTTGAGCGGAGCATCTTGTGATTCCTCGTTTTCAGTGGGTCAGATGAATCAGGCCTGGATGTTCAACTTCGCGAGGGAGCTCAGGACCTGAGCGATGTTCATCGAGAAGGCGCTTGCGAGGGCGTTGCGAACGGAATTGAAGTTGCTCGCCGTCTTCTTCGTGCTGTCCCAGAGTGCCTTGGCGACCGCATTGAAGCCGAGGCCGACCTGCTTCAGATCCTTGGCGATCGTCGTGAGGCCGCACTTGTACTCGCTACGGAGCACGACGATGATGTCAGCCACCTTGACGCCGGCGCTGCGCAGCGCTTGGGCGGCCTGTGCATGCGCCACCGAGAGTTCGTTCTTGAGCGCACGGCCAATGGCGCGGGCAGAGAACCCAACCGTCTTGAGAGAGTCGGCAATCTGAGCGGTCGTCGCGGCGGTCGCGTCTTTCAGTGCGCGTGCTACCTGGTTCGCGTTGCAGCCGGAAGCTTTGAGCAGCGTCGCCACGGCGTCACGGTTCTTGTTGAAGTTGCTCTTGAGCAATGTGGCGACTTCCGTTGCGGTCTTGCCACTGCTCAGCAGGGCTTGGCACAGTTGCGTCTCGTTGAGGTTCCCGCCCAGGGCGGACTTGACAACGGGGATGACGTCGCTCGCACTGTGCCCTGCAGCCAGCAAGCCCTCGACCAGTTCGCGTGTATTGCAGTTCGTCGCGCTGACGACTGCCCGAGTGGTTTCCAGCAAGCTGTGCCCTGCAGCCGTCAGTGCTTGTACCATCTGCTGAATGGTCTTGCCTTGTGCGCGCAGGTCGTTGGCAAGCTGCACGGCCGTCTTGACCGTCACACGCCCGACGACGTAGCCCACCTTCTCATGGGAGCGCGCCCGCAAGGCGGCATTGCCCTTGACGACGTGGCGGGAGTCAGTGACGAACTCAGCGACGCCGAATGCGCGATAGGCGGGCAACGTGTACAGGCTACTTTCCGTGTAGCTCTTGCGGACAGCCGTGCCGAACTGCGCTCCGCCGACCCAATGGTGCAGGAAGTGAAAGTACTGCTGCGGCATGTAGTTGTTCTTCTTGCCGACGGTGCCGTTGACGACCTTCGCACCGGCCTTCTGCCATTCGTCGAGCAGCGTGCCGCTGACACAGTTCATTTGGTAGACGGCACCCAACTCGAGGCTCCTGATCTTGCCAAGGGCGTCGAAGAACTCGCCGCCAAACTTCGCGGCGCTTTTCGAGCCCCGGGGCTTGCCGCCGATGAAGTGGTTGTTGTCACCGTGGGAAAGCACGTGAATGTCGACGACGTGGGTCTTGGCCATCCGCCGCAGACTCGAGAGCGCCAGCGCTGGTGTCATGCGCTCGTCTTCGAGCAAGACCACCCGGTCGTAGATATCCTTCGTGTTTTGCACCATCGCGACGGCCTTGACGATTTCCTCGAGCATGACGTCGCTGTGGGCGTTGATGAAGGTGTCGAATCCGACTTGCCGCACACGCCACGCGCGAGGGTTCAGGCAGCGGGTGTTCTTGCCGATGACCCCGCTCAATCGAGCGATCATGCGGGTCGTGCTCTCTCCGGGGTTGAGGGCAAAGCGCAGAGTGCCGCAGCTCGCCAGGGGCAGCTTGGCGTCGCTGGTTTTGCCTTGCAAGGCCGGCACGGTGCGCAGACTCCCGAGGATGCCGCCATTCTCCATGAGAATCAGCAGGCCCTTCTTCTTCGCAGCGGCATTGGCGCTCGCTGCGAATCCGAGCACCAGGACCAGCCCGGCCATTAGGTGAATCAACTTCGTGAATAATCTAGACATTAGGTGTTGTTCCTTGCTGTGGGGCGTTTGGCCCGTTCATTCAGGAAACCGGGGTCCTCAGCGATGTGAGGAAAAAAATCGAGGCCGAGACGCTGAGCCTTCGCGCCGCTCGAGAAGTGCTCAAATGTAGGACTCCCTCGTTGTGCCAGCCGGTGCCGGGGACGCGGCTGGAGCCGAGGGGCCGCAGGGGCAAACACCTGCAGGCCTGGCGGCAGGCGGCACAAGCGCAACAGTTACTGACGACACGCCATCGGCGAGCGGTCTAGCCCTGTCGAACGACCCGTCGTGCCGGCCTTGGTTCTCAGGACCTCGCGGGCGAGCTCCAAGTGAGCGGGCGAGTAATCGTAGTAGTTCCGTTCCAAAGCCGGATCTTCGGAGTAGGCGAGTAATACCTCGGGACGCGACCACTCTTGGGGGAACGCCGGGTAGTCGAGGGGCGGCTCGTGCAGCCACCAATTGGTGAAACCGTGACGTTGATGATGCTGCTTGGTGACAGGCTGGTGGTGGACAACGATGGGCGGCATCGGCCTCAATCGAAGTCCGGTCGCACCCTGCTGACGGCAGGCTGTCATCTGGTGCGCATTCAGTTCAGGTGGTGCGGCAGGGGTACATCGCGGACTTCTATGCGTGTTCGCCGCGGTTAATTGTGGAAGTCGACGGCGGCTGGCATGGGGGGCGCAGTCGCCTGACGCGCGGCGCGACCGCGTGCTTGCCACCGCCGGTTACCGGGTGCTCCGGGTGGCTGAGCAGGAAGTACTCGCGGCTCTTCCGCAGGTGGTGGCGCGCATTCGCGCCGCAATCAAGTAGGTTGGCTGAAGGTTATCGGAGTCCGCCACAAGTCGCAGCGCGCTGCGCA
>JBNKZR010000498.1:0-5159 GCA_050301735.1 Polyangiaceae bacterium | reverse complement strand
CGCAGAAACCGCCAGCAAGCTGCGCCGCTCGCCGTTGAACTTGAGTGACGCCTGACCGCCTGCCAAAAAGTCGGGCACCGCGTCTTGGACCCAGCCCTTCCACGCCGCGTGAGAGTTTGAGCGCGAGGTGCGCTCAGGCTCCGTGCGTCGCTGCTGTTCGAGGTTGGGGATGCGATTGTACAGGGGCGGCACGATGCTCTTGGAGCGGCCGTAGTAGTAGGGAAGCGGCGCGCGCCGGTCCGGGCGGCGTGCGAGCGCCTTCGCGAGGATGTGCTCCGGATCCGTGGCAACCTGCTTCCCGCACACGAAACCGCTGGGGTCGATGGCCCAAAACCCGCCAGGACAGCCAACCCCGACGATCTCATCGGCGTTCGTCCTCGAAACGACGGCGCCAGCCCGCAGCGCTCCGAGTTCCGGACTGCCCGTGTCCGGGCGTTCGAAGACGATGACCTGACGGCGCTTGGCAACCACCACCCCAACAGCCTGCCGGCCCTGAACCGGCGGCGACTCCTCCCCCACTCCGGCTTCCACAGGCGACGACTCCGCCGCTGGGCCCACCGGGGCAACGTTGCGGCGTCTCTGGGCGCCTTCTCGCCGGGCGTCCGTCGGCGGAGTCGACACCACCTTCGCCGCTGCCTCGGCAACAGCTTGCGACTTGGTGTCGGAAGCGAGCGGCTCGAGCCACGGCGCCAAAGAACCCTCCGAGCTCCGAGCCGTCTGCCCAGCGCCGAACACTCCTTCACTGCAAGCGAGCAAGCCCAGAGCCGCAACCAGTCCACACCAGCGCATCTCATCGGGCAAAACACACCCGCTGCATGCTGGCCCAGTTTTGTGAGGCCGACGTCGTGCCAGTCAGGTCGCCGGCTCAAAGCCTCGACCGCTCGTCTCCTCCAACAGCGGGCCGGGCATCGCTCCCGTCAACTCTTCTTGCGGAGCCCGACGAGGAAAACCTCGACGCTGTTATCCCGTGTACCCTTGGGCTTGACGATCTTCGCGCTGTTGAACAGTTCAGCGACGGACCGGCGGGCTTGTTCGAAGTCTTGCCCCATGAACAGCTTGCCGACGAAGTGGGACCCTTCCGCTCCGTGTTCACGAGCAACCCCGAGGGCGCCCATGAAGAGGTCGAAGCTTCGAGTGGCGTTCGTAAACTTGTCGCCCCCGGTCTTGGGCGCCATGTCACTGAGCACGACGTCGTAGGGCGCGTTCCTTGCCACGACGTCCAGATCGAGGGCATCCCCCTGCACGACCTCGACGTTCTTCGGAAAGACCTGCTCGATCGCCTGCAGGTCGATACTCAGGACATGCCCTGAGTCACCGACACGCTCCGCCGCGTAGAGACTCCACGAACCGGGTGCGGCTCCCAAGTCGACGACACGTTGGCCCGCCGACAACAGCCGACAGCGGTTGTCGATCTCTTCCAACTTGAAGACGCTGCGCGCGGGGTAGCCCCGGGCTCGCGCCGCCAAGGTGCGATGGTCCGCACGGCTGTAAGGGTTTCTTCGACTCATCGACAGAACGGCCACACTGGCCCGATGCGAGCAGTAGCGCGCGGCACCCCCGCGCGCAAGCCAGCGCACAATCGGGCTCAAGCCAGCGTGAGGATCGCGCTCTTGGTCGCCATGGCGCCCTCGGCAGCGCAATCGCTCGGCGCTGGCGGCCTGTCGAGCAGCGCGATTTCGCGACGCGCGGCAAACGCGGCCTCTGTCAGCAGGCGCACGAAGTCTTCGTCGCTCGTCTTCTGGTGGTTGAGCACGGCAAGCAATTTTCCGCCGCCAGCGAGCAGCTCGAGACAGCTCCGCACCAACGAGGCGTAGTCGCGAGACACGACGAAGGGCTGACCTTTGACGGTGCCGAACACCGGCGGATCGAGCACGACCCAATCGAAACGCTCGTCGCGTCGCAGTGCTCGAGCGAGCCACTTGCGACAGTCGTCACGCAGCAATCGGTGTTGCTCCGGGGCGAGAGCATTGAGCCTCAAATTCCGATCACCCCGCTCCAACGCGGACGAGGAAACATCCACGCTGATAACCTTCTCAGCGCCCCCCACCCCCGCCGCCACGCTGAACGAACACGTGTATGCAAAGAGGTTCAGAACACACTTGCCCGCGCAGTCGTCTCGAACTCGGCGGCGGTTGTCACGCTGATCGATGAACAAGCCCGTCGAGAGTCCGTCGTCCAGACGCACCTCGAAGCGCATCCCGCGTTCGGAGACGACCAACTCGGAGGGAACGCCCTGCCCGACGAGCGCTTCCGTGGGAGTGATCTCATCGCGCCTCAGGCGGCGCAGGTCCGCTCTTTCCCGCACCTTCAGCCAAACGCCCCGCGCGCCCAACGCGAGAAGCGCGCGCGCGATCGGAAAGCGGGCGTCGTAGGCAGCCCTGTCGTACGTGTTCAGGACGGCGTACCCGGCGTAGCCGTCGACGGTACAACGAGCGAGCGGCGCGGGCCCGTCAGAGCCATCCAACCCGGCGTCGTGCAGGCGCACCGCATCCGTCTGCGCGAATAGCTGCGCGCGCTGACGGAGGCAGCGGTGTAAATGAACGACGAGCGGGTTCCCGTCAGGGGCCCGCTCGTCATTGACGGCCTCGAAGGCCACGGCAGTGGGTGGCGTCGCCTCAGCTGGCGACGCGACCGCCGTTCTTCTTGACGGCGCCACGCACCTCGAGCACCGAGTTGGGGGACCCAGGAGCGCCGCCGCGCAGCAGAATCAGCCCCTTCTCAGGGATGACCTTGACGATGCGCTGATTGAGCACGCTGACCTTCACGTTGCCCATCTGACCCGCCATCTTGCGGCCCGGAAGCACCCGACCGGGAGTCATGTTGGTACCGATGGAACCGCCGTGACGCTTCACCTCGTGCGCACCGTGCGAAGCCCCGGCACCATGAAAGCCGTGGCGCTTCATGACACCCGCGAAACCCTTGCCGCGAGAAACGCCACGCACGTCCACCTTCTGCCCTGCCTCGAACAGCTCGTCCAAGGCGAGTTCCTGACCGATTTCGAACTTGGCTGCGTACTCGGCATCACAACGGAACTCGCGCAAGACACGCTTCGCCTCGACGCCGAACTTCTTGAATTGGCCGGCAAGGGGCTTGCTGGTGTGCTTGGGATCGCGCTCGTCGAGACCCAAGATGAGAGCGTCGTAGCCGTTTGTTTCCGCCGTGCGTTTGCCGACGACCACCGAACGGGCGAGGACCACGGTAACGGGGGTCACTTCGCCGTCTTCAGCGACGACCTGAGTCATTCCGATCTTGCGACCGAGTACACCGGGATATGAATTCATGTCTGGCCTCCTTGACGGCCATGCCTGCGTTGGCAGTGGGCCGCGCCCTGTCTGGTCAGGGCTGGTGAGCTGGATTGATGGATGGCTTGCGCCGGAGTTGTCTATTGCCCGTCCCTCCAATTCGAGGGAAAAGCGCCCATCTACGGCGTGTTGCCGAGCGATAGGGTCCGGCGGGATACCCCCAACCGGCTGGGCCGTCAAGCGTCGAAACGACAGCAGGGCCGCGACCGAGCCTCGGAAGTCGAGCGGCGGTGGCCTAAGAGGCACGTTTCAGCGAGCTCCAGCGCGGGAAAAACGTCGTTGACGGCTTGGCCGGCAAGTGCATAATGCCGCACCCTTTCCCCAGGCGAGATACTCCCCATGGCAATGACGAACCCCATCATCCAAGACCTCGAAGCCGAAACTCTGCGCACGGATCTGCCCGTGTTCAAGGCTGGTGACACCGTTGCCGTCCACTACCGCATCGTTGAGGGCGACAAGATGCGAACCCAGGTGTTCAAGGGTGTGATAATCCGCCGCAGCCGCGCTGGCGCGCGCAGCACCATCACCGTTCGCAAGACGAGCTTCCACGTGGGTGTCGAGCGTACATTCCTGCTCCACACCCCTCGCTTGGAGAAGATTGAAGTGCTCTCCCGCGGTGTGGTTCGACGTGGCCGCCTGTTCTACCTTCGCAATCTGCGCGGCAAGGCGGCTCGCCTCCGCGACGAACGCGACCGCTGAACAGCCTTCCTTCACGGAGCCCCTACCCACGGCCCGTGCAGCGACAGCAAACGTTGGGCAGCATCGTGCGGCTCTTCGGTCAGCCACTTAGTTAAGCGCTGCACGATCGCGGAGGTAGCCTGCTGCAAGCCGTGTGCTGTGCAGTATGCTCGACGCGGGCGTGGGGCCATTCGTTCCCCCAAGCCTAGGGAGAACGACGCGAAATGGTGCAGTGCCAGCGTTGCGGCCATGTGAATGAACCCACTTCACGGTTCTGCGTGGGCTGCGGCAACCGACTGGAGGCAGCGCCCGCGGCAGCCAGCCCAGCTCCCGCAGCCTCGGTAGCCGCGTCACAGGCGCAGCCCGCACCAACACATGAACCCGCCGCCATCCCCGCCAGTGCAGTGTCCGGTGGGCTCGCGTTCGCGGAGACTGCGCCCCCCGTGTTGGATCAGGACTTCTTGTCGCGGCCGATCCCGGATCGTGGTCAGCGTGGAAGCGCCAACCCACCAGAACCGCAGCGTTCAGGCGCGGGTCAACCCTCAGTCGTAAACCCGCTGAGCGTGCCACCGGACGCTCCCCGCGTCCTGGCTGGTTTCTTGGTCACCTTCGACAGCAATGCGCTGGGGCAATCGTGGTCGGTGCACCAAGGTGCCAATCTCGTCGGACGTCTCGGCGCGGTCGCTGGCGCGGATATCGAACTGCCACACGCCACCGTCTCTTCGCGTCACGCCACGATTTACGCCGCGGCTCACCCTGGCCGTATGGTGCTCCAGGACCATGGGAGCACCAACGGGACCTTCGTCAACGACACCCCACTTCTCGCCCAACAGCAGCGGCAGCTGCGTGACGGTGACCGCGTACGGCTGGGGCTGTTCAATCTGATCGTCAAGATCGTATGAATCGGCGCCCAGAGCACCACGTCAGTTGGAGAAGCCTCAGCGCCCCACCCGAACTCGAAGCGAAAAGACGAATGAAGCACAGCAAACTTGTCAGCAGCAAACTCGCCAACACTCGAATCGTCCACGCTCTGTTGACGATGTCGTGCGTGTGGGCATTCGTCACCTCGGCCCTCGCCGCGCCCGAAGCGCACATCCTTCGTATCGACCCGAGAGCGAGTACGCAGAGCGGCAACCCAGTCATCACGACCGTTGTCGAAGTGCAACAGAGCAAGCGCAT
>JBNKZR010000497.1:0-5173 GCA_050301735.1 Polyangiaceae bacterium | reverse complement strand
CTCGAGGACCCGTCCGGGGACTGGGCCTCCGACATCCCCAGCGTCTCGCTCCTCGGTGACTACGACGACGCCACCTTCCCCGAGACCGAGCACGACCCCGACGCGTGGGACGCCAGGTACAGCTTCGTCGACCTCGAGCTCGGCAGCGACGGCGTTCATGAACGGCCGCCAGGCTAACATGACAGATGCCAGAGCCGCTCCCGCAACGCGCGCGAGCACCCTCGGAGTCGTGCGTTCGGTCGGCGGGATCGGGCTCTGGAAAAAAGGTGACACCAAAGGTGCGGGACAGGCATCTCAGTGCGAGGACAAATGAAAGTGAACCCATGTTAGGTTTTTTTGTTACCTTCCCGCGCGTCATGGCGCCTTGGTCCTCCGTCTCCCGCCCCAGAGCGCGTGGTTCTTTGCGATCGGTGTGCGGTGCAGGACTGTTCCTCCCCGTTTCGTTCCTCGTAGTGGGCTGCATCTGCCCGCCTTGCCCCGAAGACGCAGCGAGTGCGGCTGCTGAAGACACGCCCTCCGCATCGGTGGCGGCTGGCGACAGCCGGCTGATTTGGGACGGCGATAGCGCCGGCAGCAAGGCTGATGGGTGGGCAGACTGCGATGCCAAGCCGGGGTGCAAGTCGACCGTGGCGATGGATTCTTCCGGCGGCGTCGATGGCAGCGCAGGGCTTCACTTCCACGCCAGCGGCCCCAAGTGGATCGGCATGGGCTGGAACTGGTTCGGGTGGTGGCCGGAAAACGCTGGCATCGACATCAGCGGCTACGACGTCTTGCGCTTCTCCTTGCGCTTCGACGTTCCCAAGCCGGCAGATGCTCCGGACCCCTCCGCCGTCACCGTCGCCATGGTGTGCAGCAACGGCAAGCAGGGCAGTGCCTCCGTCGCTCTCGATCGCTACTTGAAGAACCCGGGCGACGGCAAGTGGCACGAGGTGGAGATCCCGCTGAGCGAGTTCTACAAGGGTAAGGACGGCCAGAAGTTCGATCCCAAGACGGCCTGGGAGTTGACCTTCGGCACCTGGGCGGGCAGTACACGGACGTTCGACGCCTACATCGACAACATCAGCGTTCACAAGAAGTAGGCTCGAAACCACGTTCGACTTGCCGTTGGAAGGACCCCGCATGAAAGCTGCTCTCGGTTGCTGGTTCGCAACATTTGCCACCCCCGCCACTGCCATCGTTCGCGGCGGGAGTTCCGCTCGTCGGGCGGTCAAGGCGGGCGGCGTGGCACTTTTGTGTGCCGTCTTGCTAGCCTGCGGCGGCATGACCTTGGGAGCCACCGAGCCCAACTTCGCCAAGGCCCAGCAGGCCAGCTCCGATGGTGCAACGTTGTTCGCGTCGAAGTGCGCCTCGTGTCACGGTCAGCGGGGCGAAGGCACGGGGAATGCCCCTTCCGTGATGGGGGCTGGCGCGCTGCAGCAGTACCCTCGAGACGCCTCCGAGTCGCAGCGCTTCACGGATCCCCAAGCCATCCAAACCCAGGTTCGGGCACAGCCGCCCGGGACACCTTCGAGAGAGCCCTTCAACAACGCCCAAGACGTGTTCGGCTACCTCAAGTCCCACATGCCGGAGCTGGAAGCGGGGAGCCTTTCCGATGACGAGTGCTGGGCTGTGTTGACGTTCCTGCTCACCGGGCACGGTATCGCGCTGCCACCGGATGGCGTGAACCAGGCTAACGCGCAGGGAATTTCGGTACAGCCGTAAATGCGGCAGTTCGACGGAAGTGGGGTTCCACTCCCGCCAGATTGTTCGAGATAACGCAGACGGGGTAGGCGCGGCCTTTCTAGCGAAGGGCAGGCCTCCGGCGTGGGAAAAAGGTTCGATCAGAGGTCGCTTCCAATCTCGACGCCGTGACGTGCCTTTAGTGAACACGAGGTGGCACAGGGCGGAGGCGGTTCACAGGTGCATCGTGAGTGGGATTGGTATCACTTTATTGATCGTTCGGACGTGTTTGGTTGGGGGGTGAAATGTTGTGCCCCGGGTTGGAGGGACGATTCGTTGGCAAAAGCTGGTGCCGCTGATGGCGTGAATCTGTTACACGTGGCCGCTGCGGTTGTCCTGCCAGGCGCCGTTGCTCGAGGAATAAATTGACTGGGTTAACAGCAAGTCGGTTCCGTCGTCCGTGCGGCGAGCGTCGTGGCGCTGCGCCGAAGAGTGTGAGGTTGCGACGCGCCAGAGCCTTGGTTGCGCTGTCGTCATTCCTGGTGTTGGCGACGGGTGTGTCGACTGCAGCGGCGCAGAATGACGAGGTGGTCGTCGAAGGCGATCCGAGCATGTTGCCAGGGGCATCGACTCCCCCAGCGACGGGTCTGTCACCCGAGGCACCGCCCGCGCCCCCGGCGGTGGGCGGGCGCGCGCCTTCTTTCGGCACTCCCAGCGCGAAAGAAGGCTGGGTGTTTCGTCTCGCGGGTCAGGTCTCAGGCTGGCAATCCTTGGGCATCGGAGAGCGGCCGAAGCCGGCCCCCGACGGCTATCAGGGCACGCCGATCCACGTGCCAGGTCGCACTCAAGGCAAGCAGCCCTTTTGGAGTGGCGCGGGCTTCTCTCTCTTCTCCACCTATGGCAACTCCAAGGTGCAGGGGGTGATCAACTACTTTGCTCGGCTCAGTGGCCAGGAGCGGCAGGGCTTTTACAATCCTGCCAACGGACCTCAATTCGGACAGGCGTATCTCAACGTCACGCCGAAGGCGTTGGGGGCTCTGAAACTAGCAGTCAAGGTGGGCGCGTTCACAGAGTCCTACGCAGGGCCAGGGCAATGGGGTTGGGGCATCTACGGGCCCATGATCGCCATTCGCGGTTACGGCGAGACGATCCATGGCGAGTACACGTACAGCCAGAACCTGCGCCTGACATTCGCCCATGGTTTCATCGTCGCTCCACGCTTCGAAGAGGACTTCGTTCGCGGCACCTACACCGGCTGGACGGAGCTGGGCCGCACGACTTTCGTGCACCACGCCCACGCGGGGTTCTCTTACAAGAACGTACTGAGCGTGAACGGTCACGTGGCACTCGCGGACGGCTTCGACGAGCGGCGCTACCTCGACGTCACGACACCCGAAGAGGTCGCGGCCGGAGAGGATCCGCAATACCCGACGGATGGCGACATGGACGTCTTCATCGTCGATGGGCGCTACCTCGCCGATCCGTACGGGCAGATTGGTCTCGCCGCTGGAGTCTACGACTTCAACAAGGGTTATGCCGTGCACGACGGCATCTGGTGGGGTCTGGATTGGACCCAGGGCGGCCGTGAAATGCTCAACAAGTTCGTCGGCCCGGCGAGTGGCGGCGATGGCACGCTGGTCGTCCTCAGCACCGAGTACAACCTGAGCTTGGCACGCCTGCTCTGGCACCCACGCACGTTCGATGGGCGTTCACCTGACATCCGCATCAACCTGGCCGGGATCAAGTACTGGGTCGCCAGGACGGAGGATCCTGCCTTCGAGGGTTCGGGCGGGCACATGCTCGGTACGGACGTCGAATATCAAATGCTCCCTTGGTTCAGTACACGGTTGCGGGCGTACGGTGAGGTTCGCCACACGGCGCTCGGTCCTTGGTACGCCTACGGCGTGTCGCCAGGTTTGGCTTTCAAGCGCGATTGGGCGAGCAACGAGCGCATCGAGATTTGGTACTCGCGCCTCTTCTACAACAACCAGTCTGACAACAACCCGGCGGAGCCGCTGGACCGAAACATCTTGGCGCTCGGCGCCACTTTCCAGTTCTGAAGCGGAGTGACTGATGAGACGCAGTAGGACGAACCGCCAGCTGACGCTGAGTAAGATGAACACAGATCGAGCGCGAGCCACCCGCTTCGCGGGCGCGCGAGCGGCCACCAAGAGCTTCCTCGAGGCGACGGTGGCCACGTTGGTGCTTGCGTCGGGGCTGACCGTGGCGCTGCCTGCCGCAGCAGAAGACGACAAAACCGAACGCGAGCTACCTCGCCTGGGCATGCAGCCCGGGGAGCCTCAGGTTCGCAGTGCCCGTCCCACCGTGCCGGTGGGGATCGATCCGAAGGTGTCGAACGACGACGTGTTGGACATTCACGGCTACATGTTGCTGCCAGCGCGGGTCGGTCTGTTGCAACGCGAGGACCCGAGCCCCGGGCAATCCGACATCGCCTTGCACTCGCCACCCGCGATCCCCCAGGAGCTGCGTTCCTTCGAGTACTTGGCGGTCGTTCCCGATCCGTGGGTGCAGCTGAACTTCACCTACGGCAACAAGATCATCTCGGCGACGGCCATCCTCTCCGCCACGACCCTGGCCTATGCCGACGCCATCTCCGATCCACGCAAGCAGCTGGGGGTGAGTGACGCTTTCTTGACTGTAAACTTGACGGACGCTCTCGACATGCCGGCGGAGGTCAAGGTGGGCGCGATCACCGGGCGCTACGGTGCGATGGGAGCCTACGATGCCGGGCGCTATGCGACGCCGCTGATTGCCCGCACGAATCTGATCGGTGAGCAGATCGCGATCGCCAAGCCCTTCGACGGTTGGACGCTCGTTGTCGAGCAGGGGCTCGGCGGACAACTCGGTCGGCCCCCCCAGGGCTTGGTACCCGCCGGTTGGAACGACTTCGCTGATCCCAACGTGGGAGCGAGCTTCGTTCACCACTTGCACGCCGGTGCGGTGTTCTCGGACTTGGTCCACCTCGGGCTGCACCATTTTCGGGCCTGGAGCCAGGACGATTCCGTCAACGAGGGCACGATCCCGGACGGCTCCATCGAGGTGTTCGGGGCCGACGCGCGTTTCACCCTCGATCGGGCGGGCCACCTGTACCTGGGTGTTGCCAACACCGAGCTGATCAATGCCGAATCCGTTTCCGGCGTGATCGAGGTGCTCAATGCTCGCGGTGGTCCAGAGCTGACGCGCGAGTACCTGGGCCCGGAGAGCGAGGGTGACGGTTCGCTGACGACCCTCGGCGTTCAATACGACCTGAGCATTGCTCGCGCCATCTTCGGCGAGCTCTACACGGGCGCATCGCCGGACATCCTGGTCAGCCTTTTCGGTGTCATGACCAAGGTGGGCAGCGACGACCCACTGTACGACGATGAGACGAAGCTGAAGCTCGGCCTGGAGACGACTTACAACATGACCTCGTGGTTCGGGGCCTCGACGCGCTTCGACCACGTGCGCTTGGACGGTGCCGATGATCGCGGTGCCATGTGGGTGATCTCGCCGC
>JBNKZR010000496.1:0-5175 GCA_050301735.1 Polyangiaceae bacterium | reverse complement strand
CGTGTCAACAGCCCCGGGGACTGGGGGAACGCCGAACGAGCCCGAACCTGAGCCGGACCCCGACGGAGCGGCGGGGGGCATGGCAGGCGAGATGAATGCGGACCCGTCCGCCGGCGGAAACGGCAACGAACCCGATCCGGTTTCACTGGGCCGAGCATTGGTCTACGTCGGTGGCTACGACTACGATAGCGATACCTACCCCTTTCAAGCCTACGAACTCGACCAGGACACGGGGCAGCTCACCCCTTACGGCAATGCCGTCGATGCCGGCGGCAACCCGTCGTACATCGCCGCCTTCGGCGACAATCTGTACGTGGCAAACGAGCGCGACGATCAAGGCGGTGGCATCACGGCGTTGGCAATCGCCGAAGACGGCAGCCTGACACCGCTCAATCATCAGTCGGGTACCGACGGCGGCTTCGCCCACGTCGCGGTCGATCCCAATGGCAGCTACGCCTTCGGAGCGAGCTACAACGGCGGCAGCGTCTCCGTGTTTCCCATCCAAGCCGACGGCTCCTTGGGCTCTCAAGCGAACAACGTGGACTTCGGAGAGGGCGCTCAAAGCCACTGCGTCGCCTTTGCCGGCAACAACGTCTACATCCCGAACAAGGGTAACGACGAAGTAGCTCAAATGGTCCTGGGCGCCGACGGCTCGCTCACCGCCCAGGCACAACCGCAGGTCGATACCGCTCCTGGCGCCGGACCACGTCACATCGCACTCAATGCCGACAAGTCGCTGGCTTGGGTCATCAACGAGCTCAACAGCACGATGGTGAGCTACGTCGTGCAAGGCGACGGCTCACTCAGCGAGAGCGGCAGCGTGTCCACGCTGCCGGACGGCGCTGGACAGAACAGCGGCGCTCACGTCGAGGTCTCCCCTGACGGGACACGGGTCTACGGTTCCAATCGCGGCCACGACAGCATCGTCGTCTTCTCGGCGGACCCGAGCACAGGTGCCCTCACCCTGCTCGAACACGAACCGTCGCGAGGCGCCACGCCGCGGGACTTCGACATCGACGAGACGGGCAGGTTCTTGATCGTCGCCAATCAGGACAGCAGTAACCTGGCGGTGTTCAGCATCGCCGACGACGGCAGTCTCGAGCCGATGGGCGAACCCATCAGCGGCCCGCCATCTCCCGCGGCCGTGCAGATCGGCTACCGCCCCTGAAGCACAGCGCGTTCGCGGCCCGCCATCGCAGGCCACGAACGTCTCGAGCGCGTCACTTCTTTTCGAGCTTGCTGGGGTCGAATTGCTAGATGATCTGCGTCCCGCCGGGACCCACCCGCTGCTGCGGGCTCGGCGCACCCGGTTGACCGGCGCCCGGCGCTCCGGGCGTCGGCCCGCCCACCCCCGGGGGAGCAGCTGGGCCCCCTTCGAAGCCGCCGGGCGGTGCGGCCTGGTAGCCACCTTGAGCAGGGGCTCCGGGATATCCGGGCTGCGGAGCAGCGTGCTGCGGTGCTCCAGCAGGTGGCGACCCAGCCGGGGCCCCCGGATAGGCGCCACCTGGTGCGCCCGGGTACCCGCCGCCCGCTGCACCGGGATAGGCTCCTGGTGGTGCACCAGGATACGCGCCGGGAGCTGCACCGGGATACGCGCCGGGAGCTGCAGCTGCTGGTGCCCCGGGATAGGCACCGGGAGCGGGTGCAGCGCCGGGAGACATGGGCTGACCCATCGCTGGACTCGCACCGGCCGGTGCCGCGCCCGCGGGTGCCCCACCACCCCAAGCGGGAGGAGTCGGCGCTCCGCCGGGGGCGAGAGCTGGACCCGATGCCGTTCCGCTCAGACGAGTGTAGATGATGGCGCCAGCGAGCAGGACGACGGGGTACGCGACGAAGATGCCGATCAGACACGCCAAGGCACCCAACAGGCTGATGCCAATCGCGGCCAAGACGAACAGAAAGAGTTTGCCCTTCTGGCCTTGAGTGGCGTCCCAACTCGATCGCAGTGCTTCGATAGGCCCCTGATTGCGGTCGACACAGTAGTACATGCTGAGCATCAACCCCAAGCCGACGATCACCCCGGGCACGATCAACAGAATCATGCCGACCGTGCACAGGAGATAGAGCAACATGAGATTCAGGAACAGGGGCAACACCCGGTCGCCGCCTGAAAACAGAACCCCGAATTCCGGCGTCTCTCCGCGGGCCGCCCCGACGAAGATGCGCGTCAGCCCAGCGGCGAAGAACACGCCCACCCCGAGCTGCACGATCAACGCGACGAGCCCCAAGATGCTCGCCAGGATGAGACTGTCGCCCACAGCTGCCACGGCGAACTGGATCACGAAACCGATCGCCTGCGAGATGACCTGGGAGACGAACGGCGCCAGGATCAGGACCAGCGCGTGTTGTTTGAAGATCCCCCAAGCTTGGGACAGGACTTCGCCGATCTCCCAATCGAGCGGCGCTCCTGCGGCAGCTTGGGCGTTGGCCATTCCCGCAGCGACTGGGGGTGCGTAGGGGTTGTAGCCATTGGGTGTTTGTTGCATTGCGTGCTCCTCCTCCGGAGTGGTTCCCGACCGCGAGTGTAGCCCAAGGAACGCGGCTTGGGGCAACCGGAGTGCCGCCGGACGACAACACGAAAAGAAACTCGAAATTGCGTGAATACACGGCCGACGTGCGCGCAGGCGCCCCGTCGCGACGAAGCCCGAGCGGGACGACTCGCGGAGATGCGCACCTGAAGTGTCTCACTTGGAAGGCGCACACCGTACTTCGTCCCACCACCCCGCCAGCCGCCGGAGCGCGACCCCACCCCCGACGCGAAAGTACCTTCGCACCCATTGGCACCGCAGCTCCCCTTCGAGTCCCCTCAGCGCTCGTTAATCAAAAGCCACCAGTCCGAATCAACCAATGGGAGCGATGGTCACCCACAGCCGTTCGCCCCAGCTGCGACGTGCCCAGAAAATCGCTGCGTTCTCGATTGGCACGCCACGCATACCTTTCGCGCCTCCAGGTTTCGCGAAATCGCGCCAGGCCAGCTTGCAGCAGAAACGACTGCTCTCTCAGCACGCGTGCCCCTGGAGCCGAGGCGGCATGGGCTTTGCTTGGTCAATACCCAACGTCAGGAGAACCAGGCTTGGCCACGATTTACGAAACGCTCTTGCAAGGCACGGACGCTGCTTCTGTGGACGACATGATCGCCCAGCTGCGCCGCACGCTGGCTCAGCGAGGCGGCCGCATCCTGCACATCATCAAATGGCGGGATCGGGACGCACCGCCGTTCCGAGCCGAGATCAGCTATGCCATCGACGGTGGGCCCGTGCATTGGACCATTTGCGCGCAGAGCGATGCGCCGCCCGGCTAGGACCTTGCGCGTCCCCCCAAAAAACTGAACTCTTGATCAGTATCCGGTCCTGAGCTAGCGTTCGAGCACTCGTCATGCTCACATGCTTGCAGATACGCGATTTCGCAATCGTTGAAGAACTTGCCGTGGAGTTTGGCCCCGGACTGAACGTGGTTACTGGGGAGACCGGCGCCGGGAAAAGTATCGTCGTGAGTGCCTTGGAGCTAGTGCTCGGTGGTCGGGGCCGACACGAACACGTTCGCACCGGCGCCGCACGCGCGGAGGTCGAGGCGCTCTTCGACGTCGGTCGAGACGACGCGTTGCGAGCGCGCCTGAGGGAGATGGACATCGGGGAGGAGGAGCTCGTCGTGCGGCGTGTCGTTCAACCCGGTGGGCGCACCCGTGCCTTCGTCAACGGTCGCTTGGCGAGCCGTGAAGAGCTGGCCCGCCTGACGCGAGGCTTGGCGGACATCTCGTCCCAGCATCAGCACCACTCCCTCACGGACCCCAACACCCATCTCGACTACCTGGACGCGTTCGCGGCTCTCCACCAGGAGCGAGCGCTGATGCGAGAAGCGTACGACGCGCTCCAGCAAGCACACACGCAACTCAGCGAACTCGAACTGCGTTCATTGGACCGAGACCAACGACGCTTCAATGCCACCACGGCCGTCAGCGAGATCGAAGCGGTCGCCCCCACACTGGGCGAAGACGTGCAGCTGGAGGAGGAACGCAACCGACTGCGCTCGGCCGAAACGCTCCTGCGCTTGACAGCGGATGCAGCAGAGGTGCTGTACGAAGGAGACACCTCCGTCGTGGATGGGCTAGCTCGCGCGGAGCTGTGTTTGGCGGAAGCCGCCCAACTCGATCCACTACTCGCACCTCTCGGTGCACAGCTGCAAGAGGCGCGAACGCAGCTGGAAGATGCCGCGCGTGAACTGCGACGGCGGGTCGCCTGCATTCGGCCCGATCCCGAGGCGCTCGAGCAGATGGAAGAGCGGCTGTTCACTCTGAGCAAGCTCAAGCGCCGCTACGGCGGCACGCTCGAGGCGATTCTCAATCACCTCGAGCGCAGTCACGCCGAGTTGTTGGAGCTCGACGGCGGCACGGAGACGGCGGAGGCACTGGCCGCAGCGAGGGACGAAGCGCTGGCACGAGCCACGCGGGCGGCTCGCAAACTCTCGACCAAACGACGGCGGGCGGCGACCGAGCTGGCCGGTGAAATCACACGCGTGTTGGCGTCGTTGGGCATGGGCGAAGCACGGATCCAGGTCGAGATGAGCCAACGGCTGCCCGGCACCGGACTCTGCGTCGATGGTGCCCGACTCTCACCCGAGGGCATGGATCGCGCCGAGTTCCTGATCGCGCCCAACCCCGGCGAGGAGGCGCGCTCGCTGCGCCGAGTCGCGAGTGGTGGCGAACTCAGCCGTGCGATGCTCGCGATCAAATGTGTGCTCGCCGATCTCGGGCCAGCGGGCTTGTACGCCTTCGACGAAGTCGATAGCGGTATCGGCGGAGGCATCGCCGAAGTCATCGGGCGCAAGATCCACGAGCTCTCACGTCACCGCCAGGTGCTGTGCGTGACGCACCTTCCCCAGATAGCCGTGTTCGCCGACCAGCACTTCAAGGTCGAAAAAGGAGTCGCGGACGAGCGCACGTGCAGCAGCATCCGCAAGCTCTCTGCTCGCCAACAACGCGAAGAGATCGCGCGCATGCTCGGCGGCATCGACGCCGGCGAGATCCGCCAGATCGAGCACACCGACCTCCTCGGGCGCCGTCCGGCCGACATCGACACCGAAGCGATCGCCGGCTACGTCACCGGCCGCCGCGTCCTCGTCACCGGTGCCGGCGGATCGATCGGAAGCGAGCTGTGCCGACAGCTCGTCAAGTTCGAA
>JBNKZR010000495.1:0-5175 GCA_050301735.1 Polyangiaceae bacterium | reverse complement strand
CCCCTCCACCCGGCGCTGCACTCAACTCGGGAGGCGGTACGGGTACCGAACCCATGCTCGCGCAGCCGGAGCCTGCCCCGGCGCAGGCTCCTCCGCAGGCACGACAAGCCCCTGTACCACAGCACCACAACGCCCCCGGCTATGAGGGATACGCGGCTGCACCCAGCCCCGCGACGGCGCCACCTGTCGTCAGCGAGGGGCGCCCACATCGCGCGAGCGGCCTCGGTGCGGCGCTCTTCGGCGGAGCTCTAGCCCTCTTGGCGCTGCTCGTGGCCATCGTCGTGGTCGCAACCTCCGTGCACTCGGCGGAGCAGCGCCTGAACAACCCCGACGTCGAGCAGAAACCCCTGGTGGCGATCGCACAAGAGGCAGAGGTCGCCTACTGCACCAAGGACTTCAAAGAGGTACTCGAACGCGTGCTTCACTCCTGCGGGCTAGCGGCAGGCACGGAACGGCGCGGGTGCAAACCCGCCGACATCAAAACCTTCGCCGCGATCAGTGACAGCGACTTCAACGCACTCTTTCATCCACTGCAAGACCGCGGCGGCGTGCTGCTTTTCGACGAGGGCAAAGAAGACTTGGACGACGGCGCCAAGAAGCTACTGGAGAAACGATGGTTCGACCGCAAGGGCGCGCGCTACTTCTTCGTGGTCGCCCGAGCCTCGAAAACGGGCACCCCGGCCAAGAACCGCGCGCTTTCGCACCGTCGCGCCAACTCCGTCCTGTTCCACTTGGAGAAGATCAGCGGCGAGTCGCAGGAGGACTTGGCGAAGAAGGTCGGTCTTCTCTGGCTGGGCAACGAGTTCGCGCAACTCTCGGAGGAGTACTGCAGCTGGCCGCTCTCACGCGACCCATCCCAGGAGAAGTGTGGTGAAGAGCCCATCAATCGCAGCGCCTTCGTGTCCTGGGTCGACTGTCGACTGTGATTCGGGTTATCGAACTGCAAACCAACCGATGACCACCGTATCGATGCTCCCAACCCCACACGCTCCGTCCACGAACCGCTCCTCGGCCTGGCTCGTGCCCTGCTTGCTCGCCTTCGTACCGTCGTTGGCCGGTTGCGACAGCAGTCCAGACAAGCCCTCCAAAGAGCCCAAGTCCCGCGTTCAAGCGGTCGTGCAGTCGGCACCGGCGCAGTCGGCACCGGCGCAACCTGAGGCCGAAAGCCAGCAAGCCAAGCCCAAGGGGCCTACGATCGGCAGCGGAACGGGCGCCCCCACGCTCGAAGGCCCACGGCTTCCCAAGGGACCACGCCCGCCGCTGTGTGCCGGACAGACGTCGGACAACGGCTCCCCCTTCAATCCCAAGCGTGCTCCGGAGCAACGGGCTGCCTCCGGCGCGGCCAATCTCCCGGAAGACCCCATCACCGGAAAAGGCGAACGTTGGACGTGGGTCAACTTCTGGGCAGCCTGGTGCAAACCCTGCAAAGAAGAGCTCCCAATCCTGCTGCAGTGGCAGAAGGAGCTGCACGGCCAGCTCGACTTCACGTTCATCTCCTTCGATGACGACCAACGGCAACTCGATACCTTCCTGCAAGAGCAACCCGAAGCCGGCTTGAAGAAGAGCTACTGGCTGCCGGACGGCGGAGCGCGTCTAGCTTGGCTCAAGACGCTCAATCTCCAGGTGGAACCCGAGCTCCCCATGCAGCTGTTGCTCGATCCCAAGGGGCGGCTCCGCTGCACCGTGCAGGGCGCCATCGACGCTTCCGACGTGCACGCTCTGAAGCAGATCGTGTCCGGCCCCTGATGCCAAGCGACCGTCCATGACCCGAAGCACTCCCCGCCGGATCCTGGTCACCGGGGCTACCGGCAAACTCGGAACGGTGGTTTGCCACTACTTGGTCGACCAGGGCCACGACGTGCGGGCCACAGACAAACGTTTTGCCCCGGATTTCCCGGCGCCGGTCGAGCTCGGGGATCTGTTGGACGAGCACTTCGTCTACCGCGTCCTCGACGGGCGAGATACCGTCGTTCACTTGGGCAACCACGCCCACCCCAACGCCGGCCCCAGCAGACAACGGCTGCTCGGCGAGAACGTCCAGATGAACGCGAACGTGTTCGACGCCGCGGTCGACGTCGGCATCGACTGCATCGTGTTCGCCAGCTCCGTTCAGGCCATCTTGCGTTTGGCGGGGGGCGGCCACGAGCCGCCATACCCAGTGCCGTACCTACCATTGGACTCGGAGGTCCCGACCGATCCGGCGGACAATCCGTACGCCCTGAGCAAGGAGTTCGGTGAACGCATGCTGCGTCTGCACTGCGCCAATCGAGCGACACTGTCGGCGACCGTGCTGCGCTTCCCGATGTTGCCGTCGGGGTGGTGGGCCTCTCGCTTGTCGGATCCCAGCGGACTACCGAGACGCGCTCTGAATTTCGGCGAGTGCCTGGCCCACCTGCTGCCGGAAGATGCCGCCGAGTTGACGACCAGAGTCGTGGAACGCCGGCTAGTAGGTTACCACCAGTACTTTCCGGCGGTCAGCATGAAGCTGAGAAACCTCTCGCCCGAGAAATTGGTCGACGAGCGCTACGCACAGGTTCCGCTCAAGTACCCGGCGCACGAACTCGACTCGCTGATCGACTTGTCGCAGTTGCGTCGGGACCTCGATTGGGAGCCGAAACGTCGCATCGAAGTGACACTGCAGAGCGACTCGTAGGCCCAGGGAGACTCGAGTTCGCTCCAGGCCGCTAATAGTCATGCCAGCGCTTGACGTCGCAAGCCTCAGATTGCAGAACGTTGCCCGGTGACGGCTCCGGCAAATATCTACCTTCCCGGTGCTCTCGGCCGGAGTGACTATTGGAGACCCGTCGCAGAGCAACTGCCCCAGCCGCGAGAGTTGCTCGGATGGCCAGGCTTCGGCGACCTGCCGGCAGACTCGAAAGTGCAAGGCCTTGCTGACTTGGTGCCCTACGTCGTCGACCGTTTGAAAGCGCCTTCGAACCTGATCGCCCAATCGATGGGCGGCGTGATCGCGGTGCGGGTTGCCTCCGCGCATCAACTGCTCGTGCGCCGACTCGTACTCGTCGCGACCTCCGGTGGTCTCGACATGCGCGCCATGGGGGCCCGCGACTGGCGCCCGGAGCTCAGGCGCAGCCACCCGACGCTGCCGTCCTGGTTCGAGGGGCCCATCGACGACATGAGCGATGCGTTGGCCGATCTCGGCATGCCAACGTTGCTCTTGTGGGGCAGCAGCGACCCGCTGAGCCCGATCGTCGTGGGCGAGCGCTTGAACGAGCTCATCCCCAATTCGCGCCTGGTCGTGATTGAAGGCGCGGGACACGACTTGGTGGTGGAACACAGCGAGCGGGTTGCCGAGTTGATCTCGGACCACATCGAGCCGACGCCCATCGACGGCATTCACAACGTGAGCTACGTCACCCGCAACATCGCGTCGAGTGGACGGATCACGGCAGAAGCGCTGCCGGTCTTGGCCAGCCATGGCTACCACACGCTGATCAACTTGCTGCCCAGCGGCAGCGAGTTCCACGTGACTGAGGAGCCGACGATCGCTCGCAAGCTGGGCCTGGATTATCAGCAGATCGAAGTCGACTTCGAAGCGCCGCAGGTGTCGGACTTCGAGCGCTTCGTCGCCCTGATGCGACCACGCCACGACGAAAAAGTCTGGGTGCACTGCGCTGCGAACTATCGGGTCAGCACATTTCTGGCCGCCTACCTCGAGCGCTACGAAGGCTGGAGCCGCGCCCGAGCGGATCGCCTCCGCGCGCGTGTTTGGGAGCCCAACGGCGTGTGGAACGACTTCGCCACTCGCCTCGTCGAAGCAAGAACTTCGCAGCACGATTCGTAGCGCCGAGACAGCAGGAGCGATCCGTTGCGGTTGGAGGGCATTGAATCGCTGCCGCGGGCGTTGTACGACGATGACGTGAGGTACTCTTGGGGAGCGGTGTTGGTCTTGGCGGGTGCCTGCGTACGCGAGGTTGCACCGCCACCCGCCCCGATGACGGCAACACCTCCGGAACAGACAGCGCCAGCAGCGGCCCCCACGGCAGCCAGCGACGGCGCACCCGCCATCGGCGCCACGCCCGCAGCTGCGTCGAGCTCAACACCGAGTGCAGCCGCTCTTTCACCTGCACCAACCGCAGAGCGACCGGCGCAGCCTCCCGATAGCGCGCCTTCGGTCGATCGTGCACTTGCCGCGGCCAGCGATCCGACGCGACTGCACACGGAATCCGCGGTCATACGAGCAGCAGAGGCGAACGCATCCTGTCTCGCGGGGGGACAGCAGCTGCCTTGCATCGAGCTCGCCGAGGGGCCCCTCGTGGTGACCGACTACGAGACACTACCCGGCTGCACACTCTCGTTGCGACTCGGTGCCCAGCAAGCCGACGCGCCGACGGAGGCCACGCCCATCGAGCTTCAGTGGCTCGTCAGCGTAGGAGCCCCCGCCACACACGGAGCTCGACTCTTCGTGCCCGAGGGCGCTCAGCTTCACGCCGTGATGCCAGTCAAAGCTTCGCCGCCAGCCGCGACTGCACCATGCACCCTGACGTGGTCGGGCTTCCGACCACGAGCGCTGCCACCCCCCAGAAGCAAGACGGCGCCGGACAACCCCTATCGCTGAGCCCGAGTCCGGGGCCCAGCACTGGAGCACTGGCTGCCCCCGAAACGAGTGACCCAAGGCGCCGGCGGAACCCAGTGTCCATCGACTGCCCCGCCATGGATCTCTACTTCGGCATCGCCTTCGTTGCTTTGGGAGGCGTCGCCATCTGGCGCATGTTTCTGTCCCCACGCCGAGAGGCGAGTGTAGTCGTGTGCTGCCCCATGTGCTCGACGCACTATGCCGTACCCGGCCGCGTCGCGCGCAGTCGCGACACGCGGCTTCGCTGTCGGGTGTGCCGTGGAGTGTTCGAAGTCACCGAAGATGAGGGCGTCGCCAGCACACGCGAAGCGGCAACGCGTCTGCCACGCGCGTTCCGTACTCCCAAATGGGGACGTCAGCCGAAGTGGTAGGCCGAAATACGCACACCCATCACCTGACCGGCGAAGCCAACGCGGCCAGTATCGTGTTGCGCCGCGCCAGCGATGACCATCATCGGCAGCAGGTGCTCTTCACGCGGGTGTGCCGCTCTGGCCGACGGCGCCTCCACCCACTGCGCGAGCCGTGCATCACGCTCGGCTGCCGGTAAGACCGCCGTCGCTTGCAGCCAATCATCAAACGCT
>JBNKZR010000494.1:0-5181 GCA_050301735.1 Polyangiaceae bacterium | reverse complement strand
ATGGTGCGGCGCTTCTTGGAGACGGGGCAGATGCGTCCCACGAGTTGGACCTTCACCCCGACGATCAGTCATGTTTGGGTGGGGGCGCTCTTCTGCAAGGTATTCGGCTTTTCTCACGGCGCGCTGCGGATGAGCACGCTGTTCATGGGCTGGCTCGAGCTGCTGTTCGTCTTCGGCGCTTTTCGTCTGCTCCAGGCGGGGCGGGCGATCGCCGCTTTCGCCGCGCTCGTGGTGGCGTTCAACCCGGTGGGTTACAACCTGGCGCACACGTTCATGACGGACGTGCCGTTCACGGCCTGGTGCGCTTTGGCGCTGCTCGGCCTGGCTTGGTACGAGCGCAGCCGACGCTGGGTCGCGTTGGGCTTGGCCCTGGCCGCCGTGATTCTGGCCGCGTCTTCGCGGCAGCCGGGCATCGTGATCTTCGGTGCCGCCGGACTGACCGTGGGGATCGGGTGGTTGAAGTCCCCCAAGTGGGCGTTGATTGCGCTCC
The DNA here is from genome assembly GCA_050301735.1 of Polyangiaceae bacterium. Classification (GTDB taxonomy): domain Bacteria; phylum Myxococcota_A; class Polyangia; order Polyangiales; family Polyangiaceae; genus SZUA-265. The sequence continues at coordinate 4,691 of JBNKZR010000494.1, read as the reverse complement.
TGGGTCTGGCGCTCTGCGCGGCGGCTGGGCTGGTCGTGATCCTCGCGCTCCCCGCCCAGCACTTGCCGGTCTTCATCAACGTGCTGACCCGCTCACTGCAGAAGCCGAACTGGCACTTCTTCTTCATTCGGAATCTGCTGCGGACCGTGGTCTACACGGGGATCTTCCTGATCCCCGCGTTGCCGCTGCTGCTGTCGTGGAAAACCTGGCGTGAGCGCATCGTGCTCGTCGGGGCCGGTGTTTTCGCCCTCTTCTGCCTGTTCGCAGGAGCGAAGCTGAACCTGCCGCCGCCCTTCGGTCCGAACGTGCTGCACCAGGGTGGGCTCGGGCCTCCGATGCTGCACGCTGCGGCGTTGCGGCCCTCGTGGCCCAGCGGGATCTGGTGGTTCATCAGCGGCGTCGGCGCAGCGACCTTCGCTCTGGCGATCGTCGCCTTGGGCGCGAAGCAACTTCGCCGCCCTTGGCAGGAGCTACGCCAGGACCGCGTGCTCTGGCTGCCAGTGACCGTGTTTCTGGCCTACATCGCGCCGCTGTCGATCCGGGGCGGATGGTTCGACCGCTACCTGGTGCCGATGCTGCCGTTCGTGCTCGTGCTGGTTCTGTTGCGCTCCGTCGTGCACTTCGAGCCGCGTCGGTTGTGGGCGAGCTTCGTGCTGGTGGGGGCCTTTGGGCTTTTCGCGCTGGCCGGCACCCGCGACTACCTGAACCATCAACTCGTTCGCGAAGAGCTGATTGCCGTCGCGAAGAGCCAGGGCGCGACGGACAGCGAGATCGAAGCGGGGTTCGAATTCGCCGGCTGGAACAAATACGACGATATCGACGCCGGGGTTCTGGAGTGGGTGAAGAAGAACGAGCCGCGCATGGTGCGGGTCGCCGACAGCTACACGCTCTCCAAGCGAGCCCACGACATCACCAAGACCCCGGTGGGGGAGTGGCCTCACGGCCATCGCTACGTGGTCACCTTCTCACCCGAGCTCGCCGGCTACGAAGTGCTGGATCAGCGAGACAACCCGCTGTGGCTGATGCGTGGTGCCGAGACGCTGTACTTGCATCGTAAGCTCCCGGAATCCGCCCAGTAAGCTGTGCCTGCGGCTCGAGCGGCCCCCAAAGCCGATCAGTAGCCACACCTGCGCAGCAAACTGCCCGAAGTCGTTCAGGAGACGACGCACTACGGCAGGGCGCCGCGGGGTATTCACACTTTGTCGCTGCTTCGCGCTCGCTTCACGATGCCGTGTTGCACCGGGGGCACTAGCCCGAAGTGGTCAGAGGCGACTCCCACGGGCGTGAGTCACCAAAAGCACAGTGCTTTCGAGGCGTTTCGACGTGGAACATGTCGTGACGACACGGCAAAGGTACGACTTCAACCCCGGCGGTCGTGGTATCACACGGCCCTCCAACAGGAAGGACTTCCATGCGACGAACAGTCACGACTATGGCTGCGGCCTTGTTGCTCGCAGGCTGCGGCGCCCGCGCCGTTAATCTAGAACAAGAAGATCAGGAGGCGACGGTGCAGACGGAGCAAATCGCAGCTCCACTGACAGCCAAGTCTTTTTCGCCGCCGACTCTCGAAGACATGAACCCCGATCCGGAGATCGTGGAGGTCAATCTGGTGGCTGGCGAGACGGAGGTGGACTTCGGTTTTGGACAGCCCACCCGCGTGTACGCCTATAACGGCAGCGTGCCTGGTCCACTGATCAAGGCAGAAGTCGGCCAGCGACTGATCGTTCACTTCAAGAATCATCTGCCGGAACCGACCACGGTGCATTGGCACGGCGTCGAACTGCCCGCGAACATGGACGGCAGCATGATCGCGCAGAACCCGATCCCTCCGGGCGGCGAGTTCACGTACGACTTCACGCTGCTGCGAGCGGCGCTGTACTGGTACCACCCGCACATTCGCGGGCGTCAGAACGTCGAGCTGGGCTTGCACGGCACGCTGCTCGTGAGTGAGCCATCACTCGAGCGCGGCAAGTTGAAGTTACCGAAGGAAGAAGCCGTGGTCGTGCTCGACGACATGCTGGTCGGCGAGGATGGTCAGATCGATCCCGAACTTCCGGACGATCCGGCGGAGCGAGCGCGGGTGCTCGTCAACGGCCGAGAGGGCAACAAGTTCCTGGTCAACGGCGCCGAGATCCCGACGCTGGATGCCCGAGCGGGCGAGCCCCTGCGCCTGCGTTTGGTCAACACCTCGAACACGACGTTCTGGCGTTTGTCTTTCCCCTTCGACAAGGCGTGGGAGGTCGGCTCCGATCTCGGCTTGTATCCTGAACCGCGTCCGTTGCAGCCGATCGGCATGGTCGAGGCGCCTCCCATGATGATGGGTGGCGACATGGACATGGGCGGCGGCATGGATGACGGCATGGACATGGGTGACGGCATGGACATGGGTGACGGCATGGACATGGGCGGTGGCATGGGTGACGGCATGGACATGGGCGGCGGCATGGACATGGGCGACGGCATGGACATGGGTGACGGCATGGACATGGGCGGCTGCATGGGTGGCATGGACATGGGTGGCATGGGTGATGGCTGCATGATGTCGGATCCGAACCCCATGCTCGGTGTCATGCTGGCTCCAGGTGATCGCTCTGATGTCATCATCGTGCCCGAGGGTGAAGACCACGACGAGATCCTCATCTACTGGTACGACTTCCCGCGTGGGCGTCACAGTTCACGGGTCAACGAGGACGGTGAGGTCGTGTTGGGTATGGACATGATGGACGGGCGCTTGGCTCCCAAGCCCATTTTGCGGCTGCGTTTGCACGGCAAGAGCCCGCATGCGCACGACGACTACGCACCCCCAGCGGAGCTCAAGCCGTTCATCGCAGAAGATCCAACGGGTGCCACCACGATCCCCGTGCGCTTCGGTCACACCGAGCCGGACAACAACGGCGACATGACGTTCTTCGCCCAGATGAAAAACGGCATGGGGTTGCCCTTCCCGCTGGTTGCGCCCGAGGATGCGCCAACCTTGGCGCCGGGTGAGACGGCGATCTGGGAGATTTGGAACATGACGATGGGCGACCATCCGTTCCATCTGCACGGCTTCGCGCTCCAACCCTTGGAGACGGAGTACGTCGACATGGACAACCCCGACAACAACTACGTCGTACCCGCGCCGTTCGCTTCTTACGAGGATACGATCCGCGTGCCGCGTCGTCCGGGCATGGTGAAGGGTCGAAGCCGTACCGTCATGCGCTTGCTGATGCGGGCAGACGACACGGGTCGCGAGGGCCAGATCTTCGCGAGTGGCAAAGCGCCGACGGACACCACCTCGGGTGGGTGGCTGTTCCATTGTCACATCCTCGAGCACGCGGATGTCGGCATGGGGTCGTTCCTGCAGATCGTGGAATGACAATCACGACGACGTGAGCCGCTCGAGCGGCTCGTCGAAAGAGAAGGCCTGCGTTCGTCGCGGGCCTTTTTTTTGGGGGTGTGCCCTCGAACGAGCGGCGGCAACTGCTGACGTCTTGCGCAGGGGGCAGACCTGGCCCCCGGCTGGCCTCAGGCTTGTCACGCCGTGGGGCGCCATCAGCCACGCCGGCCTCGGGCCTTGACGCTCGTCTATGGGGCCTGACAGTTGCCGTCTTGCACTGGTTGCTCGCGCCGACCCAGCACCGCCAGGTTCTGCTTCGCGTCCGACACGAGCAGCTCGAAGTGGCAATCGAGGGGCTTCAACTTTGCCCAGCCCGCGACGCCGTTCCAATCGACGATATACTGGATCTGTCCGTGCTCGGGGCCGAAGTGCTCTTCGACGATGTACGTCGGGATGCGGCGATCGAGCACGGCCGCGAGTGCATCCGGGTTGACCTTGCCGTCGAGGTTGACCGTGCGCTCGTGAAAGAAGCCGAGCGTGCCTGTCTGTACGGCGCCAACCCACTGCGCCTCGGAGGTGTGCTCCTCGACCCAGCGCACGACTTGGAAATGCATGTGCGTATCGCCCTTGGCGTACCAGCGCGCATTGAGGCCCAAGGTTACCAACACGGTCACGGCGGCCACCCCGAGTGCGCCGAATCGGCCCAGCGTCGAGCGCCACGCCCGCTCGCACAGCCAACCGACGAGGCCCGCGGCGAGCACCGCCGTCCACGGGGAGATGGGCGAGGTGTAGCGGCCGACGAAATGCCCGGCGCCGAAGTAGAGGCCGTAGTAGCCGAGCAACAGCACGGCGAGAGTAGCCATGGGGCGAAACAACAGACGCTCACTCGCCGTCAGGTGGCGCGACACGACGACGACCAGCGCCAGGTAAGCCAGCATCAGCACGACACCGACGACCAAACCCGGCAGGGTGCTTTCGACGGACTGCGGGATCGGCAGTACCAGATTGCCGTACTCGAAGACCTTGAACGGAACCGTGCGCCAATTGCTGCCGAACGTCGCGGCGTGCGATTGGGCAGTGCCGCTGATGGGCATGATGCTGCCGAAGTTCAGCTGGTTGTGAATCAACCATGGACTGCCCACGACGACCGAAGTGAGCCCCATCAGCGTGGACTCCTTCAGACGTCGCAACCACTGCTGGCGTTCGCTGCCGTAGGCCCCGAGCAAGTGCCAACTCGTCAGCGCGAGGATCAGGAAGACGGCATCGATGCGCGCCAAGAACGTCAGACCCAGCAGTCCTCCCAAGCCGATGCAGCGCAGCCACGAGCGCGCGCTCGGCTCGTCCCTGGTGAAGCGGTACCAGATCAGGACGG
>JBNKZR010000493.1:0-5189 GCA_050301735.1 Polyangiaceae bacterium | reverse complement strand
GGGCGGAGAGCTCCTCCGGTCGCAGCAGCGCCTCGCCGAGGCGATGTTCGACGCTCGTGCCCATGTCGCGCTTGAACCACTGCGCGCTCTGTTCCGGATGTAGCGCCGCGCGGGCCTTGGCGGGCGCGCCCACGAGCATTCCGCCAGCAGAGATCGCGACGGCACTGGGGATGAGGTGTTCTCCTGTGGCGGACTCCAGCACCCGCGGGCGGCCGTGCTCGACGATGGCCGCGAGCGAGTAAGTGGTGCCGAGGTCGATGCCGATGCTGAATCCGTCGTTGCTCGTCATGGTTCGTCAGAAGGTTCCCAAGCTGGCGCAGCTCATCTCGGCTGCGCTACGCAGTAGGCTGAGGCTGACGCCCAGATCGACGCCGCGTTCGTGAGCCGCCCACTCGAGTTCGTCGATGGCGTCGCTCTCAGAGTTGCAGCTGGGCTGGCTCGCGAAGGAAAGCGCGCGCTCGGCCAAGACTCGAAGTTGCGTGTCGTCGCTGGCGATGCTGCGCTGCAGATGGTCGCGCGCGATGCGGATTGAGGTGCCGCCGGGAGAAAACGCCGTCTCGTCCGTGCCGCTCGGTGTTCGCGCCGAAGCCCGACTGGCGCGGGCGGAGCGTGCTTTCAGCGGCGCCGATGCGCTGGAGTCGTTGGCCGCGGCGGACTCGGCTGCTGGCGCCGATTCGCTGGAGTCGTTTGGATCCATCGAATCGCCCAGCGACGAGGTGCTGTTTTGGGTGACTGGGGGACGGTGAGGGGAGGGTGGGTCGACGTGGTGTTGTCGCGCCGCGAAACGCATCACGTTGAAGAGCATCATGAAGCCGACCACGAACAGCCACTTCCTGCCCGGTCCGCCGTCGTTGACCGTCTCGGTCGAGTCCTCCAGTGCACCCGCGACGACGGCGTACAGCGCAGGTGCGGCGTGCTCCAACTGCAGCAGCAAGTACCTGACGTGCTTCTTGTCAGTCCTGGGGGCGCGCTCGAACGCGTGTCGGAAGTGCTCGAGATCACCGTGGGCGAGCGCGTGGGACAGCGGCCGACTCAGGGCTTCGGGAAAACGCGGACCCCACAGCAGCAGCTGTTTGACGACTGCCCAGTGGGCAGCGGCTTGGGGCGAGAGCGTCTGGCCTGGGATGCCAAAACGTTCTTCCCAGTCTTCGACCAACTTGCCCAGACGCCGCGCCGCTTTCCAGCGACCAAGCTCGCCCAACATCGCCGCGGCCTCGATGGCGGGGCCGAGCGAGGTCGAGCCCGGAAGCTCCGACTGCAAGGTCGCCTCGATCAACGGCAGCGCTCGGTCGAGCTGTCGCTTCTGCATCAGCCCGTAGATCAGCGAGGAGCGCAGCTCGCCGTCCTTCTCTGCCGCTTCGAGCATCGCTTCCGGGGCCCGCTCGGGCGCGCGAAACAGAAGGAAGGCGCCGTATTGTTCGTGGCCGGCTTGGTAGGCTTCGACCAACGCACTCAGAGCTTGCTGCTCGTCGTCGACGACGTCGAGTGCGTCTATCAGATTACCCCACGCCTCCGCGTCGTCGGGGTGTTCGCTCGTCGCCTGACGCCAGATGGCGACGGCCTCTTGCTCCGTGGCTTCGCCGGCGCGTTCGTGGTACGCATCGAGCGGGCTCTCGGCGGCGCTGGGTGGTGAGGAAGCGGCGGGCGCAGCGCCGTGCTCGGCGGCGGACTCGTCTGCCGTCGGTTGGGCAGTGTCTTCACCGAGCGCTTCGGCAGTCGAAAGGGTCCCGGCGTTGGCTTCGTCACTCTCGTCGCTGGCGCCGAGCAGCACGCTTCGGAAGGGCAACTCACGCAGGATCAAGTCGTAGGCGTCGCGCACGCGACGGAAGCCCTCCGGATCTTGCTCGGGCTTGTGCAGTTTGACTTGTCTGAGGTACGCCCGTCGTACTTGCTTGGGGTCGCAGGCGGGGTCCAATCCCAAGAGCTCCACGGCCTCCTCGAACCCCATGACTCCCACGCCAAGGGTTTAGCAGACGCGCGGGCGGGCGCTTCGAGCGAGCCCCCGCCGAAAAAGAAAAGGCCGCCCAGGGGCGGCCAAAACTCGAAGGATTCTCGCTGTGTCCGGGGACAGAATCGAACTGTCGACACGAGGATTTTCAATCCACTGCTCTACCGACTGAGCTACCCAGACGTTCCCGCCTCGCGGCAGGGCGGAGTATCTAGCTCAACTTCGCGTCACGGAGCAAGTCCTGGAGCCGCTTTTGGTGACGATCCGTGCGGCGGGCCAAAGGCCGGAAGTCCAGTGAACTCGCGCCGTTGCTGGGGCGCTGTCGTGCCCCGACGCTCAGCGGCGTGGCGGGGGGATCGCGTAGCGGCGCAGGATCTGGTCGTGACGTCGCAGCCCCGGGGCCTCGCGCTGGATGCGGAAATCGCGCAGCGCGCGCTCCGCCAAGCGACGCCGCTCGTTGAACCGTTCGACCACGACGACGCGCTCCTCGAGCTCGAGTCCAGCTGGCTCGTCGAGGCGTTGGGCGAGCTGTGTCAGCTCGTCCAACAGCCGCTCGACCTTCTTGCCGGCTCTGCCCAGGGAGTGCGCGTTTACTTCTCCCGCGTGACCCGTGTGCGGATGGTGAACACGCTGTCGCCGCTCAGCACGCCACCGCGACCGAAGAGTCTGCCACTCTGCCAGTTCGAAAGGCCGAGCTCCGGGCGCCGCAGGGCGAACTGCCCGTCCACCCAACGCGTGAAGCCGTCGCCGACGAATGGCGCGTTGACCGTCTGGTAGAAATGATCGTGCTCGGCGCGGTCGTCGCTGACGAGGCAGGCGACGAACTGGGGGCTCTGCGCGTTGAAGCGCTCCACGGCAGCGTCCAAGCTCGGCACGACGACCAACGTCACTTCGGGCGAGTCTTCCCACTCCCACTCGACCCCCAGCTTGTCACCGTCGATGAGCTCGGCTTGCGCTTCCTCCACGTCACCTTCGGCGCGGCGGATGGGAACGCGCTTTTCGAACAGCTCGTTGGGGACGTGCGCCTTGCTGCTCCGCTCGACGTGGAGTTTGAACTCGGTGCCGCGACGCTCCCCGGCGCGCTGCATGCCGGAGATGAATGCGGGCACCAGGCGTGCCGCTTCGCTTGCGGGGATGCAGCAGGTGTTGAGCGTGTTGCAGACCTTGCGGTCCAAGGAGTCGAACACCGCTTGCTCGAAGTCGCTCGCGTCGGTGTGCTTGGTGGTGCACATCCAAGCGCCACCCGTGCCATGAAGAGAGACCGGCACGCCGGCGCGCTGAGCCAAGCTGCCCAGGGTGGCGACCGCGGGGCCCGAGCCGCGGGCGACGGCGAGCGACAGTCGCGAGTCCGAAAACAGCGCCCAGCCCGCGGCGTGCGCCGGGCTTTCCACCAATACCGCTGCGTCTGTCGGCAGGCCGGCTTCTTTCAGTGCTGGCGTGAGTGCCAACTTCATCATCGCCTTGGCCGTGTTCAACGCGTCGCGTCCAATCCGAAAGACGACGGTGTTCCCTCCCCGCAGCACGCCCGTTGCGTCTGCGACCACGTTCGGACGTCCTTCGAAAACGAAGCCGATGACTCCGAGCTCGGAGCCGACGAGGTCGGCATGCCAGCCTTCGTGCAGCACCCGCTCGATCACCTGGCCGCGGCGCGAGCCCTGCTCGACCCAGCCGCGCAGGCCGTCGATCACGTTGGCGCGCAACTTGTCCGTGGCCTCCAGGCGCGTCGTGGAACGCCCTCGGCGCTTCGCGTCGGCAATGTCCTCGTCGTTCACTCTGCGGATCTCTTGCCACACCGTGTCATCGGCGATGCGCTGAGCAAAGCCCTCGAAGAACGACGATATTTGCGCATCGCTCACGCTTCCCATCTGGCGAAACGCCGCCAGCGCTCGCGAAACGGCATCCGTCGCGATGGCTTGGGCGGCCTTCGGTACGTGCAGGACCTGTCCAGTGGACTCCACTGCGTAGATCGAATCTCCCGCCTCGAACGCCTTGGCGAGGTCTTCCGAGACCTCCAGGACGTGGCTTCCGCCGACGAGGATCTGCGAGCCGGGTTGCAGGCTGTTGAGGGCTTTGAGCGTCGCCATGCCCAGCCTTGTCGTGCAGTCACACCGCGCTGTAAAGAGGAGAGCGGGCGGGGGGCCACGGGAGACGGCCCGATGACAGCGCTGCTGCTCCGTTTTTTTGTTTGTTATTCTGGTAGTTTGGGTGTCGTTCGTTGGCGTTTGGCGGGGGCTCGTGGGGCGGCTCGGTTGCGTTCACGTGGGGCGCCTCGACTCCGCCGAACGCCGCCCTCGGGGCCGCTCGCCCGCGTGTCCTTCGCGGATTTGCGTCTGGGCTTCTGACGACTTGCGCGCATTTCGGGGAGGCTGATGTGGCGCTGCGGTCAGCGGCCAGTGTTGCGCAGCTTTTTCAGATCCGAGCATTCGACGCTCGGCGGGTCCCGCGGAGTGGGCGGGCTCGTGTGTCACAGTGGGGCGGTGTAGGTGTGGGCTTTTTGTGAACGGACGGATCACGTGTTCGTCATCGGCAGTCAAGAAAAGCCACAACCATCTGCCGCATTCACCGCTGCTACAAAGCGTCAACGTTCTCGCAACACGCTGCTCGCGATCGCGACAGCTGCGTCATAGGGGATAGATACGACCCGAGAGAGTCATTTCGTCCCGCGTGCGACCGGGGGTAGATCATGCTTAGATCGGCGTAGGTGACAGGGATGGGATCCATAGCGCGACACTTCGGCACTCGAGGCCATACAGACAGTGACAAGCCGAGTGCGCCCCGCGCGACGGAGGCCACTGGCGTGCATTCACGAACACCAGAAGCCAACCCGCTTTCTGATTGGTCGCAGTTGCAGGAGCTGCGAGAGCAGTTGCTGCAGCTGCCATCGAACGTGTTGTGCGAGCCCAGAGTGCGGCTCAGCATCGTGGTGCAGGAGGCGAAGCGCTTGTCGGTCACCACTCGACAGAGGCACATTCGTTCCAAGCTGCTCGCTGCCGGCTTGGCCAACGAGTGCCTCGACGACTTGGACCGAGCGATCCTCGCCTTGCGTGTGGCTCAGGGCGAGATGACTCGCACGCGCTGTCCCGATGGCGATCTCGCCGAGGCGCTCGACAGTGCCCTGGAGCTGCGCGACGAGATGGTGGCCGCGTGCCAGTGGAACCTGCGTCAGCGGGAGGTCGCCGACTACCTGGTTCGCATCACGGATAGCAGCGACTTCACCGAGCTGTCGCTCGATCTGAAGGAG
>JBNKZR010000492.1:0-5214 GCA_050301735.1 Polyangiaceae bacterium | reverse complement strand
CCAAGACCTCCTCGCGCTCGCCTCAGGGTTCGACGTCGTCACCGCCGCCCGTGAGCCGTGGCCCCGCGAGGGTTACCAGCGTCGAACGCTACGGGGCGAAGACGTCGGCGCGTATCGTCGTTCACCTGACAGGGGTACCCCGGTTCGAAGTGGGAGAGCTGGCCGCTTCGCGGGAGCAAGGGCCGCGGATCTACGTCGACATCGCCGACGCCGAGTACGATGGGCCGATGCGCTACGAAGTTGGGGGGCTCGTGCACCGCGTACGTCTCGGTGAAAACGAGGGGCGCCTGAGAGTCGTGCTGGACTTGCAGCAGCGTGGATACAAGCGGGTCTTCCACCTGCCAGAGCCGTCGCGCCTGGTCATTGATGTCTCGAGTCATCCGCCGCGCTCGAACTGGAGCGCCAAAGGCGGCGAACGGGATATCCGCCGTGTCGTACTCGACCCCGGGCACGGAGGGCGCGACCCTGGGGCGATTGGTCTTTCGGGGCTTCACGAAAAAGATGTCGCCTTGGACCTGGCGCATAGGGCAGCGCCACTCATCGCCCGCGAGTTGGGCATCAACACCTTGCTCACCCGCGACGATGACACTTTCGTGCCCCTCGACGAGCGCGTCGCCAAGGCAAACGCTTTCGGGGCGGACTTGTTCATCTCCGTTCACTGCAACGCGAGCGAATCACCGCGCAGCCACGGAGTCATGTCCTTCGTCTTGGATCACTCCGGTGACGCCGACGCGCTGCGCATCGCTGCCCGCGAGAACGCGGCTTCGAGCGCTGCCGTGCAGGACTTTGCGAGCAGCATGCGAGAGGTGATCGATGCGGCGACCGTGCGCACCTCGGTGCACTTTGCAAACCTGCTCCAGAAGTCCTCCCTGTCGTCGCTGGGGCAGCACTATGTGGGGGTGAGCGATGGTGGAGTGCGGCGCGCAGGGTTCTTCGTGTTGGCGGGGGCCCACATGCCCGCCGTTCTTTTCGAAGCATCGTTCATTTCCAATCCCACCGAGGAAGAACGTCTGGCGACGCCGCGCTACCGCCAGAAGCTCGCCGATGGGCTGGTCAACGCCATTCGGGCCTATCGCGAGGGGCGCTGAACGCCTTGCTGGGCGTCAAGACACTCCGCGCGGTCCGTGGGCCGGACCGTTGGCGGGTGTGGGGGCTCGCGCAGCGCGAAATTGCCTCCCGCGCCGAATTGACCTTTGTCGGAGGCGTACTTATTCTCCCTGCCCCTTTGGGACCCGAGTCAGGTGACTCGGTGGAGGATCCGGAGACCGCATGAGTGCAGCAATGAGCAAAGAGCAGCTCGAGGAGTTCCGAAAGCAGCTCACGGAAAAGAGGGACGAGATTGTCCGGCGGGCGCAGCAGACCTTGGAGCAGGATATGACGCTCGATTCGGACGATCTACCTGACGAGATGGATCTGGCGTCCAGCGAGTATCTTCAGGCGTTCACATTTCGACTACGCGGTCGCGAGAAGAACCTGCTCGACAAGATCCAGCGTGCGTTGGAGCGCATCGACGCCGGGACCTTTGGCATTTGCGAGGAGTGCGACGAGGCCATCTCCGTCAAACGCTTGCAGGCCCGGCCCGAAACGACGCTCTGCATTCGCTGCAAAGAAGAGCAAGAGCGCGTCGAGCGCGACTTCGGCTGAGACGTCTCTCGTTTCGTGCGCGAAGAGCGCATTCAGCTCTGCCCCAGTGCCCGCGCCAAGTGGGCTGCCGTGTGTCCCCGTCGCGCATTGGCGACGTCGCGTGGCGTTCCTGTGGCGACCACTTGCCCTCCGTTGCGACCTCCCTCCGGTCCGAGGTCGATCACCCAGTCGCTCTGCGCCACCAGCTCCATGTTGTGCTCGACGAGCACGATTGTGTTACCCGCGTCGCGCAACTCGACGAGGCCAGACAGGAGCAGCTCGATATCGCTGAAGTGCAGGCCTGTGGTCGGTTCGTCGAGCACATACAGCGTTCTACCCGTGCCGCGCTTCCACAGCTCCGATGCCAGGCGCAGCCTTTGGGCTTCTCCGCCTGATAGGGTGGTCGCGGGTTGCCCCAGTTGGATGTAGCCGAGTCCGATGTGCCGTAGACCGTCCAGGCGTTGTGCCAATTTGGGTAGGTTTCGGAACAACTCGCTAGCCTCCTCGACGGTGAGTTCGAGGGCATCGGCGATCGACAGCCCTCGATAGCGCAGCTCTAGAGTCTCTCGGTTGTAGCGGCGCCCGTCGCACGCATCACACTGCACGTACATGTCCGGCAAAAAGCTGAGCTCGACGCGCAGTAGGCCGTCTCCTTTACACTTCTCACAGCGGCCGCCTTTGACGTTGAACGAGAAGCGCCCCGCTTTGTAGCCCCGCGCACGAGCTTCGGGTAGCCCGGCATAGAGCTCACGAAGCAGGGAAAAAACGCCAGTGTACGTTGCCGGATTCGAGCGGGGCGTTCTGCCGATGGGTTTCTGGTCGACACTCACGCAGCGATCGAAGTTGTCGAGGCCCGCGATCGAATCGAACTGCGTGCTGTCGTGCCGTCTCCCGTAGAGTTCTGCTCGAGCCGCCGCCAGCAGCACGTCGAGAACCAGACTGCTCTTGCCCGAGCCGCTGACACCGGTCACGGCGGTCATCAGGCCGATGGGGAACTCCACGTCCAGTGCTTTCAAGTTGTGGGGCTTCGCTCCGACAACCCGTACCCACTCCGAGCCAGGCGAGACGAGAGGATGGCGACGCTTGCCTGCTTCGTTGCGCAGATACGGGCCGGTCACCGAGGACTCGGACGCCAGAATCTCCGACAAGCTGCCTCTGGCCACGATGGTGCCGCCGCGAGTTCCGGCACCGGGCCCCATGTCGACGATGTAGTCGGCCGCTTCGATGGTATCTCGATCGTGTTCGACCACTACCACGCTGTTGCCTTTGTCGACCAGGTTGCGCAACGCCGCCAGGAGCTCGGAGTGATCCTTCGGATGTAGGCCCACGCTGGGTTCATCCAGCACATACAGCACTCCGACGAGAGCTGCACCGAGTTGAGTCGCCAGGCGAATGCGTTGGCCTTCGCCGCCGCTCACGGTGCTCGTGCGTCGATTGAGCGTCAAGGTACCTAGGCCCACTTGCACGAGGAAGTTGAGACGCTGTGCCATTGCAGCGAGCAGCGGCAGCGCGATCTCCTTCTGACTCGGTTCCAATGCGCTGCTCTGAGCCGACTCGTTCAACCATTCCAGCAACGAGCTCAGCTCCTTCGATCCCAGCTCCGCGATGTTTTGGTCTCCGAGCGTGACAGCCAGTGCCTCCGGGCGAAGTCGTCTTCCCGCGCAAGCTTCACAGGGGACTTGGCGCAAGAATAGACGCGCCTCCTCCGGACTCATCGCCCCATCGTCGGCCAGCTCGACGGCTTCCTCCGGGTCGCTGAGACACAGGCGCTCCAACATCGGGATGACGCCTTCGAAGCGCTGCGTCTTCTTCTTCGACTCCACACCGCGCAAGACTCGTCGTTGGACTTTGGCGTCGAGATCCTGCCACGGCGTGTCGGGGTCGACGCCGACAGCCTTGACTAGTTGCGCCAGCGCGGTCGAACGGGCGACGGAACCGCGGCGCCCGAGCCCGGCAATCGCCCCCTCGCGCAGGCTACGGTGAGCGTCGGTGACCACCGCATCGGCGTCGATGCGCTCAGCCAGTCCCAGCCCCTCGCATGCGGGACACGCGCCGTGTGCGCTGTTGAAGGAGAAGAGCCGTGGCTCGAGGGGGGGCAAAGTGATGCCGTGCTCCCAGCTCACGAGTTGGTTGCTCATCACGGTCGGCGGTGCCCCGTCCAGCGCGTCGAGCAGCACGGTGCCGTCACCGAGTTCGAGGGCGAGCTCGACTGAATCGGTGATGCGGTTCTTCGCGTCCGAGCGAACGACGATGCGGTCCACGATCACTTCCAAGTCGTGGGGCTCCGTGGGGTTTATCTCGTGCGCCTGCGATAGCTCGACAGTTTGGCCGTCGATGCGTGCGCGAACGAACCCCCGCGTGCGCAAGTCTTCGAAGTGTTCCGTCAAATCGCCGACCGCACGCCTGGCGATCGGAGCCAAGATGAGCAATCGAGAACCGTCTTCCCGTTCGAGCACGCTGTCGACGATCTCTTGCACCGAATGGGCTCTGAGCGCTTTGCCCGAGACAGGACAGTGGGGAGTGCCGATGCGCGCGAACAGCAATCGCAGATAGTCCGCAAGTTCCGTCACCGTACCTACGGTCGAGCGGGGATTGCTGCCCAGGTTGCGTTGATCGATGGCGATAGAGGGGCTCAATCCCTCGATACTGTCGACATCCGGCTTCGGTAGCTGACGCAGAAACTGGCGCGCGTAGGCGGAAAGTGACTCGACGTAGCGTCGTTGTCCTTCTGCGTAGATGGTGTCGAAGGCGAGGGAAGACTTGCCCGAGCCGCTGGGACCGGTGATCACCACCAACCGATCACGGGGCAACTCGCAGTCCACGTTGCGCAGGTTGTGCTGTCGAGCACCAATCACCACCAAACTGGTCATGGGCGGAGAAACATAACACAGCGCCTTTCGGCCTCTGGCGGGCTTTGCTACACCAGGTGCGACAGCCGACGAGGTTGATGAAGATGGGTGCGGTGGTGAAAGTCGGCGTTGGAGTCACCATCGTGGCCGTTTCGATCTGGGCGACGCTCGTCTTGTTGCCCCCCCCATCGGTTCCGGTCGCGCACCTTCCCGAGGCGTCAATCGTGGAGGCGGTCTTGGTCGAAATGGATGCCGGTCGGTCGGATGCGGGGAGTGATATGGTCGCAGCTCATCCGGAGCCTCACCCCCTCACGGGTGCATTGTGCCCGAAGGGGATGAACTGGGTCAGCGGAGAGTATTGTCCGAAGCGGGCTCTGTTGCCGGACGGCTGTCGGGTGGGGACGCGGCAGTTGGGCGTCTGCATGGATGCCTTCGAGTATCCGAATCAGGTGGGCGTCGTACCAGCGGTGATGATCTCCTATCGCCAGGCGGAGTCCTTGTGCGCGGGGGAGGGCAAGCGACTTTGCACCGACTCGGAGTGGACCCTCGCGTGTCGCACGCCTGAAGAGCCGTCGGCGTGTAACCACGGCCACGCCACTGCGGAGACGAGGCCGGCCCGCCTGTGGCGGCGTGCCGAGGTTGCCAACGAATTGGCGGCGATCGACGCGCGTCGTCCGAGCGGAGTTTCGGCATGTGTCAGCCCGAGCGGCGTGTACGACTTGCCCGGCAACGTTCAGGAGTG
>JBNKZR010000491.1:0-5220 GCA_050301735.1 Polyangiaceae bacterium | reverse complement strand
GGAAGCCCGTTGCGGTTCGCCGCCTTGCTCCTGGCCCGACGCCTGAACGCTCCCCATCTCGACTTGCCCCCGCTACCGAGTGCGTCGCTCGTCGAAGACGTGTCGCACGTGCAACGCTGGGCACCGCTCTTGTCGAAGCCGCAATCGGCTGCGTCCTACGTCGAAGCGGCGAAGAGCGAAATTCCCGACGTGGACTTCGACCCGGATGGGGCATTCGAGCTAACCTGTCGTGGCGTGTCGCGGTTCGTCCTGCCGGTTGCGCGCGCTCGAGAATGCTTCCACGGCCCGGCCAAGTTTTCGCTGGGGTTCATGAAACCGAGCGAGTCGGTTCGTTTCGGCCATCCGAGCGCGTTCGGTGCGCCAGGTGCCGGTGGCTCGATGGGCTACGCCGATCCCGAGACGGGTATCGGCTACGGCTACGTCACGAGCCGTATGGGCGTTCACCTCGAAGGCGATCCGCGAGATGCGGCGCTACGCGACGCGTTGCCGGCGCTGGGACGAAATCACGGGGTGGTGCCTGTCGACGTCACTTCCTCTACCGCAGCGTGAGGGCGGACTCGGGCGAACCTTCGTTTCTTTCTCGAAAAGAAGGTGCGGTGCTCAACGCGGCTTGCGCGACACCGTTCTAAACTCGACGGTTTCCTTAGCGCGCCTTCCTGCTCCTGAAGCCTCGAACACGAGGCGGTACTCGCCGGCTTCTGGAGCAGCAAGCCACGCGTCCGGCCCACGCGCGACCTCCTTGCCTTCAAGGAGCCAGCGGCATTCTTTGGGATCCGCGTGTTCCCCGTCGGAGTCGGTCGCCAACCCATGCAGACGCAACGCGCGCCCCTCCAAGAATGTCTGGCCTGACTTGGGATGCAACACCGTAGCCACTGGCGGTCGGGTGGGAAGATCACACGACAAGGCACGTCCTGAGATGACCTCGAACCCCGTATGCACCACGGCATCGAAACTCACGCGTCCACACGGCAAGTGGGATGGGTCGAGCCGCACCTTGCCTGAACCCTTTGCAATGTAGACCACCCTCGGCGGTTCGCCCTTTTTATGGCATCGGATCCACACCTCCAGGTCTTGTTCGTTCTTCCTGAGCTCCCAGGCTATGTCCAACCCTCTACGCCCAACCTTGGCGCTGAGTTTGGGTGCACGGACTGCGCGCTTGGTACGCTCCACCCGCAGCACTTCGGATTCAACGTTGACGATGCGGAGGCTCTGAGCCTCTTGCCCTTGCGGTAGCGGTATCAGCACCTGCAGCAAACCCGGGTCGTCGTCTCTGTCCGGCTCACAACCACAGCTCGAACCACCACAACCCCCACCAAACGACTGCAGTCGCATGACCCGAGCCGCGGACAATCTGTCGCCATCGGCATCCAACAACTCGGCGATCAGGCTAGTGCCGCGCGCCCCGTGAATCGCAGTCGCCGCGCGCGTCCGTGTCATCGAGCGTACGTCCAACTTGCCACCCAGTTCGACCGCCAGAATGACCGACACGACATCGACCGTGGTATCGATCGCTTCGATTGGAGGGTTTACCTGATCCGGTAGCTCGTACGGGGAATGATGCAGCCACCACCATGGATCGTAGGCGACCCAGTCATGCCACCATGGTTCATCCTGACAGGTGAACCGTGGATTCAAAAGGGCGTTCTGAATGCTTCGCTGATGGTTGTAGATCGAGATCCAGTCTGGGTTGCAGTACCCCATGAAGTCGCGAAACGTTGCTGGGTCTTTGATGTTTCCGTTGTTGATATCCAAGCCATACTCACCGATGGATCCGCCGGGTGTTCCCGCCGGGTCGTAGGGTTCGTATGCCGGATAGGTGGCATCCGCTGACGCGCCGACACCGCCGCACGGAGCATGCGGGAACCCCATCGCGTGACCGAACTCGTGGGCCATCGTGATGGCCCCGTTGGCCATGCCCGACGTGACACCGGAGGATGCGCAGCCGCTGTTGGCTCCGAGCGGCACGCCTTGGGGCACGAGACCATAGTAGAAGGTGTTGGGCTGGTTCCCGTCAGCAGTTCTGGCCTGCGCCACGAGCGTGTTGAGATTCAGCCAACTCGCCGCACACCCGCCAGGGGACGCAGGGCTTCCAGTGAGTGGAAACGTCAGGTTCACGGCAGCCGTCAGCGTGATGTTCGGACTCGAGTCCACTGGATAGACCGTGTTGGCCCAGGCAGCGGTAGCCTGAGCGACGGCGAGGGTTGGTGCAGGGAGAGTGAGCGGTGCGCCTCCCGCATCTGTGCCGTTGTACGCCACTGGCACGATTCGCATCGACAGCGTTTGCCTTAGCGTGGCATCGATCACAACTTCGCGGGTTGCGCTGTGTGAGTCCTTGGTCACAGTGATGACGAGCTTCAGTTTGCCGCACATGTCGCTGCTGGGGATGATGAAGTTCAGGGTCGAATCCAAGTCCGCTCGCTGCGTGGCATAGTCGACGAAGGAGACAGCATCGGCGGTGCCAGGCGCTTGCGGGTTGATTGTGGCTACTTCATTCCAAAACACACCCCCGACTCTGCGATAGACTTTCAAAGTCCCGGTGACACCTGGCAACATCGTCAACAGGCTCCGCAAGTAGACGCGGACCCAGGCTGGTTTTGCGGCTACCAGGCGCAAGCTATTGTCCGGGCCTCTGTCGTTCGCGTCGCTCAAATGCTGGTCGGCTCTGTAGAACTGTATCCCTTGCGTTACTTCGACACCCTGAATTCGTAGCATGAGCAGCTGAACTAGCTCCGATACCTCGATCCGTTCCGCCAACCTTGCCCTTAGTTCCTCAAAATCTGGCACAATAACTCATCCCTTCCCGGCTCACGTCCAAACACCAAAGGAGGTTAATCCCTCCCATTCCTTCGTGGCGCTCACAGTACCAACAACGCGTCCGCCGCCGTAGCTGTCGAAATACCAGGCTCGAGCAGCTGTCGGCTATAGTGTTTTTTATTGAGATTCTCCCCAATGGTGGGTCTCCTGCTCCAAGGGGAGAGGACAAGCCTGTCAACCCAGCGGCTGCAGCAACCGGAGCGGAGCTCGACAGGCCAGCAGAGGCAGCCACTGGTGCGCGTGAGCCGCAGAGTGACGCGGGTGCCCCCGCCAACCCCCAGGACGCGGCGGAAGCAGGGCAATGAATACTTTTGGAGACGCTGTCCGCGGCGGCGGGGTCGTCGAGGAACGATAGCGGCACGCCGTTGCTCGAGATCCGCGTCTCGGCGTCTCCAACGGCGATCCCGGCCCGGTCGGTGAAACGCTGTTTGCTTCCGCCGAGCGGAGCGACTAAGGCCCGGTGATGACGATCCAGATCGGCCGTTACAATCAACTTCGGGTACGCCGTCTGACTCGGTCGGGGGCCACGTTGACCGACGGCGAGCTCGACGTACTGCTGGCCAAACGCTGGGTACCTGAAGACCTCGACGTCGGTGACTCGATCGAGGTCTTCGTATTCACCGATGCGGAAGGTGTGCCGCTGGCAACGACCCAAAGACCGCGCGCCTGTGTCGGTGAGTGCGCGTTCCTGACGGTGAATGACGTGACCCAGCACGGCGCGTTCCTGGATTGGGGTCTCGACAAGGACCTATTCGTGCCGTTCGCGGAGCAACAGGGTCAGATGAGGCGGGGGGGCAAGTACGTCGTCATCGTGCGTCTCGACGACCGAGGCGAGCGCATCATCGGCAGCGCGCGGCTTTCGCGCAATCTGCAGGCGAACGCCAACGACTTCGAGGTGGGTCAAGCCGTCTCTCTTTTGGTCAGCCGCCATACCGAGTTGGGGGTTCAGGTGATCGTGGATCATCGCTGTCTGGGACTAGTCTACAAGGACGACATCGTCAGTGAGCTGGTCATCGGACAATCGCTACCTGGCTTCGTGCGCACGGTACGCGCGGACGGAAAGCTGGACATCGCTTTGCGAGCCACGGGCAGCGCAGGACGCGATCAGGACGTACAAAGGCTGGAACGCGCCCTGGAGGCAGCCGGCGGCGAGCTGTTGCTCACTGACAAGAGCTCGCCGGAAGAGATCGCGCGTCTGACCAACATGAGCAAGAAGGCCTTCAAGCGCGCCGTGGGTAACCTCTACCGAGCGCGCAAGATCGAATTGTCGGAACGCGGCATCATTCGTCGAGGTTGAGCCGGCGTCGACGGCAACGCGAACAACCACTCAGTTGCAAAGAATGCGTTGCACTGCTGGCCTGTGCAGCGCGTGCGCACGCCGCCAACGTGCGTTCAAGCGGAGCGCGTCAGCGCCAGCCGCGTCTGTCACTCGTACTGCAACCGCGGCGCACCCCGCGAAGGCGTGTCGAAAGCATCTGACAGATCCGTACGCTCGAGATATGCCCCGCCAGATCTACTCGACGACTCGGCTCTAAAGACGTGGTCTTCTTAAACGCAGGAGGGATGAGGAATCGTAGGTGTTCACCTGGAAGGTGAGTCTTGCTTTGCTAGTTTTGAATACATGAATTGTCTTGAACTGGTCGCCAAGCGGCCCAATCATCGCGGGGCTCGTCGTCAACAGGGTCGACGTCTCGTAACGCTGCTTCGGTATGCATTCTTGCTAACGGTGGTCGGCATCGGGCTATCGGCCCTCGCTCCCGAGCGCACCCATGCCTGCTCCATAGCGGCGCCGGAGTGGGAACTCCGGTTGGAGTCGGTGACGGCAAGTGATGGCACGGATGCCAGCAACGAGGCGGGGCCCGAGCACCGCGCACCGGCAAGCGGCTGCACCAGGCTTTCCAAAAACAGGGACGCCCCAGCCCCTGGGATGACCCGACGGATGCGGTAGATGCTGAGCTCAGCGACTCGCTGCAGGACGCACAGCCCGGTCTCTTTGCCTGCTATCAGGCAGCGGCCGGCGGCATTGGCGTCAGTGGTGAGCGCGCTGGCCAGCCGCTGATGCGTCTCATGGTGGGCAGCGGGGCCACAACGAGCAAGAAGACG
The DNA here is from genome assembly GCA_050301735.1 of Polyangiaceae bacterium. Classification (GTDB taxonomy): domain Bacteria; phylum Myxococcota_A; class Polyangia; order Polyangiales; family Polyangiaceae; genus SZUA-265. The sequence continues at coordinate 303 of JBNKZR010000491.1, read as the reverse complement.
GAAACGGCCACGGGAGCGATGGGGCAAACCGGTGCTCGAGATTCCCGCCACGGCGTCCCGCACACGCTCCAAGCCACGGGATCCATGCTCGCTCCACTCCGCTTACGACAGTTCGATTGCCCTTGCCTCGCCAGGTACGACCGGAGGCTCCGGGCTCCAGCGATTGTACTGCGAGGGACTAGTTCTTCGCAGCCGTGGCATCCAATACGCTGCTCAAGCTGACGCCCAGAGCCCCCTGGGCGAGTGGCTCCAGAACAGCTTGTTCACCCACTAGGTGCAGGGTGCGATGGGTGTGTGTCGCGG
>JBNKZR010000490.1:0-5229 GCA_050301735.1 Polyangiaceae bacterium | reverse complement strand
GCAGGAGCACGTCGGTCACCCCGAGGCGGGTGCCGCGCGCCAGCTCGAGGCCGCTCGCGCCCGGGTCGCCGTCGAAGTGCGCGGCGTGCCCCGCGAAGTGCACGAGCGCAGCTCCCGGCAGCCGCGCCCGCACCGAAACGGCTCATGGCGAAGGGCACACGCCCGCCGGACGCGTGGCTGACCAGGCAGTCGAGGGTCTCGCGTGGCTACTGGACCAACACGGTTGAGCCCGAAACCCACACGACCCCCCTTGTTCGCGCTGCGCGCCGATCGTGCACGCCTCGCCCTCCCGCTTCACGTCGTGCGATCATCACGCCAGGGGTACGCCGTCGAGGAATAGCCCCGCTGCTCCCAGAAGCCCAGGCGCTCCTCGGTCAGAAACTCGATACGCCGGATCCACTTCGCACCTTTCCACGCGTAGAGCTGCGGGGTAATCATGCGCACGGGGCCGCCGTGTTCTTTCGGCAGAGCTCGACCGTCGACACTGTGAACCAGAAGCACGTCAGGCTTGAGCGCTTCCTCCAATCGCACGTTGGTCGTGTAGTCGTCGTAGGCGTAGCACATCACGTGTCCCGCCTCCGGCAGAGGTTCCACCATGGCCGCAAGGTCCACGAAGCGCACCCCAACCCAGGCCAAATCCATACGCGACCAGGTCGTGACACAATGGAAGTCACTCGTATCTCGCACCTGGCGCAGTTGTGACAAATCTTCGAACGACAGCGTCGTCGGTCGACGACACGCGCCGTCGAGAGTCAGCTGCCAGCTCTCCCTCGGAACCTCCGGGTGGATGCCCAGGTCGAGCACGGGCCACTTCTTCGTGGCCACCTGCCCCACCGGCAGTTTGGGCATACCGTGACGATTGGACGCACCGGTTCCCAGCGGCTTTCCGTCGGCGATCGACGGCGATTCGTCAATCCGGCGACGATAGCGCTCGAGCAATTGCATGCGTGCGGCAACGACGCGGTCCTTCTTGTCGGCGATTTCGGGCATGCGCTTCTCCGAGAGGTCAAAATGCCGTAATGACGACAACGATTGCGCCATTGAAGTCGGATGTCCACGACCTTTCCCACCAGCCGCCAAAGTGACGCCCCACGGGCGCGCCTCGTAGTACCGCAACGGGCGCTCCCCCCGCTGCAGGCGCGACGAAAGATGGGCGCGCTGCGCTGGGAGGCGAGCCATCGGCAGGCGGCCCCTGGAACGCCGAGACTCGTGTCGCCCCCCCGCCACTTGCTCGGCCCCGTGATCGCCGCGCTCAGCGCCGCCTGCCTGCTGGAGCCCAGCGTGGGCGTCGTCTGGCAGTTGGCCTTCTCTCGTGCGCTGGGCACACGCCTGAGTACGCACCACCAGCTGCTCCTGGCTGCCGCATTGTGGCTCGTCTACAGCTTCGACCATTGGCTCGACGCGTGGCGGATGGGGAGCCGCCCGGCGCTCACCGCCCGCCATCGCTTCATGGCCGAGCAGCGTTGGCCCATGGGGGTGCTATGGGTGCTCGTTCTTGCGACGAGTCTGCTGCTCGCTGCCGTTACCTTGACGGGCTTCGAGTGGGCCTGCGGGGTGAGCTTGGTCGTAGCAACGTTGGGTTACTTCTCCTGCCTGCATTCCAGGGCGGGCTCTTGGCGTTTGAAAGAGCCCGCGGTCGCAGTGATCTACACCGCAGGAGCAACGTTGTTCTCCTGGCAACACTTCTCACTGCTCAGCCTGTACGCGGCTGGGGCCTTCTTCGCGCTGGTGTTTCTGAATTTGGCGGCACTAGCAGCAATGGAGCGGGGGGTCGATGAGCACCACCAGCAGCGCTCACTCGCTGCCGGCAGACCACACCTGGAGCGTCACGCCAGGCTCGGCGCCCTTGCCATGCTGGGCGTGGCTTGCTGCAGTGCAGCGTTGGTGCCCACCTGGGCGGCCTTCTTCGGCTCGATCGCGCTGAGCTCTCTCCTACTCTGGTCGTGCCTGGTGCTGCATGCCCGAGCTGGTCACGATGCCAATCATCTGCTTGCTGATGCGGCGCTGCTCGCGCCCTTGCTCTGGCTGCTCAGCTGAGGGCGGAAGCCGGAAGGCACGACGTGGCGTGGCGTAGCTTCGACCGCCTTGCGCGTCCCTACCGGCACTTGGAGTCTCTGTTCTTCGGTCGCCTGCTGCACGAGGCGCGAACCGCCCAGCTTCAGTGGCTTTCGACCGCCCGTCGAGTGCTCATCGTCGGCGAAGGCGACGGCCGATTCCTCGCTCAGCTGCTGCAGGAAAACGCCAACTGCAGCGTGCACGTCGTCGATCGGAGCCGCACGATGCTGCAGCTCGCGCGCCAACGGGTCGCACGACACACTCACCGCGTCACGTTCACCCAGGCCGATGTCATCGATTGCAGCTTCGATGCAACCTATGATGCAATCGTCACGCTGTTCTTCCTCGATTGCTTCGAAAACCCCGAGCAGGCGCAGGTGATGATGCGACTCGGCGCAGCCGCCACACCGGAAGCGCACTGGCTGTATTCGGATTTTCAACCAGGACCGGACGGGTGGCACGGCCTGCGGCACCGGCTCTGGCTCTGGGTTCTCTACCGCGCGTTTGGAACGTTCACCGACATCCGTGCTGGTAGGTGGGAGGACCCGCTTCCCACGTTCGAGCGGCTGGGCTGGCAAATCGAGAGCGACCGCAGCTTTGCTGGCGAGTTGCTGCGAGCCTGTTGCCTACGGCGACAGCCTGCCCACACCCATCCGACCTGAGACGTTCAGGCGGCACGACCTCGGAAGCAAGTTCAGTAGGAGCCGCGGATCAGCGATGCGACGCGGTCGGCGTAGAACTTCGCCAACCACTCGTGCTCCGCGGTGGACAGTGGCGGCAGCTCCGAGGCGCACACGTTGGCCGCGACCTGCTCCGGATTCCGGGCGCCGGGGATCACCGTCGTCACCGCGTCGAAGTCGAGGCAGTAGCGCAACGCCCACTGTGCCATCGTCCAGCCTTCGGGAACCCGGGAGCGCAATTCCTCGACCAGCTCCAGAGCGGCATCGAAAGGCAGCCCCGCGAAGGTCTCCCCAACGTTGAAGGCCTGCCCGTCGCGGTTGTAGTTGCGGTGATCGCTCGCGGCAAACTCTCGCTCGTTGCTCATCTTGCCGCCGAGAAGGCCGCTAGCCAATGGCAAGCGCACGATCAAGGCGACCCCGCGCCGCTTGGCCTCGCCAAACAAATCGACCACCAACTTCTGGCGAAAAACGTTGAAGATCACTTGCAGCGAGCTCAGGCCGTCAACCTTCAAACACAGCTGCGCTTCGGCCACCGATTCGACGCTCATGCCGAAGTTCTCGATCAACCCGTCTTGCTGTAGGCGCCGCAGATTGTCGAAGACGTCCCCCTGCTGCAGCAATTCCGGCGCAAGACAATGCCCCTGAAGCAGCCACAACCTGTTGACGCCGAGGCGCGAGAGCGAGCCCTCGGCGTGGCGACGCATCGCGTCGTAGCTCACGTTCAGAGCTCCGCCGGGGTCCGCGTCGCGCCCGAGCTTGGTGGCGATGCGCAGCTGCTTGTCGTCGCCGCGCGCAGCCAAGAAGCGTCCCAGGCGGCGTTCGCTCTCGCCGCCGCCGTAGATGTCCGCCGTATCGAATAACGTCACGCCGGCATCCGCTGCGGCGTTGAGCGTCGAAAGCGCCTGCTCCTCGCTGATCTCACCCCAATCCCCACCGCCCAACTGCCAGGTGCCGAGCCCCACTTCGGAGACGTCGGCACCGGTGTTCGAGAATCGCCGCGTCTTCATGCCAGCCCTTCTGCCTCGATGTCGAGCACGGTGTCGCGCAGTGTCGCTTGCGCATCTCGGGGCACGAAGCCAAGCTCGTGTTGCGCTTTGGCGCAATCACAGTACCAATAGTGAGAGGCGAGTTCGATGCTCTCGCGTTCGATGGGCGTGCGGGAACCCAACGCCGCAAGCGCCTTCTCGTAGAGCCAGTGGCTTGCCAACGCCAACTCGGGGCTCTTCGGCAAGCGCAACGCCGGCATGGGTTTGCCGCTGATACGAGACAGTCGACCGAAGAACGTCGAAAGCGGCATGTTGGAGCCCGACAACAGATAGCGCTGTCCCGCGCGCCCCTTTTCCCAGGCCGCGATCATGCCCTGCGCCGCGTCGCGAACGTCGACGAAAGCAACCCCGCCCCGCGGAAGTGCCGGCAGGCTGCCCGCCAGAAAGCGCCGCACGTCCGTGGTCGACGACGAGCGATGGTCACCCGGACCAAGCAGCAGGCTCGGATTGACGACCACGACCTCGAACACGCCCGGCTCGTTCATCGCCAGAGCCGCCCGTTCGGCGAACAACTTGCTACGGTAGTAGGGCCATCGGGTGATCACCGCGTGAGGCGTGGGAGCATCCTCCGTGTAGCTTCGATTCGGATCCGTACCGCACGCGATGGTGCCGCTGGTACTGACGAAGACGACGCGGCGAACCCCCGCCCGCCGAAGGCCAGCCAAGCCCCGCTCGGCCGCAACGACGTTCGAGCGCTGGATCAACTCCGCATCGCGAGCATCGCGCGAGACCCGGCCCAGCGCGAAGAACGCCGCTTCGCAGCCCTGAGCGCTCCGCGCTACCGCCGCCTCGTCGGTCGCATCCACACTCAGCACCTCGACGGGGCCGACGCGCCCACCGTGATGAGAGACCGCGACCAGCTCGTGCCCCGCCGCGCTCAATTGCCGTACCAACTCGGCGCCGAGAAAGCCTGTGGCACCGCCCACCCAAAGGCGACTCATGCGGCCCCCGTGAGGTTGAAAAGTCTCTGAAAGGTGTACAAGAGTTGCACGTTGTTCGACTTGACCTTGCCCATCAGGAACTCGCTTCTCGACGGCGTGTAGCCGTGTACGATGCGAGTGAACATCTCGGGAGAGGTCTTGAGCACACAGTCGGCGTTGCCCGACGGCTTGCCGCGTTCGATGGCGCAGGCATCGCGGGAAGCGCGCAGCGTCCACTTCTCGTTGCCCAGCGAAAAGTAGTAGCTGAGGTCTTCGTTGGTCGAGCCTGTGACGAAACGCTGCCGCAAGCGCTCGAATTCCGCTTCCAATCCTTTGAGCGCGGGCTTGGGGGCGGCCGCAGCGACGGGGCTGGACGCGACCGGTACTGCGCTGCTCGGGGGTACTGCGCTGCTCGCAGTTTCCATCACCCCTGCCGCATGCCATCGCGCCTCGCGCGCACCACTCGCTCCTGGAGCGGCCGGGACGCGGCTCCGTTCTCCCGCTCCCACCGAAGACGCGACGGCGTTC
>JBNKZR010000489.1:0-5258 GCA_050301735.1 Polyangiaceae bacterium | reverse complement strand
CCAGCTGTTCCAACAGTTCTTGCTGGTGGACTTGCTCTTTGGGCAACAAGTCGCGAGCACCTGCGACCAGGGCGCTCGGAATGCCATAACGTTCGGCAACCGCCAGGGCACTCGACTGCCCGGGGACCCCCAGTGTCAGTTCGAAGGTCGGCTGCATCGTCGCCAGATTGAAGCCCACCGAAGCATTCTCGAACGCATCGGGCTGACCGACGGCGAGTTGTTTGAGACGCTCGTAGTGCGTCGTCGCAGCCACTGCCGCATTGCGCTCGACGAAGCCTTGCAGCACAGCTGCCGCCAGCGCCGACCCTTCTTCGGGATCGGTGCCGCCACAGATTTCGTCCAGCAGCACCAGCGTGCCGTCGCCGCTGTGCTCGATGTAGTCCGCCAGACGCGTGATGTGAGCACTGAAGGTCGATAGCGAACGGCTGATCGATTGCTCGTCGCCGATGTCCGTGAAGACCTGATCGAACCAGCCGACCTCGCTTTGTTCGTCAAACGGCACCGGCAGACCGCTTCTTGCCATCCACACCGCAAGCCCCAAGCACTTCAAGGCGACAGTCTTGCCACCCGCGTTGGGGCCGGAGACCACCAAGCAGCGGCCTGCGTCGAGCGCGAGATCGTTGGCGACTACCGTCTGCTCGTCGCCGATGAGCAGTGGGTGACGCATCTGACGCAGCACCAGCTTCTTGCTTTGGCTGAACACGACGGGGATGGCGTGCGCTCGGTCCGCCCAGCGCGCGATGGCCGCCACGAAGTCCGCTGCGATGCAGTTCGCGTGTGCTTCTTCGAGATCGCTCACGTGCTCGCGCGCCGCTTGGCTCAGCTCGGCCAGTACCTTTGCTTCTTCTCTCAGCAGCTCGGCCTCAGCGACGTAGACGCGATTGTTCAGCTCCGTCAGCTCCTTGGGTTCGACGTAGAGCGAGTTGCCCGAGCCACTCGAACCCAAGATCATGCCTTCGACTCGGTGAGGCGCGTCGGCCCGCACCGGCAGGACGAAACGCCCCCCGCGTTCGGCCACGAACTGCCCGGAGAGCGAGTCTTTGTATTTGCTCACCAGCTGCTGGCTGGAGTTGCGGAGCTTCTGACGGACCGCCGCCAGGCTGCGTCGAGCGCTGCGTACACCGGGTGATGCGGAATCCAGTATCTCGCCCTGTTCATCTATGGCGCGCAGTATGCGATCGCGAAGACCACCCAGCTCCTTCGCACACCACAGGAGACTCTCCAGCTCCGGGCATTCCTGTCGGTGGTGCCCAATGTGGTCGCGCAGGCGCAGTGCCTGCCCGATCACCTTCGCTGCGGCGCACAGCTGTGGGGCCGAGCCCGACGCGCCGCGTACCAAGCCAGCGCACATTTCGGCGACATCTGGCACTGCTCGCACCGGCAGCGCGGCATCCTTTCCGATCAGGTACAGGGCCTCTTTCACCCGCCGTTGGGCGCGCTCCGCCTGCGCCTCGTCGGCCAGAGGACGCAGAGAGAGCAGTGCTTGCTGGGCCGTCTCGCTCGCGGCGAAGTGGCCGATACGGCCGAGGAGCTCTTGCCACTGCAGATCACGAGCCGTCTTGTCCGCCGCGCTTGCCGGTGAGGCCTCACTGCGATGTTCCACGCCGGGTGGCTTATAGCGCTGGAGGCGACTTGTCGACCGGAGCGGAGCAGGTGGTTGCTCAAAATCTCATCACACCGCAACATAGCCGGATGGCTCCGCCCGACGACGCTCTGAGCGACTATCGCAAGAAGCGAGATCCACGGGCGACGACTGAGCCCTTCGCGGCGCCCACTGCTGGCGCGGCGGCCGTGGGTACCCGCCTCGGGGACTTCGTCGTGCATCTGCACGCAGCGACACGTCGGCATCACGATTTGCGGCTGCAGGTCGGCTCCGTGCTGAAGAGCTTTGCCGTACCTCGTGGCCCGAGCTTGGACCCTGGGGACAAGCGCCTCGCCGTGCAGACGGAAGACCACCCCATCGAGTACCTCGACTACGAGGACGTCATTCCCGAAGGTTCCTACGGAGCCGGACCCATGATCGTATGGGACATCGGCCGAGTGCGGTGGCTGGAGAACCCGCCGGAAGCGGGGCTCGAGAACGGCAAACTCGATTTCGAGCTCTACGGGCGGAAGCTCCGAGGGCGCTTCGCGCTGGTGGAAACGACGGCGCGGGTTCAGCCGCCGCCGAAGCAACGCCAATGGCTTCTGCTGAAGAAGCAGGACGCCCATTGCCAGCCCGATGGGGAGCGCTTCATCGAGGAAAACCCGTGGAGCGTGCTCTCGGGTCTTTCGGTGGAGCAACTGGAGCAGCGCCCCGCGATGGAGAGGGAGCTGTACGCTGCCGCAGGAGCTGCCGGCGCCGTCGAACGGGAGCCGAGCGCCTTCGCCGCGCTCGTTCCCATGCTGTGTGCGGCAGAAGGGGCAGGGCTCGACGATGCCGCGCGAGTCTACGAACTGAAGTTGGATGGGGTGCGCATCTTGGGAGAACGTTGCGGCGAGTCCGTGCGACTGAAGTACCGCAAAGCGAACGCACTGACCCCCAGCTATCCCGACGTCGAACGTGCGCTGGCGACGCTGTTTGCCCGAGACTTCGTGATCGACGGCGAGATCGTGACCTTCGATGAAGCAGGCAAGCCGAACTTTCAGCGTCTTGCCCCACGCATCCACGCAAAGCGCCCATTGGACGTGCGGCGCGCCGTAGCCGAGGTTCCGGTCAGCTACGTCGTGTTCGATTTGCTACGGCTCGGCCCGTACGATTTGACGCAGCTGCCCTTGGTCGAACGCAAACGTTTGCTCGCCCAGCTGGTACCCGGCAAGGGACTAGTGAGACTGCTCGACCACCTGCCGGGCAACGGGGGCGCGTTGTTTCGACTGGCGACGGAACAACACCTCGAAGGTGTCGTCTCCAAACTCGCGGCCTCCAAGTACCACAGTGGTCCGACGCGCACCGGGGATTGGGTCAAGCACAAGTGCCGTCGTGAGGCGGAGTTCGTCGTCGTGGGTTGGGTCGAGGGCAAAGGCAGCCGCCAGCTGGGCGCCCTGGAGCTGGCGACTTATCGTGGCCAGCAGCTCGTCTATCGCGGCCGCGTTGGCGGTGGCATGAGTGAACGGGTGCTGGAGCGTCTGCGCCAGGAATTGGCGGCGTTGGCGACATCCGAGAGTACCGTGCTCGATGCTCCGGAGCAGAGCAAAGGCCGACGTTGGGTCGAGCCCAGCTTGGTTGTGCGGGTGGAGTACCTGGAGTGGACCGACGACCATCACTTGCGCATGCCCATCTTCAAGCAACTGCTCGACGGCGTACCGGTGGCCGCTTGCACCGAGGCGCCTCCGGAAGAGTTCTTGGACGAAGAGCTGCCCGAGCTGGCGCCAGCTGCCGACGGCAGCGCCCTGGCCGCGACTCGCGCACAGATCACCAACCGCGACAAAGTCTTCTGGCCCCAGGAGGGCTACACGAAAGGGGACTTGCTGGAGTACTACGCGAAGATCGCTCCCGCCGTGCTACCGCACCTCGAGGGGCGTCCGGTGATGTTGGTGCGCTATCCCGATGGAATCGACGGCAAGCACTTCTACCAGTGGAACACGCCGCAGGGCACTCCCACGTGGTTGCGCACTCTGCAGCTCAGGCATGAGGAGCGTGACGGCAAGAACGTCACCACCTTCTTGGTCGATGATCTCGATTCTTTGCTCCACATCATCAACCTCGGTTGCATTCCCATCCACGTCTTGGCCCGTCGAGAGCGAAGCCTGGACTTCTGCGATTTCCTGACCATCGACTTCGACCTCGGGGATCAGCCCTTCAAAGAGGCGGTGTTGCTGGCGTTGGGCCTGAAGGACCTGCTCGAAGAACTGGGGCTCTGTGGCCATCCGAAGACGTCGGGGCAGACGGGACTGCACGTGCTGATCCCGGTCGGTCCCAACGTGCCCTTCGAGGTGGCCAAGGTCCTCGTCGAGTTGCTCGGTCGCATGCTACAGGCAAGATTTGCCGAAACCTCAACGATGGAGCGCCGCGTGCGTGAAAGAGGCCAGCGGATCTACATCGACACTGGGCAGACGGGGCGATCGCGCACCATCGTGGCGCCCTACTCCGTACGGGCGTACCCTGGAGCTCGGGTTTCCGCACCGTTGTATTGGGATGAGGTGCACCTCGCGCTCAAGCCCGAAGCCTTCAACATGTTCACCCTGCCCGAGCGCTACGCGCAAAAGGGTGATCCGATGTCGAACCTTCTCGACGAGCGGCCGGACATTCTCGCGACTGTCGCAAAACTCGAGCGCTGGGTGAAAGCCGGATGAACGATGTAGTTGTCAGCGGCGGCCGCACTGAGGCGATGCTGTACGCCGCCGTGCACGGAGGCACGCCCGGGGACGTCGAGCACTACGTGAGAATGTGTGCGGGAGCCCGTGCGGTTCTGGAACTCGGCTGTGGAGCGGGGCGGGTTCTCGCTGGCGTACTGGATGCCGACGTTCGGCAGCTGCCACGAGTCGTCGGGGTGGACAAGCATCCGGGCATGGTGGAGCTGGCGGGGGAGGCTATCGAAGGCGCGGGTGACGCGCTGCAGGGAGACATGACCGACTTCGATCTCGAGCTGAGCTTCGACCGAGTCCTCATCCCGTACTCGGGGTTTTGGTGTCTTGGTTCACAGGACAAGCGCCGCTGCCTCGAGTGCATTCGTCGGCACCTCTCGCCGGGCGGCGAGTTGCACTTCGACGTCTACGATGCCGACGAGCTGGTGGAAGAAGCCGCGTTCCAACCACCGGGGTGCCAGCCAGACGAATTCGAACTCGTTTTGGAACTCGACGTCGACGGAGACCAGCTGGAAGTCTTCGAGCAGAACCAGCATTGGTTCGACGAGCAGCGCATGTTGGCAGTGTTCGAGTACCGGCAGGTGCCGTCGGGGCAAGTGGTCTCGAGACAGTGCATCGAGCACTGCTATCTTTCGCGCGCTCAGCTGGCGGAGCTTTTAGTCCATGCTGGTTTCGAGTCGCCGCGACGGATAGCGGACCACGACGGGCAGCTCTTCTTCAGCACCTGCGCTCTGGCCTGATGCGGGGCGCTACATCACGAGGCATTGTTCGATCGAGTTGACGTCGTTCGCCTGCATCGCGCACTCGAATTGCGAGCGGCTGACCTTGGAGGCGCACGCGTCGAACTCGAAGCGCGGGTCGTCGCGAGCCAGTTGGCGCGCTGCCGCTTGCTTCTCCGCGATGAGTTGATCGTTGGCGGCTGGATTTTCGTCCCGCACGAGTCGCTCCGTGTAGCGATCGAGAAGCGCTGAGCA
>JBNKZR010000488.1:0-5258 GCA_050301735.1 Polyangiaceae bacterium | reverse complement strand
CGTCGATCGAGAGCTGTATCTGAGTCGCCGACAGGGAACCCGAGCCGTGCAGCTGCGCCCAGCCGCCATTCGGCCCGTCTACCCCCGACATCGTCACCACCGCGCCCAGGGTGCTGGTGAACTGGATCGACTCGTAGGTGCGGAGCTGCTGCTGGAACACCTTTTCATTGCTGATGTCGAGACGATTGTCGAGGCGCAGGATGAGGTTCTCCACTGGCGCGACCTCGGCCGTCAACGTCACGTCGTAGAGCATCAGGTCCTCGACGTTGACGACGTAGGGGTCGTCACCTGCCGTCGTTCGCGCATCTGGGTCACTGAGCAGCTCGGCGCGCAACGCGCCGGCCCACTGCTCATTGAACTGCAAACGTGCCGCCGCGCTCACCCCGAACCAACTCTGCGATTCGAACCCAGCCAGCAGGCGTGCATTGAGCGGCCCGGTCCGAACACTGTCGATGCCGAAGTCGGCGTTGAGCAGCATGCTGAAGTCTGGGCTAGGATTGATCCCCAACACCAAGTCGATCAGGTGACGCAGCTCTGTATTCGCGTCACCCGCATCACGTGCCACAAGCGAGGACGAGTCGGGCACGTTGGTATTGCAGAGCCGACTCTCGGGGTCGAAGGTCGTGCCTGGGTCAGGACAGGGGGTTTGGCCCCAGTCCTGACCTTCTGGCCCCGTGACGTAGGCCAAGTGGGCATCGAAGAGGGGGCTGTCGCCCGGCATGGCGTAGTTGAATTGCACACCGAACGTCTTGCCGAAGTTGTTGTCGACGCTGTTGTCCCAGCCGTTGGCGATCAAGCCCGTGATCCAGAACTGGTCGTTGACGTCGAAGTTCGCACGCAACCCCGTGTGGAAGAAGGGCTGGGCCAACCAGAACAGGTAGCCGCGCGTGTAGTTGAAGTTGAGCTGACTATCCGCCGCCTCGGCGCCGACGATGGTGTCGAACTTGCCGAAGTCGAGGGTCACGATGCCGCCACCTGGACGCCAAGTGGCGAACGCCTGCTTCACGTTCTCCAAGCCGTTATCCACGTCGACACCGGCGAGACGCGCCGCGGAGGGACCGAAGCGCAAGTCCAACGTTCCACCGAACTCCTCACCGGAATAGGCGATGTCCAACCCGCCCCAGGCGACGGAGAAACCGTTGTTGTGGTCGAAGGCGCGGAAGCGATTTCGGCCACCTTGGGGCTTGGGCAGCCCGTAATTCATACTGAAGTAAGTATCGATGAATGCCCCGACGGAGAGCTTCTCGTACCAAGGCGTTCCGCCCTCGTCAGCGGGCGCCGAAGCGGGCACCTCAGGCGGCGGCTGAAGATCCACCTCGCCTGCAACGGGCGGAGGCTGCAAACCGACGCCGATCTGGGCTCCAGCTTCCGCGCTGACGCCAGCCTCCGCGGGTGGCGGCGCTGGAGCGGGCTCGGGCTGGACCGACGGCGGAGGGGGTGGTGCGGGTGGCGGCGTGGCTGCAGCGGGAGCCGGTTGCGTGGGCGGCGGAGGCGCCGGCTGCGTGGGCGGCGGAGGCGCGGGTTGCGCTGCTGGCGGCGGTGCGGGCTGCGGCGGTTGCGCTGCAGGGGCGGGCTGTGCCGGAGCAGGTTGTGCGGGAGCCGGGGGTTGAGGCTGTGCGGGGGCCGGTGCCGTAGCCGTTGGCGGGGGCGCCACAGGAGGCGGCTCCTGAGCAGACGCCGAAGCTGCCAACAACGTAATGAGCGAAGCGGCGGTAGCACTCGCGCCGGAAACACCGCAAAGAAGTCGTCCCATCAACCAATTCTCCTTTTTCCCTGATAGTTGCAGAGCCCATCGACTGGGCTGACCCGAAACCGGGGCAAACGTGGGCGGGCGCAGCATAGGCACAGCGCAGGGTGACTAAGAAGGCTTTTTTCCAGCGCGCGATTGGGCGCAAACGGCCGCGCGACAGCGGCTGTCCACGACAGCTGGCATTTTGCAGCGGGTCACCGCCGCCGAGTTCGAAGCGCAGTGGGACCTGATTCGATGCCGGCCGGCCCACGTCGATCGGATGACGGCGCACCTCAACCAACCGTTGGGAGTGGCCGACTCCGCCGTGTGTCCCTATCGTAGCTGCGTGAGCATCCTCATCTCTTGGGCACTGTACACCGCAGCATTGGCTCTGGTGGCCGTCGTGCTGCCGGGCTTTCAAATCAAGGGCGGCTTGAAGGGCACGCTGACGGTGGCTGCCGTCTTCGGGCTCCTCAACTGGGCCTTGGCTTGGCTTCTGACGCTGCTCATGGGCGTGTTCACCCTGGGCTTGGCCTGGGTTTGGACCACGGTGACCCAAACCATCGTCATGGCCATACTACTTTCCGTGACGGACGGCGTGACGGACAAGCTGAAGATCAAGAGCTTCTGGATCGCCTTGCTGGCTGCCGCCATCATCAGTTTCACGGTTGCCTTTCTGCGGAAGTTCGTCGGGTGAGTGAGGGACTCTTCACGGGAGCTCGTGTGCTCGGTCTGGAGAGTCGTCACGCGGGCGACATGAAGGCGTTGATCGAGAAACTCGGCGGCGAAGCGATCTCTGCCCCATCCATGCGCGAGATCCCGCTCGAGGATCAGCAGCCCGCCTTCGAGTTCGCGGAGCGATTGTTGGCCGGTGAGTGTGACGTCCTCGTTCTGCTGACGGGTGTCGGTTTCTCGACGCTCGTGGACGCCATGTGCTTGCGCCATGACCGAACGGAAGTCCTGCAAGCGCTTTCCTCGGTCACGCTCGCCTGCCGCGGCCCGAAGCCGGTGCGTGTACTCAAAGCACTCGGTCTTACCGCTGCAATCGTTGCCCCGGAACCCAACACGAGCGAAGAGCTGTTGTCAGCAGTCGACGCGCGGTTGGAGCTGGGAGGCAAGCGCGTCTTCGTGCAGGAGTACGGCCGCTCGAACCCCGAACTGTTGCGGGGGCTCGAGGCGCGAGGTGCGCAGGTCGTGCCGGTCCCCGTCTACGGTTGGCGCTTGCCGGAAGACACCGGCCCCCTCGAACGCGCCGTCGAGCGATTGTCACGAAGAACCGTGGACGTGGCACTGTTCACCAGTGCTCGCCAAGTCGATCACCTGCTGGAGATCGCGCGCCGCTGCTCGCAAGAGCAGAACGTGCTGCGAGCGCTCAACGAGTCCGTGGTGGTCGCCTCGGTAGGCCCCGTCACGAGCGAAAGTCTGATTCAGGCAGGCATCGCGGTGGACACGGAGCCCGAGCACTCCAAGATGGGTCAACTCATCACCCACACAGCGAAAACCTGGCGCGAGCTCGCCCCAAAGCAGTGCGCTGCGAAATGAGCGACCCGGACGTCGCTTGACTCACCCAGCGACGTCCCGCTCACCCACTCGTTCACCCGTGTCATCTGCCGCGAAGAAATCGACGATGCGCTCTCGCTGCGCGAACGCGTCCTTGCGACCCAACTCGATCAGCTTCTCCGCGTACGCCCCGTCGAACAGCAGGTAGGTGGCCCAATCCGCTTCCCAGGTCGCGTCGGAGCGCGCCGCTTGCTTGAGCAGATAGCGCGGCAACGCTCCGATCTTGTAGCTGGAGATGTGCTGGCGCAGGTGTTCGTTGGCCAGTTCGCCGACGTCGACGCTCGGGAAGAACACCAGCTTTTCCAACTTGCGGTAAGGCGCACCCCGCGTCTGCCGCATGACCTCCCTCACCCGCTCGAGCTCATCTGGAGGCAACGCCTTCTCCAGGGCTTCGATCAAATGGTTGAATCGCTCCAACACGTCCAGATCGTACTCGAAGGGGTCATCGAGCAGCGCGCTGAGCAAACGCCCTGCGAGCACGGGCACCGTCGGCTTTTCGGTCAGGTGCACGTCGTGGTCACCCCGATCGTACTGCAAGGAAATGACGACAAGCCGCTGCGCACCGGCGCGGATTGCAGGTGAGATGGGCGTGTTGAATCGCACGCCCCCATCGCAGTAGAAGTCGTCACCGATACGTTGCACCGGAAAGACGAACGGCATCGCGGATGAGGCCAGAATGTGCTCGGGCCGCAGCAGACCGTGCCACTCGATGCGCGACGGGTCACGAGTTGGCCGCACTTTCACATCGGGATTCGTTTCCGAGAAGATCGTCGTGCGCAACTTGCCGACGTTGAACGCTGCCACGAGAGCCGCCTTGACGATGCCCGAAGCGACGTTGTCGTGCAAGTCGTCGAACGACAAGTGACTACGCACCAACGCCTGCAGCGGCTTGGCGTTGAGCAGAGAACGCGAGAACCAATTGAGCGTCAGCCCCCGGGGTCGCTGCTCGGTCTGTATCTTCAGGTGGGCGTTGACGCCGAGTTCCGTCCACACCCGCTTGAGCTGGTGAACGGACATGTCCCCGCGATGTGCGTTAGCAGCCAGGAACATGGCGTTGATCGAACCCACGCTGGTTCCCGAATAGATGTCGAACGGGGAAACATCGCTCGCTTCGAGCCCCAAGATTTCGACGATGGCCTCGACGACTCCGACCGCGTAGGCGCCACGCGCACCACCGCCGGAGAGTATCAGCGCTGTATTTCCTGACCTTCTTGTCTGCCTCACGCTCGTGCGCCAGTATCGTGCGAGCAGTCGCCCAGGGACAAGAACCAGGTGACGTGGTTTGCCAGTTCCCGCTCAGAAGGTGCCACTGACACTGACACCATAGCTGCTCTGACCGACGGCCGGTGTGATCACGACCCGTCGGTCGAGCACCAATTGTCGCTCGGTCGAGCCCCAGCCGATGAGAAACAACGCCGCGCCTGCCGTCTGCACCAGTCCGTCCACGAGCAGGATCGACGCCGTGCGCGCGGCCTTCACGATTTCTTGGGAGCACTCTTCCGTACTGGAGGAGTTCAGCACGTCCGCTTCGCACTCGACGCGCTGTTGAAAAAGTGCCCCGAAGGGCCCGACGACCGGCACGAGTACCCAACCGCCACCCGGCGCGCTGCCTTTCGGCCCAACCATCACGGCAGTGACGTAGGCTGCCGACCACAGCACCCCCCCACCCCACATCAGCGCGCCGTTCGAGCGCTCTTCCACGTGATAGCCCGGGGGAACCGGGTCGCCGGGCTCGTAGGGCAACCGGTAGGGAACCACGATGGCGGGCTTCGTCGTGTCTTCGCTGACGGGAGGTGGTGGCGGCGGTGCAACTTCGCGCGCGGCGTCTTCAGCTGTCGGGCGCGCAGCGTCCTCAGTGGCGGGAGCCACCGTCGGCGGTGATGCGGCAGCGGGCGGGGGCGGCACCTCACGTGGCGCCGTGGAAGACTCCGTTGGGGGCGCAGGCGGGCCCGCCCCGGGGAAGCTCCCC
>JBNKZR010000487.1:0-5286 GCA_050301735.1 Polyangiaceae bacterium | reverse complement strand
GGGCAGAGGCGGCGGGCCGTACGAGGGCATGCCTGAATTGCCGGCACGAGGTGGCGACTTGAGACGCAACGACGGTCGGGCTCCTGCGGTCGGCGCCTGACTGGTTCTCGGCACTGGCGGGGGGCTGCGCACCGGACGCGAAGGGCTGCGAACAGCGCCAGGGGGCGGCTGCAGCGGCGGGCGCTTGGGGGCCGACGCCGGATCATCGACGTCGATTTCGATTTCGAGGCTATCTGACGTGGCTCGCGCCGGCCCGCCACCGCCACTGAGATCCCACATGGCTTCCGCCATCCGACGAGCGGCCGCACGCAGCTCGTCACCACGGTGGGGCACACCTGCCGCGTCTGCGGCGTCAGCCGCGCGCTTGACCCACACGATCGCGTCAGCCTGCCCACCTTGTTTCAGCTGAGCCAGCGCAGTCTGCAGCGCCCAACGAACATCATCGGTATCGTCGGCGCGGGCTGCCAGTCCGTGCGAAGGTCCCCGAGTCATCGATTCTCAACTAGCTTAGACACAAATTTCGAGACGCCCACGCGATTCTGTTCCGAGGCGAGATTACTGAGGGTGGACGAATATCTCGCGTTCCTTCGATCCGTTGGGTGGACCGACGATCCCTCGAGCCTCCATCGACTCGACGATCTTGGCAGCTCGGTTGTAGCCGATCGTCATCTTCCGCTGTAGCCAAGAAGTCGAACAACGTTGGGTTTCTGCCACAATCTGCACGGCCTCATCGAACCGAGCGTCCAAATCGGCGTCGGGCTCGCTCTCATCGCCTTCCTCGTCATCTCCCTTGAGGATGTCGTCGTGGTACACGGGCGTACCCTGTTGACGGAGGTAGGCGGTGAGCTGGTCCACCTCTTCTTCGCTGACGAAAGGGCATTGCACACGGTGAGTCTCGGTCGAACCGTTGAGCTTGACCAGCATGTCGCCCCTGCCGAGCAGCAACTCGGCGCCCATTTCGTCCAGAATCGTCCGGCTGTCCACCTTTTGCGCCACACGATACGCGATGCGAGTGGGGAAGTTCGCTTTGATCATCCCCGTGATCACGTCGACGCTGGGGCGCTGCGTCGCGAGCACGACGTGCATGCCCGCGGCGCGCGCTTTCTGCGCGAGTCGCGCGACGGCCGCCTCCACTTCTTTTCCTTGCTGCATCATCAAGTCGGCGAACTCGTCGACCACGATCACGATGTGGGGCATCCGCCCGGGCAGCGCGGTACCATCCGAGCCCGACTTGGCGGCGGGCACGCTCACCGGACAGCCGTCGGCAGTCAGCGCCTGCACCTCTTGGGGCTCGGGCGCGGGAATTTCTCCGCGATGAACCCGGTCGACCCAGCGGTTGTAGGTGGAGATGTTCTTGGTGCCAGCGATGGCGAAGGCCTGGTAGCGCTTCTCCATCTCGTCCACAGCCCATTTCAGGGCCTTGGCCGCCTGTCGCATGTCGGTCACCACCGGCAACAACATGTGCGGAATACCATCGAAGGGCGCCAACTCGACGACCTTGGGATCGATCATCAGCATCCGAAGCTCATCCGGGGTGCGCTTGAAGAGCAAGCTGGAGAGCATCACGTTGAGCCCGACGCTCTTGCCCGCCCCGGTCGCACCCGCCACGATGACGTGGGGCATCGCCGCCAAATCCGCGTAGAAAGGAGCGCCCACGATGTCGCGACCGAGCACGACGGGCAGCGGCGCCCGCTCCGCCAACGAACGGAAACGCTTGTCCTCGATCAACTCCCGGAGATTGACGGGAATACGCTCGTCGTTGGGTAACTCGAAGCCAATGCGCGCCTTGCCGGGGATCGGTGCGATGATGCGCACCTTGCGAGACAGGCCCAACGCCAGGTCGTCGGAGAGGCCAGCGACCTTGCTCACCTTGGTGCCAGCCTGAGGAGAGACCTCATAGGTGGTCACGGTGGGCCCCGGGTGCACCTCCTCCACCTTGCCGGTGACGCCGTAGTCCGCCAGCGTCTTTTCCAGACGCTCCGCCAACTCCAAAACGCGTTGCTCGTCCACGTTGAGCGAAGCACTGCGACTGGCGTCGAGCAAGCTCGTGTTGGGCAGAGTGAATCCGCCTTTACGCTCTGCCCGACGCTGACGAGGCGCACGTTCGACGGCAGCCAAGTGACTGGTATCGACGATCTTCAACGCGTCGTCCGCGGCGGCCTTGGGGGCAACGTCGTTCGTCGTCTCTACCTCGGCGCTGACGGCCGGCTCCGGCTTTGCGGCTGGAGTATCGGTCCCCGGGGCTTCGGATGCGACCGACTTCGCGGGCTTCGATTCTTCGTCGGGCCCGACCTTGCTCACCTCTAGCACACCCACTGGCGCGGGCTCGTCTGGCTCCGTCGCGGCTTCGGAGAGCGCCTTGCGCAACGATTCTGCGATGGCGATGGGCGGGGAACCCGTCCGCTCCATCGGTTGCCACTCGTCGTCACTGAGTTCGGCAATCAACGCTTCGTCACTCAGCTTCTTGTCGATGTTGGGCTTGCTCGCTTCGAGCTGTTGCTTGCGCTCTGCTCGATGCAGCGCGCGAGCGCTGAGCCAGGCGTCAGCGAGCCGTCGCATCAACGCCAACGCACGCTGCGCCACGATTCGAGACAGCTCCGCACCTCGACGGCAGAGCTCGATGAAGGAAAACGAAGCTCGCCCAATCAAAATCAGGGCGACGACGGTCAACCCCACGAGGAACGAACCTGCGGTGGAGAACAGAGCTTGGAACAGCTCCCCAAACAACAAGCCGACGTTGCCTCCGACCGGAAGCCCGCCGAAGGCAACGGCGTTGGGAAAGGCGATGTGGCAGAGCGCAGAAAGCACGATCGCAACCACCAGGTTGCCCGCCACCCGCAGGCCCGAGACGCGAACGGGCAGGCGACGCAACAGCGGCGCCGCGATCACACACAACTCGATCGGCAGCGTCCAGGCAACGTTGCCGAAGCCGCGTGCGAGCACCGCCGCGATCGTGGCGCCGACCGGCCCGACCCAGTTCTCGCCCTGTACCGTCGGGTCGTGCAGACTGAGCCGCAGCGAACACAACGCCAGCGACAAGTAGGCTGCAACGACGATCAGCAGCAGAGCCGCCGCTTCCCTGCCCCGCGGTACGACCTCGGGCACGGAGTCGCGCTCTCGCGGCGCGCCGCGAAATCTGGGAGTGAAAAGCTTTGCGCCCATGAAACTACTATTACCTACACCGGCGCACCCCGCGGGACCCAGTTCTCAGCCAACTCCTGAACAGCCGGCCCGATTGACGGAGGCCGGCTCGCCAGGACCGCGCTTGGAGAGACACCGGGCTGCTCGGCAAACTGGGCGGGTCGGCTTGAGTCGTGTGAAATCGGGAACGTATAGTCCGGAGCGCCGATCTCGAAGGTTGCGGGATGCGGTTTTCAGACCAGCCTCGTGAGGGAGGACGTCGGGGCCAAGTGCCGACACGAACAACGATGGGACCGCGAAAACTCAAGCCCTTCCGCACCTGGTGCCTCCTGTGCCTATGCCTGGCATTGGCAAACTGCCGCACGGACTCGAAAGACGTCCAGCGTTGGGCGGATACCCAGCAGGGGCCGCGCAAGCTGGTCGCGGTATTGACCCACGCCAAGTACCCGTACGAACTGCGCGTCGAAGCTGCGATGACCCTCATCGCGATGCACCCTCGGGGTGGTCGACGAATCGGCATCGAAAAGGCGGTCGACGCGTTGGCAGAACTCGGCCGGGGTGAGCGTGAGCCTCTACTGGCACGGCTAGTGCCCGCGTTGGTCTCCGAATTGTCAGCTCCGGCACCGAAAGCGGGCACCGAGGACGCCTCCATCCCCTACAAGGACGCTGCGTACGATCTGCTGACGAGTCACGATGGCGCGCTCGTCAAATCCGAACAGCAGCGAAAAGCGCTCGAAGCCGCGCTCGCTCAGTGGGCGGTGACCGACTTCGTCGCGCGCATGAGCGCCGGCGATCAGAAGGTGAGCATGGAGCAGATGCTCAAGACGCTCGGCGCCAACAGCGTTCGCCCGCTGCCCGACAAGATCACGGTGGGGGCACAGAAGGTCGACCGTATCGCCCAACTCATCGCCGATGTAGGAGACGACGAAACGAAGCTCCGCGCCAGCAAGAAGCTCGTGAAACTGGCGCAGTACGTTGCCTCCGACAAGTGGCTGGCAGACAGACGCCCAGAGTTGGAGAAGGCGAACGCAGCCTCCGGACAGAAGCCGGACCCCAATGCCTTCAACAAGCAACTGGCGCGCTACCAAGAGGAGGAACTACTACGGGTTTTCTCGTCGATGCGACGGGTTGGTGGCAAACCGGCCGTCGACTTCCTGCTCGCCTTTGCCGCCGAAACTAAACGCTCGGAGAAGCAGCGCACCGGCGCCCTAGCGGCGATCGAGAACAAACTCGATCCGGCGGACGAGCAACAACTGGCTACCGTCGTGAAGATCGCAGGCGCTGAGGACACGCCGGACCCAGTGCGCGGGTTGGCCCTGCGTCGCATGGGTGAGCTTCCACGCGACAAGGTTGCGGCGCCGCTCTACGCGCTGTTCGACCACGAAAACTGGAAGGTTCGGTGGCTGGCAGCGGAGCTACTGCTCAAGCTGAGCAAGCCGGAACACGTCGCGGAGTTCATGGCCAAGCTCGGAAAGGTCAAACACATGTCGCTGAGCGAGCCCCTGCGCTACGGGCAGCTGATCGGCGAGATGAAGGGCAAACCGTCTCCTGAAGAACTAGCAGATTCTTACAGTTCGAGTTCAAAGAAGCCCTCCGTGCGGCTGACCGCGTTGGGGTACTACTACACCCACGGGACCCTACAGGATGTCGCGAAGCTGGAGCGGCTGCAGAAAGAGCGCGCCAAGGTCCCGGGATGCGCAGAGGAAGCGCAAGACTGCGAGTGGCGCTGCGCTGAGCAGGAGATTGAGACCCTCGGAGAATACGTCGAACATTGCATCCTGCCGGCGATACGAGCTCGGAATAGCGGACCAACCCAAAAGAGCACCGCAAAAGCTTCACAAGAGCCCCAAAAGACACAGTAAGATGGCCGGAGATCATGCGCCCAAGTGGGCGAGGTGAACCCGTCGATGTCCGATACCAGCAAGACGATTCGATCCTTTCAGTGCCGCGATGTTCTCTGGGAACGATTCGAGCAAATGGCCCGCGAGCTCGAATGCTCGGTGGATTATCTGATCAATGACGCGATGAAGCAGTACGCACGGCAACGTGGGTACGGCGCGACGCGCGGCGGTGGGCTTCCCGCCCCGAGCCGCACATCGTTGCAGCCGCCCGCCATGCCGAGCTCGGCGCCGACCGTCGCTCCTC
>JBNKZR010000486.1:0-5296 GCA_050301735.1 Polyangiaceae bacterium | reverse complement strand
CCGGAGGGCTGTGATGACGGCAACCGCGTCGGCGGTGACGGTTGCTCCGCGGATTGCGTGATGCAGGAGCCAGGTTACCGATGCGGTACAGGCGGCTGCGTGCTCGTCATCGTTTGTGGTGACGCCATCGTGTCCGGCAGCGAGGAGCCCGGCGTCGTCTCGGAGAGTTGCGATGATGGCAATTGGCGCGCGGGAGACGGCTGCTCCGCCTCTTGTCAGGTCGAGCCCGGCTTCGCGTGTGAGACGGCGGACAGCGCTTGCGTGCGGACGTGCGGCGATGCATTGCGCGGTGACGACGAGGAATGCGACGACGGTAATCTGGTGGCCAACGATGGCTGCAGCCCGACGTGTCGCTTGGAACCTGGCTTCGTTTGCGCCACGCCTCGCTTCGAGTGTCAGCCTGCGTGTGGGGAGGGCACGTTGCAGGCAGGCGAAGAGTGTGACGATGGCAACCTCGTCGACTCAGATGGATGCGACGCGCAGTGTCGCTTGGAGCGTGGCTACGTGTGCGAGAACGCTGGTGAACCGTGTCGACTCGCGTCGTGTGGTGACGGAATCGTTGAAGGCGGGGAGCGCTGCGACGATGGCGACACGGTCGAAGACGATGGTTGTACGTCGGGCTGCCAACTGAGTTCGAGCTGCGCAGCGGACGGCACGTGTGAGGCCATTTGCGGAGATGGCATCGTCAGTGCCAGCGAGGCATGCGACGACGGCAATGCGTACTCGGGTGACGGCTGCGACGTGAACTGTGAGCTGGAGCCGGGCTTCGAGTGCACGGGAGCAGCGGGCAATGACAGGGTCGACGCCGTCGCTCCCAATGCCGGCACGAAGTGCAGCGCGCTCTGCGGTGATGGTGTGGTCGTCGTCTCCGAGGTGTGCGATGACGGACTGAACGATGGTGTGTACGGCGGTTGCAGCGCCGACTGCGCTTCGCGTGTCGCCTGTGGCGACGGCGTCGTCAACGGCAGCGAAGCGTGCGACGATGGCGTCAATGCCGACGTCTACTCCCTGAGTGGCGACGGTTGTGCGCCGGGCTGCGTGCCATCGGCGTATTGTGGCGATGGCATCGTGCAGCCCGAGTTCGAGCAGTGTGATCTCGGCGCAGACAACGGCTTGGTGGACTACAACGGTTGCACTCCGGACTGCTTGTTGGGACCACGCTGCGCTGACGGCACCATCCAAGACGAGTACGAGGAGTGCGACGACGGCAACCCCGCCCCGCGCGATGGATGCTCGCCCTGGTGTCAGCGGGAGCCCGCGATTTTCGTGCGCTGAGGGACGAGGCCTGCTTCGAGCAACGAAGCCCGTGACCGGCAGCGCCGAGCCGAGTCCCCGTCGCGTCTGAGCTGCGTTACGTTGCCGCGCCGTCCATGCGGTAGACTTCGGAGAACTGCGAGGCGTTGGAGATACACAGGTCGAGGTCTTTGAGGCGGCCGTCCTCCAGGGAGTAGATCCAGCCGTGCACGGAGAGCTCTTGGCCGCGGCGCCATGCGTCTTGTACGATCGTCGTGTAGCAGACGTTCTTCACCTGTGCGGCGACGTTCAGTTCGCACAAGCGGTTGGCTTTGGTCTGCTCGTCTGCCGTCGAGACCGCGAGCTCACTGCTGTCGTAAACATCTTTGATGTGGCGCAGCCAGTTGTCGATCAAACCGAGGGGCACGTTCTTCATCGCGGCGTGCACCCCGCCGCAGCCATAATGACCGCAGACGATCACGTGACGCACCTTCAACACCTCGACCGCGTACTGCAACACCGATAGACTGTTCAAATCGGTGTGGGAAACCACGTTGGCCACGTTGCGGTGTACGAACACCTGGCCCGGTAGCACGCCGATGATCTGGTTGGCGGGCACGCGGCTGTCGGAACAACCAATCCACAGGTAGGGGGGAGTCTGCTGCTTGGCGAGGTTCTCGAAGAAGGCGGGATCTTCTTCGAGGAGGTTTTCGGCCCAGCGACGGTTGTTCTCGAACAGGTTTTTCAATTCGCGCACCGCGGAATTACACCAGCAAGCCTGGTAGCACGCAAGCGTCCCGGCAATGGGGTTTCAGTCTGCGGAAAAACGGATCAGGTACACGCCGTGTTCGATGTCGATCGGGCCGGTTCCGTAGTCCACCACGCCGCTGGCCTCGCCGGTCAGCCACACGCCAGCGCCGGGAGCCGCGACGACTTCGCGTCCGCCGTTGCCGCCCGAGACGAATCGCAGTTCGCCTTCGAGCTTGCCGGAACTGTCGACCGTGCTGAAGAAGGTCGTCGGCAACTGCCCTGCCGGATCGTCGAACTTGCCGGTGACGTGGGTGCGCAAGAGTTCGTCCGTGTCCGCGCTGAAGGCGATGCCATCACCCGGCAAGACGACCACCCAATTGCCCTCGCCGTTGGCATCGAGCTCGGCGACGAAGGGGCTGCCTTCCGCATCGGCGTTGCTCTCCACGCCGCCGAAGTCGGCCACGCCACTCGTTTGTCCCGCGATGCGGATCGCGCCGTCCGGCAAGACTTGTACGGAATTGATCAGGTCGAAGACGGTGCCCCCCACGCGGTAGGCGGCACCCGGCGTGCCATCCGCGGCATCCAACACCGCGACGTAGCCGTTGTACGAGTCCCCGGCGCGGCTCACCAACTGTTCATCACCCACGCTCAAGGTCGAGGAGAAGCCGCCGGCGATCACGAGTTGGCCCGAATCCGAGACGTCGACGTCGGTCACGGCCGCCGTGGAGCCCGTGCCGGGCAGCAGCTGCTCCCACACCGAGTCGCCGTCGCGAGAGAACTTGTGCACGAAGCCGGTCTCCCTGCTGCTGTCGAAGTCGTAGCTGCCGCCGACCAAGTAGGCTGCGCCCTCGGCGTCCATCGTCATCTGCCGTCGCCAGACGGTCCGCTCGGTCGGCACGCTGGTGCTGAAGCGGTGTTCGAGCTCCGCGTCGAGGCCGACGACGTAGTAGCCCTCGGCGAGCTCGGCCAGCGTCTCTCCGCCGAAGTTCGAATCGCGGTACAGATCGCCTGCGATGACGACGTTGCCGTCATCGTCGACGGCCAGAGCGTCCGGGCCGATGACTCCGGGAAAGTGCGTGAAGTGGGTCACCTCGCCGAGCGAGTTCATGCGTAGGACGTAGGCCTCGTCCTCCGACGACTCGAGGTCGAGCCCGAGAGCATCGGCATCGTAACCCGCGCCGGCCACCACCAAGTCGCCGTCAGGCCCGGCGGCGATCAGCAAGGGGCCGGTGCTCGTCACCCCGCCACCAAAGGACATGCCCGTCTCGACACTGAGCGGCGTGCCGCTGACTTCCGGGGGATCGGGCAGCACGTCTTCGTTTGCGGCGGGAGCGACCTGCGTGACAGGGGGCGCGCCACCGCGCACGGGTTGTCCGGGTGATGTGGTCGTGGCTGGCGTGGTCGTGCCTGGCGTGGTCGTGCCTGGTGTGGTCGTGGCAGCGGTGCCCGTCGCGATCGGCGCGCCAGGAGCCGTCGCTGGTGGCGCCGTGCTCACGTCGGGCAAGTTCGCAACCGCAGGCGTGTTGCCGCTCTCCCCAGTGTCAGCACTCTCGACCGTGGATGGCTCCGGATCGAAGCGGCCGGGCGCGGCGCTGTCGCTTCGTTCAGTCGTTCCCTTTGCTCCGCATCCTGCTGCCCAAAGCAGCGTGACGGCGACCAACGTTGCCCGTTTCATGGCCCGAAAGTTAGCCGCCGAATTACGACGGGGCGAGTCGAAAGGCGGGGGTTGGGTTGGTGAAACGTCACCTTTGTGCATTCGGTCGTCGGTGGGATCCTCAGGCTCGCAGTGCGCGACGTCACAGTGTTCATCTGTGACACAGTGTTCTGTCGGGTGAGTGAGTTTCGATGTGTGGTGCGCTCGCGCTCCTACTGACGACCGCCACGCTTCGCGGCGAGCCATTCTGTGTGGATCACGCTACCGTGCCGCGAAACACCCACAACAAACAGCCAGAATGAGCGACTTCGCTCAGTTCCCGGTCACTCCAGCCCTGCCCACCCGGTCACTCGCTCAGTTCCCGGCCACACGAACCGTGCGCGTTTGGGTGACGCGCCCACTTTGCGGCCACTCGAACCCTTCGCCAGTAGGTGACTCGCTCATTTTCCGGCCACTCGAACCCTCTCGGGCTGGGTCGACGACCCACCCGCCCAGGGATTGAGAAGGGGCGACGACGCGCGACGTCATTGATGGTGAGTGTTCCACGGCCCGACGGACGCGATTTGGGGCCGTCGATGGGGTGACGTAATGACGCAATGCGACGACAGCTCCCGTTGACTTGACGCAATGCGACGACAGCTCCCGTTAGCTTGACGCAATGCGACGACAGCTCCCGTTGGCGCGTGCCACAGAGTACACCACTTGCGGCTCGAAGACCCTTTCTTCGTGGCAACGTTCTCGATAGGTTCGGGTCAAAGTGGAGGT
Source organism: Polyangiaceae bacterium (assembly GCA_050301735.1). GTDB lineage: Bacteria > Myxococcota_A > Polyangia > Polyangiales > Polyangiaceae > SZUA-265. Next base: position 894 of record JBNKZR010000486.1, on the reverse strand, counting down.
GGGCCGCAGGGGTGGTCGTCGCGTGTCATGCGTACGAGAGGCGCCCCTTGGTTGCCGCTTCTGAGACAACACCAAGACGAAAAGGAGCCGCCAATGGCATTCAAGAACCTATCCAACGACGAAATGACTGCCGTCTCCGAGGCGTGGGTTACCATCGGTAACCCTGCGCAGGAAGCGATTCAAGGGGTCGAACGACTCGATGGACTCTCGCCCATCGTACGAGAGCGCCACACGGCGCTCTTGTCCGTCTTGGCGTTGCAGGACCAAGACGACGATGAAGCAGCCAACATCCAGCGTGCCACCGAGCTGGACGCCGAGCACGATACGCTGGCGAGGGCGATCTACGACTATCTCGGAGCGGTAGCGAAAATGACGAGCAATGGTGCTGGCCTGATCGCACTGCGGGACACGCTCATGCCCGATGGCGTGGGGAAGGTCGTGCAGGCGACCTATCGCGGGCAAGCGGGCTACGCTACCAATCTGCGGGCACGTTTGAACGAGTCGACGCGCGCCGAGTTGGCGGCGCTGCCGTTGCCCGACGGCAGCTTGTTGGACAAAGTCGAAGCGTGGCTCGCCGCAGGTGAAGAACTAGGCGCCCTGGAAGAAGAGCGCGCGCGTTCACGAGCTGAGCGTGGTCGCACCGAGAGCAGCCAGGTCATCGAAGCGCGCAACGGCTGGATCGGGATGGCCAACGTCATGGTAGCGGTTGCCGCGCTCGGTCCCCTCGAGCCCGAGTTGGAAGATCTGATCGTGATGCAGACCGCCTCGGGGGGAATGGTGCGGCTGAAGGATCTCGGCGAGGTGCAGATCGTCGACACCGACGAGAACCTCCAGGCCTTCATCGACGGCGAACAGGCCGCGATCGTCTCCGTCTTCAAGGGGAAAGAGGGAGAT
>JBNKZR010000485.1:0-5309 GCA_050301735.1 Polyangiaceae bacterium | reverse complement strand
GCTGCTGGAGCGGCTCGTCAGCTGTGAAGGGCGCAGCGCCATCTCCCGCGTTGCGGACGACTTGCTCGAAGAAGGCGGTATCCCTGAACAGCAGGAGTATCAACTGCAGCTGCTCGAGCACGTCGACGAATCGCGTATCGCGGAGGCGATCGAGGTGCTCACTCGCCTGCTCGCCGAGCAGGCACCCATCAAGCGGCCCATTCTCGATCGGCGACTGCGCCGATTGGAAGACGAGGCCGATGAGCTAGCCGTGCGCGAACGCGCCGGTGAGCTGCGCCGCTTCATTCGGATCGAGTATCCGCTGAAGCCCGCGGTCGCTTCCTAGCTTCGCCGTCCACGAGTCTGCATCGTCCAGACGCCTTCGTTGCCTCGACCGATGGAACGTTTGAGCCCCGCCGAATTCGAGAGCCGCTACCAGGACCTGACTCGGCGTCTGGACTCCGGAGCGAACCAGGATTGCATCGAATGCAACCGGTGTGTTGCTTGCAGTCGTTCCACATTCTGTCGGGAAGGGGAGCGGCTGGTGGGTTGCCACTACTGTACCAGCTGCAAAGCCTGTACCGACTGCTCGCACTGTCGCCGTTGTGAACGTCTGGTCGGTTGCAACCATTGCGTCGCTTCCGAAGATTGCACTGCTTGCAGCTACCTCACGCGTTGCCGCGCGATGTCGAACTGCAGCTACTGTTTCGGATGTGTGGGGCTGAGCAGCAAAGACTTCCACATCCTCAACGAACCCTATTCGCGGGAAGACTACTTCCGCATCACTCAGGAGTTATCCCGCGACTTGCGGTTGGGGGGGTGATGGTTGGGGATGCGAGTCCCTCGGGATTTCGCGCGCTAATGGCGTGTCTCGAGGACGACTGGGACAACGAAGGCCTGCACCAGACGTTGCTAGAGCTGTGTGCGGAACCATCGGACTTGGCTGAAGTTGCCACCTGGTACCGTTTGCAGACCCGAGACAGCGCGCGTTCGTCGCTGGCCAACGCCCAGCTCCGGCGACTCACCGCTCGAGCACTGCTGCACTTGGAGTCGAAGCGTTCGAACCCACGGCCCGACGACACATCCAATCGTGGAAAGTATCTCCTGATCGCCTTCTTCCTGGTCGGTTCCGCAATCCTGGCGGCTTACCTCTGAAAACTCGACCGATTGGTCAAAACTGCTCTTGCTTTGCGGGGTTGACTCTCCTACTTGTCGGTCGTCGGAATGTTTTCCGCGGGCACACCGTTGTGCCCCCCGGCGCGCCAAATTGGCGAGGCTGAGCCTCAAGGATTCGATTCTAGTCACCCATGGAGGTCATCGTGAGCTGCCCGAAACTAGGGAAGTTTGTATTGTCATTGGTCATCCCCGGTGTATTCGCTCTCAGCGCGTGCGGAGATCCTCCTCCGCCCGAAGTACCAGAGCCACCGCCCCCTCCGGCAGAGCCGCCGCCCCCTCCGCCGCCCCCACCCAAGGTGGAGCCTGCGAACACGGGAACGGTCAACATCGCTCCGGACATCCGCAAGATCTGTGGCATCGGGCAGCCGGAGGCGCTCTTCGCTTTCGATTCGTCCGTGATCCGCCAAGGTGATCACCCCGTTCTCGACAAGCTGGCTCAGTGCTTCTCGACCGGTCCCCTCGCTGGGCGCAAGATGCGCCTGGTTGGCCACGCCGACCCGCGCGGCGATGAGGAGTACAACATGGCTCTCGGCGGCCGTCGCTCGGACAGTGTCAAGGGCTACCTGACTGGAGCTGGTCTGAAGGACGGGCAGGCCGAGACGACCTCCCGCGGCGAGATGGACGCCCAGGGAACCGACGAAGCCAGTTGGGCCCGCGATCGACGCGTGGACGTCGTCCTGGCTGACTAAGCCCAGAGGCTGAATGCCCGAAAGCGCTGCCAAGGTTAACGCTGTCACGACCGAACGAGCACTGAGCCCCGTCGACCTCGTCATGGACTCGTCGGGGGTCGTGCTCGTGGTGCTGCTCGTGCTGGTCCTGGCTTCGTTCGCGGTCTGGCTCATCTGGGGGTTGAAGTCGCTCCAGATCCGCCGCTTGCGGTCCGCTCAAGCGCAATTCGAAGACGCTGCGATTCGAGCTCGTAGTGCCAGCGAGCTGGAGTCGATTGCGCGTCAATTCCCGTCGGCCCCAGGGGCTCGGGTGGTCAGTCACCTGACCCGACGTCGCGAGCAGCCGAACTTGAGCGCAGAGCTCCTGATGAGCGTCGCCAAGCGAGCGATCGTCAACGAAAACCAACGGGCCTCGACGTTGATGCCTACGTTGTCGAGCATTGCGTCGGCATCTCCCTTCATCGGCCTGTTTGGCACCGTCTGGGGCATCATGGATGCGTTCCTCCAGATTGGCGTACACAAGAGCGCGTCTTTGCCAGTCGTCGCTCCTGCCATCGGTGAAGCGCTGATCGCAACGGCGTTCGGTTTGGTGGCGGCCATCCCAGCGACCATCGGCTACAACTTCGTCGACCAGCGCATCAGCGACTTGCTGAACGAATTGGAGACGTCTAGCGAGACTTGGGTGGAGACCCTGGCCGCAGATCCCAGACTGAGCCAACCTGTGGGGCTCCATCAGCAGCCCGCGCGGCAGTGAGGTAGTCCGTGGGCGCGCAGCTTGGAGGCCGAGGTCGCCGCGGATTCAGGGACATCAACATCACGCCCCTCGTGGACGTGATGTTGGTGCTTCTGGTCGTCTTCATGGTGACGGCGCCATTGTTGACTACCGGTCTCAAGATTGACCTCCCTGACGTGCAGGCTGCCAGTACGCCGGTGAAGGACGCCCGGCTGCTCATCACCGTGACGAAGGACGAGCGGGTCATGTTCGGCGACGATGACGTCACCAACGACATTGTCGGCGCCCTCGACCGCAATCAGCGAGTGCAGACGGAAAAGGAGCTGTACATTCGGGCAGATAAGGACGCGCGCTACGGGATCGTCGCCAAGGTCGTTGCGGCGGCCCGGTCTACTGGTGTGGTGTCACTAAACCTGCTCGTCAAACCAGAGACCGACGAAGCTTCCGAGCCGTCGAAACCCGAGGCTCCCGGCAAGGGCGCCAAGACCCCAGCTCCCTCCCCATAGTTTCAGTCGAAGCCGACACGGTGCTGCCGCGCTGTTAGGCTCGGTTCTCGGACGACCCGTGATGAGCACCAGCGTATTCAAACCCACTGAGTTCGGCATGGCCCTGGGCTTTGCCGTATTCGTGGAGGGTGCGTTGGTGACATTGCTGGCGCTCGCCGGGGCAGGCACGGCCTTGTCATCGGAGGCCGTCGTTCCGCCGCCGGAAGTCCCCATCGCCGTCACGCCAGTGATCGAAGACGTGCCCCTGCTCAAGTACGGCAATCAGAACCAAGAGAAGCTCCTGCCGGACATGTGGCGCAAGCCGAAGCCGAAGAAGCGCTACGAGGACAAGAGCGCCGCGTCGACGAAGGCGGACAAAGAACTCGACACGATCCCGACCAACGAACTTGCCAAGTCGGACGAGACTCCAGCTCCGGAAGACGCCGAATTGGCCAAGAAGGTCGATGAAGACATCATCGAGGATGAAGAGACCGAAGATCCTAATACGCGGGAAGAAGGACACGCCGACGGGGTCATCGGCGGCACCGAAACCGACGCGCTCAAAGCGTTCGTCATCAGTCAATACAAGGCGAAGCTCATCGCATGGTTCGAAGCCGGTTTCCGCGCTCCGCAGGGAGCTGAGTTCTGTGATGTTTCGGTGGCCGTCAGCGCCAACTTGGCCGGCGATCGAACCGTGACTAGTTTCAGCCTGAGCCCCAGCGGCAACGGCTCGTTCGATGGTAAAGTCCGCGCTCACATGGACGGCAAGGTTGGGCGTCAGGTACCGCCGCCGCCTCCGAAGTACCCCGAGCTGGGTGAGAGAATCATCAACCTTCGCTTCAGTGGAGAGAACTCCTCATGCAAGAACAAATCGTCAGCCAGCGAAAAGAAGCCCGACAACGACAGCCCGAGCGAGGCGCCCGTCACCGGGGAGCCCGACGAGGCACCCAGCGAACCAGCGCCAGCGCCACCCTCTGGCGACGACTCGGTGGATGGGCTCTTGGAGTAGCGCTCGCGCTGCTCGCCGCGCCGGTTTCGGCCCAGACGAAGGAGACGCCGGACGAGTCTCTACTGGGGGAGCTGCTGATCGTTGGTAGCGAGGGAGACACCCGTCCGCGTTTGGCGATCCTGCCCTCGCTCTCGCCAGACCTCGAGGACGTCATCGTGCGCGGCGTGGTTCGTCGCGACTTCGAGCTCAGCGGGCTCTACCGCATGATCTCCGACAAGAAAGCACCCACGGGCTTATACGGGTTCAACGACCCCGTCGACGTCAAGGCTTGGCAGTCGCTCGGTGCCGACGTCGTGGTCAAGGTCGCTGCCCGCAAGAAGGACTCCAAAGTGCAGGTCTTCGGTTTGGCGTATCTGCCCGCGGCCAGTCCCAACCCCGTCTTTCGCGAAATCATCGAGGTCAAAGAGGAAGAAGTCCGAGTGACCGCTCATCGCGTGACCGATGCGCTGCTCGAGGCTCTGACTGGACGTCGAGGCGGCTTCGCCAGTCATCTCGCCTTCAGCAGCAAGTGGTCGCGGAATCACACCATCTTCACGGTCGACGCGGATGGTCACAATCTGAGCCGCGCGACGGATCCCGAGAAGACGGCCATCTCACCCATATGGCGTCCCGACGGATCGCTGATCTTCTTCGAGAGTGAGAACTACTCGCCGTTCCGCATCGCTGGCCTACCGCCCGCGAACGTCCCAAAGCTGCCCTTTGGACGGTCGATCTACAGCGCGACCTTCAGCCCCGATGGCAAGAAGCTGGCGGTCGCCGTCGATCAGAAGGGCGCCACGGTCATCTTCGTCGGCAACGCGGACGGCAGCGGAATGAAGAAGATGTCCGTCACCGAGATCGCGGTGCATCCCGTCTTCAGTCCGAGTGGTAAATTGGCTTGGGTGGGTGGCTCCGCGGACTTCGGACAGCGTCGCATCTACGTCGATGGGCGTCCGGTATCACCCAGCGGTTTTTCCGCCGCGTCCCCGACCTTCTGCGATACGGGGGACGGTATTCGCCTCGTCTATTCGGTGAACATCGGTGGCGGGCGCAGTGACCTCGTCGTCTCCAGCGAGACGGGCAAGGGCATCGGTCGCTTGACGCAAAACTCGGGTTCCAACACGTATCCAGCTTGCAGTCCTGACGGGCGCCTGCTCGCGTACTTCTCTCAGCGCAAGCAAGCCGCTGGCCTCTACGTGAAGTCCCTCAAGAGCTTCACCGCGCACAAGATATCGGGCCGGCTTGGTGAGTCGCTGAGCTGGGCAGCGCTGCCGCCGCCC